>JBKEDH010000121.1:0-7899 GCA_047975295.1 Aestuariibaculum sp.
TGTTATCGCTTCAATAGAAGCTTTATGAAAGAGAACATTTTTGACAATCTTCTCATCAGAATGGTTAATACAAGTCCTTGTCTAATCAAAAATATTAGTGATTAAGTGCCTAAGTCAATAAATTTAAACAGGCTCTTAGTAATCAAGTCTATTTCTTTTACGTTCCTTATTTTTTATTTTGGCAATTAGAAGTGAGATTTTTTGTGTATTTTTTTGCAGCCTTATTAACTTTAGGTGCCAACCACAGTACAGCAACCATATTAGGAATAACCATCAAGGCATACGATAAATCGATTAAATTTTTAACCAATTCTAAAGAAGCTACAGCGGCAAAAACAATCATAATTACGAAATAAACATTGTACAGCTTACCAATCTTGGCATTGGTTAAAAACGAAAGGCTTTTTACCCCATAGTACGAATAAGTAAACAGAGTGGATAATGCAAAAGCAGTAACAATAACCATCAAAAGGATATCGCCATAACCAAAAAGCGTCTTTTTAAAGGCACTTAGCGTCATTACAATTCCACTGATATCCTCTGTATAAGCACCACTCAAAATAATCACAACAGCAGTAAAAGTACATACCATAATCGTATCTATAAACGGTCCCAACATAGCCACAAGACCTTCTTTTATCGGATTGTTATTTTTTGATTGCCCATGGTACATCGGGGCGCTACCCAATCCTGCTTCGTTAGAGAACATGGCTCTGCGCACACCAATAATTACAAGACCCCAAAATCCACCGGAGACCATAGCATCGAAGTTCCATGCTTCAACAAAAATCATTTTAAGTGCCGGCCAAATTTGAGAGGTATTCATCGCCATAACCAATAGAACTGCGATTAAATAGATTCCGACCATAAAAGGCACAATGGTCGATGCTACCCTTGTAATATTTGAAAGTCCACCAAAAATAACAACCGAGGTGATGGCAGCGAGAAAGAAACCAACAATTAATTTCCAATTGAAATAACTGGTGGCCAATAAAGTTTCCTGTGGGTTTACCACTACCATAAAGGTATCGGTAAATTGGTTTGCAGTAAACACACCAAGAAAACCAAAAAGTCCGCATATACTAAAAAAAATAGCCAAAGGTTTAGCCCATGCTCCCAAGCCTTGCACAATATAATACATAGGCCCACCCTGGAGCCTACCTTCCGAATCGGTACCCCGAAACATAATAGCCAAGCTACAGGAATAGAATTTAATTACCATACCCAATAAAGCCGTCATCCAGATCCAAAAAACTACACCCGGACCTCCATCGTGAATCGCAATAGCCACTCCAGATATATTGCCCAATCCCACGGTAGCCGCTACAGCAGCAGAAAGTGCTTGAAATGAGCTCACCTCGCCTTTTGCGTTTTTATCATTGTACTTACCGGCAGTAATAGCCAAGGCGTGGCCAAAATAACGATAGGGTAAAAACTTAGAGTAAAAAACCAAAAATACCCCACCTCCAATAAGTAAGACAAACATAGGCCAATCGGTAAGAGGCAAAAGGTATTGGATATATTTATTTATAAAATCCACGCAAACTAAGATATGCAATTAAAGTGAAATGCAAAACACTATTTTGTTTTATCTATAAATCAATGCTTAATAGGATTTATAGTTTTATTTTTGTTCTTAGCAAAATCGTAGCCACTTTGCCACCATTTGGTCATTTTTTCCTTGTTAAAAATAAGCGAATTGGTAGTTAAAACAGTTGGTGTATAATAAAAATTGATAATAGTATTGTTTCTTCCGGCAATATGTTTCCCTATTCTAATATTTTGGGTTTCAATCCTATCCAACATAAAAGTAAACATATTGGTCATTAACGAAAATGGGTTTCGGGAAGGCAAACGGTTAAATAGTGTCGTTTCGGTTTGCAAAACAATCACATCTACTTCGGTAGCACCACGGTTTATGGCTTCTTCAATAGGTACCATATTGCCAAGTCCACCATCGGCATATTCGCAATTGTTACGTTTTGCCAACGACATAAAAGGCGTGTAATTACAGGAAATCCAAACCCAATCGATAAATGTTTCGTAATTAAAATTACGCAAACATTTATATTCCACTTCGTTGGTAGATAAATTGGCTACCGTTACTATAATGTCTTTATTGGAACTTTTCAGTTTTAAAAATTCATCTTCGGTTAAATTACGTTTAATTAGTGCTTTTAAGTTATGGCTTTCGCCAAAGGTTTTACTGCCCCGTAAAAGATTCATAAATACATTAAAATGGTTAATACCTATATTATGCAAACCATGTTTTTTTTTGATTACAAAAGGATTGACATTAAAAATATCGTGATTATTAACACTGGTATAAACCGATTTTATTTTTTGTATTTCGTTCAATGCCAAATGCGACACCAACAAACTCCCCGTAGATGTACCGATATACAATTGGTAATCACGTTTTAACTCTTCTATCAAGTATTGGGCAACACCACCCGCAAACGCACCTTTACTACCACCACCCGAAATTACCAATGCTCTCATATACTATTGCTGGATTTTTTTTAAAAGTTGTTTTGAAAATTGCGAAAACCGCCAATTATAATGTGTTGTTGCCTGTTTTAAGTTTTCAACACAAGTATCATTGCAAGCTTGTATTAAATTTAAGTATTGAAAAGCATTTTGCCTAATTTCCGAAGCAAAATTTGAAGAAGTGTAACTTAAAAGTTCATTGTAAAACCGGTTTTTGTTTCCATCCTCAAAACCATCTGTAACCAAAGCCAATGCCAGCCAAAGCATTCGTATATTTTTATCGTTAAAACCTTGTATGCCCTTGGTTTGGTTTAGATATTTTGACTGTTCCTTCGGAAAATTACTCCAAAGATTATACAAAGCAGTTTCTTTCGTGATGTACGAGGCATCGTTTAAGAGCGATTCGTACTCAAATTTTAATTCCTGCGGAATTTTATTTAAAGATTGAGCTATGGCCTGACGCACCTTTAAACCGTTATCAAAATCAGCTTTCGTTACATATTCTGATATCTGACCTACTATTTTTATTTTAGCTTCATCCGAAATCCCGGAGCTTAGGTAATCGGCGCATTTTGAGGTATAAATCTCGCAATCGACCATTAAATATTCATTTATAAATGCTGATTTTTTCAAACTTTCCAAAGCCAAATTGTAATTAAAAACATCATCTTTCAACCAAATCTCAACAAAATTAGACAAATCGCAATTACACAGCGCTTCAACTTCTGCTATAAAATGGGTAGTTTCGGCATTTTTAAATTGATATTTTTTTAAATACTCCATAATACCTGCCCTAAAAACGCCATCACCTACCCTTTCACGTAAAATATGTAGTACCCACGCGCCACGTTTATAAAAAGTAGCACTACTAGCCTTTGGATCTAAAAGCGGTGTTCCCGCCCCTTTTTTATCCTGCTCCAATAATTCTCGGGCATACTCGTATAAACGCCAATAATAATAATTTTCTCCAAAAACCGCACGTTCGGCCAAAAGTGCATAATACGTAGCAAAACCTTCTTGTAACCAATGGTGCTTGCCCAAACTTGCTGTTACCAAATTACCAAACCATTGGTGCGCCAGTTCGTGGGCATTTACATTTATGTAATTTTTATCGGCAAACGCAATGGAATCTACAACAAAACCATCTGCAAAAATGGTAGTTCCCGTATTTTCCATACCACCATACATAAAGTCCTTGACCGGAATTTGTTTGTAATTTTGCCATGGATAAGCAACTCCTATTTCGGTTTCCAAGAAATCGAACATCTGCTTGGTATAGCGGTATGTGGGCTCAACTTTTAGGGTATCTTCCGGATAGAAATACAGCTCTAAAGGCACATGGCTTGCCGAATACGTTATCTGTTTGTTATATTTCCCTATTGCCAATGCCACCAAATAACTGGACATGGGCGCCTGCATATCGTAATGCCAAGTAATCGAATCCTCCTGAACAATTTTATCAATCAATTTTCCATTGGCAATAACTTTATAATCTTTGTTAAAACTAATGGCCAGATCGAATTCTGCCTTTTCATTCATATCATCGAAACTGGGCAGCCAATTACTAGTGTATTTACCCTGCCCTTGCGTCCATATCTGTTTATTGCCCTCATTATTGTTCCAATCGATAAAATACAATGCTTTTTTAGGCGAAGCTTCGTAATTAAAACTCAATTTGTAGGTTTTATTTTTTTTGAAATGATGCCGAATACTTATCTTCTTTGAATGATTACTGAATTGAACAGACTTTCCATTTAAGCGAACGGTATTGAATTTCATATTGACTGCATCGATAGAAACCGAATCTGTTTTTTTTAAAATATGGAATGTATAATATACAGTACCAAAAACCTTTGATACTTCTGGTTGGAACGAAACTTCGGCTTTTACAGTCTTAAAATCGACATAATCAATTTGTTGTGCAATTATAGACTGAAAACTACATGTTACAATAAATAAAAAACGCTTCATAAACATATTATATACAACGAATACGCCAAAATACATAATTTTTCTATTTTTCGAATTCGAACAAAAGACTTAAATTCGTGTTCTATGAGTAGCAACCTTCAAACACCTATCGATTATTTAAAAGGTGTTGGCCCCAATCGTGCCGACGCACTACGTAAGGAGCTGGAAATCCACACCTATCAGGATTTGCTCAACCTATTCCCAAACCGTTATATCGACAAAACACAATATTACAAGGTTAACCAACTACAAAACAATAATGCCGATGTACAGGTAATTGGACAAATAACTGCTTTTAAAGATATAGCTCAAAAGCGTGGAAAACGATTGGTTGCCACTTATCAAGACAATACCGGAACGATGGAACTGGTATGGTTTCGCGGACAAAAATGGATAAGGGACAACCTAAAACTAAACAAACCCTATGTTGCATTTGGAAAAGCCAACTGGTTTAATGGTAAATTTTCGATACCGCATCCCGAAATGGAACTTTTGGAAGACCATGAAAAAAATCTTAGATCGGCTATGCAACCTGTTTATCCAAGTACCGAGAAATTGGGAAGTAAAGGCATTACCAATAAAGTTTTAAGCCAGATTATACAACAATTGTTTATTGAGACCAAAGGGCGTTTTAAGGAAACCCTTTCGACCAATATACTTGCCGAGTTGAAACTTATTTCGAAAAGCGAAGCACTATTCAATATTCATTTTCCTAAAAATTCGGAACTACTTTTTAAGGCACAGACAAGATTAAAATTCGAAGAGTTTTTTTATATACAACTACAACTTATAATAAAAAACCAACTTCACAAATCGAAAATTAAAGGCTTGGCTTTCGATAAAGTTGGGCATTATTTCAACACTTTTTACAACGAGCATTTACCTTTCGAATTGACACAAGCACAGAAACGAGTCATTAAAGAAATACGATCCGATTTAGGTAGTAATGCCCAAATGAACCGATTATTGCAGGGCGATGTTGGTTCGGGTAAGACCGTAGTAGCATTTATGTCAATGTTAATCGCACTTGACAATGGTTTTCAAGCTTGTTTAATGGCACCGACTGAAATTTTGTCAGTCCAACACTACAACGGATTAAACAAGTTATGTAAAACATTAAATATCAACATAAAAATGCTAACTGGTTCAAGTAAAACTTTAGAAAGAAGAGAAATTTACATAACATTCGAAAATGGTGAATTACAGATACTTGTAGGTTCCCTTGCTCTATTAGAAGATAAAGTAAAATTTAAGAATCTTGGTCTTGCAATTATAGACGAGCAACACCGTTTTGGTGTCGATCAAAGAAGCAAGTTATGGCATAAAGGTGTCCCCTCTTCCAAAGGAACTGAAGGTATAATTCCTCCCCATATTTTGGTAATGACAGCCACACCTATTCCACGTACTTTGGCCATGTCGGTTTACGGCGATCTGGATATTTCGATTATCGATGAATTGCCCGCAGGGCGAAAACCTATAAAAACCGTACACCGATACGACAATAACCGCCTTAATGTTTTTAAGTTTATAAGAGACGAAATTGCCAAAGGGCGGCAAATTTATATAGTCTATCCGCTAATACAAGAAAGCGAAGCCTTAGATTATAAAGATTTAATGGATGGTTACGAAAGCATTGTTAGGGACTTTCCACAACCTAAATATCAAATTTCCATTGTTCACGGCAAAATGAAACCTACCGATAAAGACTACGAAATGCAACGCTTTGTTAAAGGAGAAACCCAAATTATGGTCGCCACAACCGTTATTGAAGTAGGTGTTAATGTACCCAATGCTTCGGTTATGGTTATTGAAAGTGCCGAACGTTTTGGTTTATCGCAATTACACCAATTACGTGGACGTGTTGGTCGTGGTGCCGAACAAAGCTATTGTATTTTAATGACAGGACACAAACTAAGCAACGACAGCAAAACCCGCTTAGAGACCATGGTAAAAACCAACGATGGTTTCGAAATTGCCGAAGTCGATTTAAAACTGCGCGGCCCCGGTAATCTCATGGGTACGCAACAAAGTGGCGTACTTAATTTAAAAATTGCCGATATTATAAAAGACAAAGCCCTTTTACAAACTGCCCGTTTTTATGCTAAAAAAACAATTAAAGAAGATCCAGCACTATCAACCCCTAATAACAGACCTATATTGAGTACCTATCGCGAGTTAACCAAATTTAAAAATATCTGGAATTATATTAGTTAGATTTAGGTTGCGTACTTTTCAATCTACTAAAGCTTTCTCCCTTTAACAGACAGTAAAGGAATATTCATGCCCGAAGCCATAACCCTTGTTTTGCTTTTATGCACCAAAGACGACCAAAAACCGTACTCGTAAGGTACCATAACAAGCACATTAGGCTTAAAGTGCTTTATTTCTTTTTGAATTTCAGCAATAATAGCATCCGACTGTACGCTTTTAAACATATAGGATACACCTTCTAATTCTTCGGAAATAGTCTTTATATTTTTTTCCGAATTCGAATTAATCTTATCTATTGTATCTTCTACGTGAAACACCTCCAATTGAGCCTTTAATCTTTTAGCAACAACTTTTACACGTCTCAACACCGAAGATGTTACGCCCCTTTCAAGATCGCAAGCAAACAAGATACGTTCCACTTTTGTAAACTTTGCATTTATGGGTACAGCCAAAACAGGTACCTCCAGCTTATGTAAAGCTGCCGTTGTTGTACTTCCCAACAAATCGTCTTCCAAATTCTTTTCGTGCATACCCAACACCACCAAATCGGCACTATACTCTTTGACAGAACGTTTTAGCTGATCGTAAAAATTACCCATTGCAAAATCCAATTTAACAGCGATATTATTTTCTTCGGATATATTGGCTACACGCCTTTCGGCATTAATCCTATAGCTTTCTATCAATTCTTGCACTGCAGAATAAGACAAACGCGAATTAATGGTATGAATTGATAACTCGTGCAAATTGAACAACACTAGCTTAGCCCTTGTATATTTTGCCGTATCAATGGCATATTGTGTGGCATTTTCGGCTTCTTTTGAAAAATCGGAAGCTACTATTATAGTTTTCATCACTCAGTTCTTTTAGTAAAATGTTACTTAAATTTACTGAAAAATATAAAAAGAAACTATTTAAAAAGGGAGTTTAACGTTCGTATGTTCCGAACTTAATGGTAACAAATACACAAAAAGTACCTTTAAACACAAAAATAAAAAAGGAGGATGCGTATTTCCGGGTTCCATGTCAAAAAAAAAAATCCTCAACAAATCGATTTGTTGAGGATTTCCAAGAAAGGCGGCGACCTACTCTCCCACGAGTGCAGGACCATCGGCGCTAACGGGCTTAACTTCTCTGTTCGGAATGGTAAGAGGTGAGCCCCGTCGCTATAACCACCTTAAATCTTTGTGCTCCGACCCTGTTGGGCAGGTGCAACTAATATCTTAA
>JBKEDH010000163.1:0-51354 GCA_047975295.1 Aestuariibaculum sp.
TAAAAACTCCGATACATCATGCAATTTATATAAAGGAAAACAAACTAAAAATCATTTTACGGTGAACTATTTTTACAGTATGGACACATATTACTGGCGTGTAGATGAAGAGGATATTAACTGGACTATTACACAATGTAGAGTATGGTCGTTTAAACCGGCACAATTGGCTTTGCCGGGAGCCGAAGGTTACGGCCGTTTTGCTATTGGAGGTCGTGGCGGAAAAGTGGTTGAAGTTACGAACTTAAACGATGATGGTCCGGGAAGTTTCCGCAAAGCGGTAACAAAAGATATAGGACCGAGAACCGTGGTGTTTAACGTGTCCGGAAATATTCAATTAAAATCAAGACTGGTTATTGGTCAACCCTATATTACTGTGGCTGGACAAACTGCTCCGGGCAAAGGTATTACCATTAGCCGTGCTCCTGTGGGACTAACGGGCGATGATGGTATTGTCCGTTTTTTAAAGGTTCGAATTGGTTCCGGAACCACTTACGATGGTATGGGGCTTACGGGAGCAGATTACAGTATTATAGACCATTGTTCGGTTAGTTGGACTATTGATGAATCTTTCAGCTCGCGTGGCGCACATCATATTACTTTACAGCGAACCTTGATTTCCGAAGCCTTAAATGTGGCCGGACACGATAAATACGAAGCTGGAAAAATGCACGGTTACGCTGCAACTATTGGAGGAGATATAGGCAGTTTTCATCATAATTTATTGGCGCATAATTATGGCCGAAACTGGAGTATTGGCGGTGGGTTAAACGGTGATGGGTATTATTCCGGAAAAGTGGATATTAGAAATAATGTAGTATATAACTGGGGAAAACGGGTTACCGACGGCGGTGCTAATCAAGTGAATTTTGTGAACAATTATTACAAACCGGGTGCATCGTCCATTGTTTTTTATGCTTTAAAGGCACAGCACGAAGGCGTGGGGAAAGGAAAACAGCAATATTATTTTGATGGAAATATTATGCCGGGGTATTTTGATGAAAACAACCAAGAAAAGGGGCGTATTTCGGTGATTACCAATAATGAAATTGTAGATTATGAAACCTTTGTGGAAACGCCGTTTTTCGAATCGTTCGTGGAAACGCAATCGGCTGTGCAGGCCTATAAAAATGTGTTGTCCGACGTAGGAGCCAACCAACCGTTTTTCGATGCGCACGACCAGCGTATTATTAACGAAACCTTAAAAGGAACTTATCTTTTTAAAGGAAGCAAAAGCAGATTGCCCGGTATGATAGATACAGAATTGGACACAGGCGGATTTCCGGAATTTGTTAGCGAAACCCGACCAGCAGATTGGGATACCGACCACGACGGGTTGCCAAATTGGTGGGAGGAAACGAAAGGCTTAAATGTGAATTCTGAAGTTGGCGATTTTTCAGATGCGAATAATGATGATGATAAAGACGGTTTTACCCAATTGGAGGACTATTTAAATTGGATGGCACAGCCACATTATTTTATTAGCGAAGGAGAACCCTTGGAGTTAACTATTTCAGACTTTTTTAAAGGTTACGAAAATAATCCGGTTTATAGCGTTTCAGAAATTAAAAATGGAGCGGCTAAATTAAACGGAAATATGGTAGAATTTAAAGCCTCAGAAAAAGGGTTTACTTCATTTAGTATTTCTGTAAAAGATGCTGATGGCGATACCATGACTCGATTGATAAATGTTTTTGTAAAATAAATGACTATGAAAAATAAAATTTTAACCACTCTTTTTGTTGTGTTCGGCACAGTAACATTTGCCCAAAACAAAGGCCTCACGGCAAATGTCGAAAGTCCGTATGCCAAATTAAAAAGCCTCGATTTACAAGACGTTGTGTGGACGGATGGTTTCTGGAAAGAACAGTTTGATGTAGAAACGAAAAACACATTGCCGTATATGTGGCAACTGTACCATAACGATAGTGTAAGCCATGCCTACGCCAATTTTAAAATAGCCGCAGGATTGGAAAAAGGCAAGCATGCAGGCCCTTCGTTTCAGGATGGCGATTTTTACAAAATAATGGAAGGTATGGCATCGGCCTATGCCATTAACAACGACCCGCAATTGGACAAACAAATGGATGAAGCCATTGCCATGTTCAAAAAAGTTCAAAGGGCAGATGGCTATATAAACACCCCCGTTTTAATAGAGGAGCGTTGGGGTACATTGGGTCCCGAAGAATTAAAAAAGCAACTGGGTTTCGAAAAATATAATATGGGGCATTTAATGACGGCTGCATGTGTACATTACCGAGCCACGGGAAAGGATAATTTTCTTGAAGTGGCCAAAGGTGTCGCCGAATTTTTATATGATTTTTATAAAAAAGCATCACCCGAACTGGCAAGAAATGCCATTTGTCCGTCGCACTACATGGGTATTGTGGAAATGTACCGCACGGTAAAAGACCCCCGGTATTTAGAACTGGCCAATAATTTAATCGATATACGCGGCACCACCAATGATGGCACCGACGATAACCAAGACCGTATTCCGTTTAGGGAGCAGACCACCGCCATGGGGCATGCCGTTCGTGCCAATTACTTGTATGCAGGTATAGCCGATTTATATGCTGAAACAGGGGAGAGCAAGCTGTTGGAAAATTTGAAATTGATTTGGGAAGATGTGGTGTATAGAAAAATGTATATTACTGGTGGTTGTGGTGCGTTGTATGATGGGGTATCGCCCGATGGTACAGCGTATAATCCTTCGGTAGTGCAAAAAACCCATCAAGCCTACGGGCGTCCGTACCAATTGCCCAATGCAACGGCACACACAGAAACTTGCGCTAATATAGGCAATGTACTGTGGAACTGGCGTATGTTACAAATTACGGGTGAAGCCAAATATGCCGATATTGTAGAGTTGACCCTTTACAATAGTGTACTTTCGGGAGTAAGCCTTAACGGTACCGAGTTTTGTTACAACAATCCCTTAAATGTGTCAAGAAACTTACCATTTCATCAACGATGGGGGAGTAAGCGTGAAAGTTATATTGCTTTATCAAACTGTTGTGCTCCCAATGTTACACGTACATTGGCTCAAGTAAATAATTATGCGTATAATCTTTCGGAAAACGGGTTATATGTTAATCTATATGGAAGTAATTATTTAAAAACCGAAACACTTAAAGGAGATGAAATAGAGCTGATTCAAAAAACAGGTTACCCTTGGAACGGTCATATTACGTTTACTATAAATAATACACCAAAAAGTAAATTTTCCATATTTTTAAGAATTCCGGGCTGGAGCAAGGGTACTTCAATCTTTGTTAATGGCAAAAAGATTGACACCAAAATACCGTCACAGCATTATTTTGAAATTAACAGAATATGGAAAAAAGGTGACGTTATAGAACTTAATATACCCATGCCCGTAGAATTGATGCAAGCCAACCCTTTGGTTGAAGAAACTAAAAATCAAGTAGCGGTAAAAAGAGGACCTTTAGTTTATTGTTTGGAAACCGAAGACATGCTTGATAAAGTAGATGTTAATACAGTGGTATTGGATGTTAATTCGGAAATAGCTATAACCCCCAAGCAAATTAACAACAGAAACGTTATGGGTATTTCGGCAAAAGTATTTGTAGAAAATGATAATTGGGAAAACACATTGTATCGTCCTATTTCAAAACAAAAAGAACAAACAGATGTTACTTTTGTACCCTATTTTAGTTGGGGCAACAGAAACTTTGAAGAAATGGCGGTTTGGGTAGCATATAAGGAATAACTAAATGTTAGTAAGGGAAAGTGGAAATTGAAGTTAAGAGCAAGCAACATGGCTTTTGGACTGTTTTACTTATGCTGACGAAGGAAGTATCTCCTTTTTTAAGTGAAAAGTGATTTCGACTTTACGGTTTTTTGATTAAAGTTATTTCTATAAAAAATTTTAGTACATGACAAAAAATAAAAAAATATTCTCAATACATTAAAAATCAAACTTAGGTTAACAATTAAAAACACCGTATAACGAAACAACTTATCTTGAAATTTCAAAAACATTGAACGAAGAATTTAATAAAACTTTATTTATAAAATTGTTCGCCGTTCAAAAATAACATTCAAAAATCATTAAATTCATAATATTAGCATGTTAAAAGATTGGAATTGTAAAAATGCAATCGATTAAATAAAGTAAAACTAAATTAATTAAACTAAACAAATAAGTATGAAAAAAACAGTTGTAAAAGCCTGTATGTTGCTACTTTTTAGCCTTTTTACTTTGGCGGGATTGGCACAGGATACTGGTGGTAAAACAAGCGTTTCCGGTACGGTAATAGACCAATTAGGGGTGCCTATGCCGGGTGTAAACGTGATTGAAAAAGGAACAACCAATGGAACGGTTACCGATTTTGATGGAAATTATACACTTACTGTAAATTCCAATGCCATTTTAACGTTTTCATTTGTGGGTATGCAAACTGCGGAACTTTCCGTTGGGGGAAAATCTGTTGTTAGCATTACCTTACAGGAAGATACTGCAATGCTGGATGAAGTTGTGGTAGTAGGTTACGGTAGCCAAAAAAGGGAAAACCTAACCGGTGCCATTGCTACCATTAAACCGGAAGATGTACAGGATTTACCAGTGTCTAATTTATCGGAGGCGTTGGTTGGTCAGGTTCCTGGTTTGTCGGTTTCGGGAGGTTCTACACGTCCTGGAGAGTCGGCAACTATTGAGATACGTCAAACTTTTGGTTTTTCAAAAGACGGAAATACAACCCTGCCGTTAATAGTTATTGATGATATGGTTCAGGTAGATCCTGAAAACGGATTACCAACTTTGGATACATTTAACCGATTAGATCCTTCGGAAATTGAAAGTATTACCATATTAAAGGATGCTTCGGCGGCTATTTACGGTTCTCGTGCATCACAAGGAGCAGTTGTGGTAAAAACTAAAAGGGGAAAAGTAGGGAAAACACGTTTTAATTATAGTGGACAGTTTGCTTTTAACGATGCTGTAAGCCATAGCAAAACTATGAATGCTTACGATTTTGGTGTTTGGATGAATAGATATTTAAGAACAGATAATCGGGATAGCGATGGAAGAAACCTGTTTTCTGCTGAGGAGTTACAAGAAATGAGAGGGCTGGATTATGATTGGTTAGATAAGGCATGGCATGGTGCCGAGCAACAGCGCCATTCGTTAACTGTTAGCGGGGGTACCGAAAAAGCGACTTACTTTGCGGGAACAACTTATTTTACACAAGGAGCCAATTTAGGAGAACAGGATTATAATAAATGGAATTTCCGTACGGGAATGAGTGCTAAAATAACCAATGATTTAGATTTATCTGCTTCTATTTCAGGGAATTTTGGTAGTGTTGAAAAATCGTTTACCAAATCGGTTTCAACATTAAACGATGGTAGCTATGGGTCGTTGGCAAATGGAGAACAAGCCGATTATGGCTATCTGCTTCATATGCCCAAATACGTACCTTGGACAATAGATAAAGAAGGTGAAACGTATTGGACATCGCCATTTCCAAGAACCGACAGAAATTTAGGTAGTGCCAATATCAATAGAACCATTGCTGGATGGAACTATTTTGCAACTTTAAATAATGGTTCTAAACAGATAGAAGATGATAATACTTTTAATGTAAATATGTCGTTAAACTATAAAGTACCTTTTATAAAGGGGTTGGCTTTAAAAGCAACATTTGCTAGAAATCAGGCATCAAGTTATACCGAACAAATACAATTACCTTACGATTTAGCAAGAATAACAAATTATCATAACGAGGGATTTCACTTGGCTAGTGCCGCAACCGACGATAAAATAACGGTGCAAACCAATACACAACGAACACGTGTATATTACAATAGTTACAACAGTAAAAGTACGCAGGCCAACTTTTTTATTACTTACGATAGGAGTTTTGGAGACCATGAAATAAGTGCTATGGGCTCTATAGAGCGCGCCGAAACCGAATATAAAAGTACACGCTTGGCTTTCGAAGGTACATCTTCAGATTATTTAGGGACTTACCATACAGCAGGTGAGATTAGTGATAATTCAACAGCCTTAAAAGGTGAGTCCGGTACGTTATCTTATCTGGGACGTGTTAACTACAGTTATAAGGATAGATATTTAGTGCAATTTTTATTCCGTAGTGATGCCTCAACCAAATTTGCTCCCGAAAATTATTGGGGCTTTTTCCCGTCGTTACAGGTGGGTTGGATTATGTCTAAAGAAAACTGGTTTGAAAGTAATTGGATCGATTATTTAAAATTGCGTTATTCCATTGGAAAAACAGGCAAAGATAACATCAAGGCTTGGAGATGGGGGCAATATTATGACTTGATTGTCGATAAAGGATTCCAATTTGGTAGCAATGGTGGTACATTGGGAGGTTCCTTAACACCCCAAGTTACCCCGAACAGAGATGTTAAGTGGGATTCTACCATTAAAAATAACTTTGGAATTGACCTAAATGTATTAGATAACAGATTGCGTTTTACAGGTGATTTCTATTACGATAGAACAACCGATATGTTAACCAATATGGCAAGTTCGGTGGGGGTACCTATTTCTGTAGGAGGGGGTTATGCCGAAGAGAATTATTCCAATGTTGACGCATGGGGGTCAGAATTTAGTATAAACTGGAGTGATAGTAATGAGCATGATTTTAGCTATAACGTAGGTGTTAATTTTGGTTTTTCTGATAATAAAGTGAAAAAATATCCGGAGCAAGCTATTCAGCATCCTTCAAATAATGTTATACAAACAGGAGCATCGATGTTTTTCCCAACCTGGGGTTTTAGGACATGGAACGGAACTTCTACAGGCGATGGTATTTTACGTACCGATGAAGATGTTTCCAATTATTGGCAATATTTAACCAATTTAGCTACCGCTGCAGGAGTAGAACCAAGCTATTTAGGAATTACATCTGCCGATGGTATAAGAAAAGGTATGTTGGCGTACCAAGATGTTGCAGGAGAATTTAATACTGAAGATGGAACACAGGCTGGACCTAATGGTCAAGTCGAAAAAGGTTACGATTATGTAAAGTTAGCCAAAAATAGCAGGCGATACGGGTTTACTACAAATTTTGGTGCAAAATACAAAGGTTTATATTTAAGAACCCAAATAGGAACCTCTTGGGGTGGTGCACGTTTTATCGATTATGTAAAGCAAGGGACGTCTTCATCCCATAATATGTGGGCACACGAAAGCTATTGGACAGATATGTACGATGAAACCGATAATGTAGATGGTAAATACCCAAGTTTAGTACATGCTGACCAAAACTTGGTAACATCCGATTTTTGGCAATTAAACACCTTTCGCTGTTTTGTTAAAAACTTAACGGTTGGATTTGAATTGCCTAAGGAGGCACTATCTCAAATGAATATAAGTAAGGCAACCATAGGTGTTACCGGTAATAATCTTTGGGATTTTTATAATCCATATCCGGATAAATACCGAAACATGTATGATAATTCATATGAAAGATATCCAACCCTTAGAACTTGGACTATTAACTTAGGTGTGTCATTTTAATTAAAAAATTACAGTAATTATGAAAGCAAGAATTAAAATATATATGGGGCTATTAGTAATGTTGGTTATAGGGGTTTCGTGTAGCGACAATTTCTTAGAAGACATGAAAGCCTATGGTAAATACGACGATACATTTTATCAAAGTGAAGAGCGTGTTACTTGGTATGTCGATAATATTTATTACGATTTCTTTTCGGGATATACCAACCCATTAAATTCCATAGTTGGATATTATACCCAAGATTACACGCGTTTTACTGAAGAAATTGGAGGTGTTCTTAGTTTAACAAACCCTAATTATACTTATACAAATCCGGATGATGTAGGCTATGCAGGCTATTACGGAACTAAATTAGAGAATAAAATTAATAATCATCCTTATAACAGGATACGTGATATTAATGCTTTTTTAGAAGAAATAGATGTTAAAGGTGCAAATTTAGGAGAAAGTTTTAGAGAAGAAATGAAGGGACAAATGTATTATTTACGTGCCTTGCAATACTTCGATTTAATGAAAATTTATGGAGGGGTTCCTTTAGTGACAACTGTTCAAACAGCATCATCTACAGATGAAAGTATAAAATTACCTCGCGCAACTGTAGGCGAAGTTGTTAACCAAATTGTAGCCGATTTTGATATGGCTGCCAGTTTGTTACCCAATAATTGGGATTCTTCAAATTATGGCCGTTTTACAAAAGGAGCAGCATTAGCGCAAAAAGCAAGAGTATTGTTAACATATGCCAGTCCATTATTTAATCCTGATTGGGAATCGACCGAGCGTTGGGCAACGGCTTTGGCAGCAGGATTGGAAGCAGAAGCTCAATTAAGTGGTGATGGCTATGGCTTGTATGGCAGTTCTGCGACAGATTGGGCAGATATGTTTTTAATAGACAATGCGTTTTGTCCTGAAGCTATTACAGTACAATTTTTGGGTAGTGGTAATTCAAGCAGTATTTCAAATAGTACTTGGGAAAAGGGCATACGTTTATCAAATCAAACTGGAGGAGGTGGACTTTCAGCTCCAAAAGAAATGATAGATTTATTTCCAATGGCAGATGGCTCCGAACCAACAGTAGCAAATGGGTACGACGATTTTTTATTCTTTTTAAACCGCGATCCTAGATTCTACAGAACCTTTTCTTTTTCTGGGCGTAAATGGGGTTATAGCGAAGATGCAGATGCAACAGTATGGGCATACCGATGGTCTGGTGTTGATAGTAATGATGGTGTAGAGCGAATTTATTATAGTGATGGCAACCAAGTATCAAGTCCGGCCTTTGTTTGTAAAATGTCCAATCCTTCTGAAACTTCCGATAATAGTTTTGGAAACTCTGGTACCGATATTTTTGAGTATCGTTATGCAGAATTATTGTTAAACATAGCCGAAGCTTATGCCGGTACAGGCGATGTTCCTAATGCCTTAGCTTACATAGGAAGGGTTCGAAATCGAGTAAATATTCCTTCGGCAAATAATTACGGTATTGGTTCGTTAGCCGATAAATATGCTGCCTTCAAAGCTTGCTTATATGAGCGTCAAATTGAATTAGCCTATGAAGGAAAACGCTTTTGGGATATACAACGTTGGATGCTTTATGATGACGATGCTTCAATAGCAGCTAATAATACATGTGCAGCATTAGGTGTTACGCCTATTAATGGTACAAAACGTACAGGACATTATTTACAATATATTTCCACAGTAACCGAAGAAGACCCTTTAGCTGTTGTACGAGAAGGTATTTCAATTGATCCTGATGACAGTGATTTTGAGACAAATTTGGCAGCATTGGCAACTATCTATTCTTCCAATTTTGAATTGGTAGATTTAGAGGATCCAATGGATAATGACGGGGGCAATGAAGTTACAATAGATTTTAAGCCAAACTATTACATTATGGGACTTAAAACTAATGTGCTATCCCAAAATACTTGGTTGGAGCAAACCATTGGTTGGGAAAGTGGATCAGGTTCGGCAGGAGCGTTCAATTATCAAGAATAAAAGTTTAAAACAGTATTTTAATCAGGTGTTTGGTTAATTTATAGCGTGATACGTTCAATATTAAATTGCCTGTATTTATTTAAAGTACAGGTAATTTTTTAACTTTTACCTAATAAGTGTTTATTTAACACTAAATTTATAAGCTAAATTGTAGAAAATTATTCCTAAAATTAAATAATGGTCTTGTTTTTTACAAAAACAAGATGCTTTTTAAACAGACTTTAAGTATATGTAAAATAATTCCAAATCTATAGAAAAACCTAATAACGTTTATGAAGACATTACATTCAATATTATTTATTTTACTAATAGGTACTACCTGTGGCTATGCCCAGTATCCAAAGTTAACCAATGAGGATAAAGCTAAGGAAAAAGCCATAAAAGAAGAGGCTTATAAACGCTCCGACGAGGCGTGGGAAAAAGCCAAGATTGTCGTCCAACAAGAAGCACAACAAGGTAAACCGTATATTCCATGGGCCGGGCGTCCAACCGATTTACCACAGGCCGATATACCAGCATTTCCGGGAGCCGAAGGTGGAGGTATGTTTACCTTTGGTGGGCGTGGTGGTAAAGTATATACCGTTACCAGCTTAGCAGACAGAGGCCCGGGAACATTACGTGAGGCTTGCGAAAAAGGAGGTGCCCGTATTATTGTTTTCAATGTAGCAGGAATCATAAAACTTAAAACACCACTTATTATCCGAGCCCCGTACATTACCATAGCTGGTCAAACAGCTCCGGGAGATGGTATTTGTGTGGCCGGAGAATCGGTTTGGATCGATACTCACGATGTGGTTATCCGTCATATGCGATTTAGAAGGGGAGAAACCTTTGTGGGGCGCCGTGACGATGCTATTGGAGGAAATCCAATAGGCAATATCATGCTTGACCATATTTCGGCAACTTGGGGATTGGACGAAAACATGTCCATTTACAGACACATGTACAGTCCGGGAGCCGATTACAAAGACGAAAAACATCCTACAGTAAATATTACCATTCAAAATAGCTTGTTCGGTGAGGCCTTAGATACCTACAACCATGCCTTTGGCAGTACATTGGGAGGAGAGAATTGTTTCTTTGTCCGTAATTTATGGGCCAATAATGCAGGTAGAAATCCTTCTATTGGTTGGAACGGTATTTTTAATTTTGTCAATAACGTTATGTTCAATTGGGTGCACCGTTCTATAGATGGGGGCGACTATACTGCTAAATACAACATAATAAATAATTTTTATAAGCCCGGTCCCTTAACGCCTTTAGATGAATCGGTAAGTTACCGTATCTTAAAGCCCGAAGCAGGTAGAAGTAAACTCGATACTATGGTGTATGGTCGTGCCCATGTTATCGGGAATATAGTGGACAAAAATCCTCGAATAACCCAAGACAATTGGGCAGGAGGTGTTCAGATTGAAGGGAATAACGGTAAGTTGTTAGATTATGAAGGTGCCAAACCGTATTTTGATTATATGAATGTAAATAAACCTTTTCCTATGCCCTGGCATCAAGAATTTATGTCGGCTGAAGCAGCCTATAAATACGTGTTAAGATATGTAGGGGCAACTTTGCCAATTCGGGATGCGGTAGATAAAAGGATAATTAAAACGGTAAAAACCGGAAAGCCTGAGTATGTTAAAGGTTTAAATCCAGACAATTTTTATCAGTTTAAATACAGGCGTTTACCTGCCGATTCTTATAAAAAAGGAATTATTACCGATATAGCCCAAGTAGGAGGATATCCCGAATATAAGGGGACACCTTATATCGATACCGATAATGATGGTATGCCCGATGTTTGGGAGAAGAAACATGGATTAAATCCCAATAACGCAACCGATGCCCACACCGATTTAAACCAAGATGGTTATACCAATATAGAAGATTATATTAATGGTACAGACCCTAACAAATATGTCGATTGGAAGAACTTAAGTAACAATAAAGAAACATTGACCAAACCGTTACTGAATTAAGGATGTTGTTCGAAATGATAAAACATCCATAAAAAGACAAGAATTAAATTAATAAGGAGAACATGTTAATTAAAAAAATAAGTATTGGTTTTGTATTGTTTATTAGTGCCATTATAAGTATGCAGGCACAGCAGTATCTTGATCCCGAGTATATAAAAGTAACCCAAGAACGCAGTGTCAAAATAGTGAGTGGATTGCATTTGGATAATACTGCAAAAGAGGAAGCCGTAACCCATATTATAGCTAAACAATACCAAAACCTAACCATGCTTCAAGATAAACGGGACGGTAAAGTTGAAGTGATAAAGCGTAACAGTAACTTATCGGAAGAAAAACAAAACAAAAAAATAGAAAAATTAAAAACAAAAACTGATAAAGCTATAAGCAAACTTCACAAATCATATTTAAAACAATTGGCATCGCAATTAAACGAAACCCAGATCGATGTCGTTAAAGATGGTATGACTTACGGGGTTTTGCCAAAAACTTATACGGCCTTTTTGGAAATGATTCCCAGCTTAAATCAAGAACAAAAAGATTATATTTATAATAATTTAAAGGAAGCTCGTGAAAAGGCAATGGATGGTGGTTCATCCAAAGAAAAACATGCTTGGTTCGGTAAGTATAAGGGTAAGATAAACAACTATTTATCGTCTCAAGGTTACAATTTGCAAAAGGAACGGAACAATTGGTACAAACGTATTGAAGAAAAAAAACGCTAAATTAAGAGTCTGTCTAAACTTTTTGTATTGAAATGGAAACTGAAAGTTTTTTCTAATCGAAAAGTTTAAATGAATTTAGTTTATGGTAAATATCAAAAAGCACTAAATATAACAGAACAAACACAAGAATACATCACCCAACAATACAAAATAAAATGCGCACATTAACCCTTTTTGATACTAAACGTATAATATACATAATAATTTTTGGTATTATGGTACTGAATACGTACGCCCAATACCCCGAAATTCCCAAAAGACTTCAGGCCAAAACAGATACGATATTGGCGAAAGAAGCGCAACGGTTAGATAAAATTTGGAGAGCCAATTACCATACTATAGAAGAGGAAGCAAAGCAGGGTAAACCATATGTGCCATGGGCTGCCTATCCGGGTGATTTGGTAAAAACCGATATTCCGGCCTTTCCAGGTGCTGAAGGCGGAGGAGCTTTTACTCCCGGTGGGCGTGGCGGAAAAATATTTGTAGTTACCAGCTTAAACGATAGTGGTCGGGGAACACTTCGAGAGGCTTGCGAGGCTGTTGGTGCTAGAACCATAGTGTTTAACGTATCTGGAATTATTACATTGCAAAAGCCCATTAGCATACGTGCACCCTACATTACCATTGCAGGGCAAACAGCTCCTGGCGATGGCATTTGTGTGGCCGGAGAATCTGTATTGATCGATACCCACGACGTTATTATCCGCCACATGCGGTTTCGTAGGGGTGCTACCGATGTTACCCGAAGGGACGATGCCCTTGGCGGAAATCCAATTGGTAATATTATAATAGACCATTGTTCGGTAAGCTGGGGATTAGATGAAAATATTTCTATGTACCGCCATATGTTTCAGGCCAACAAAAAATCGAAACGAGAAAAACTACCTTCGGTAAATATCACTATTCAAAATACCATTTCTTCAGAAGGTTTGGATACTTACAACCATGCTTTTGGTAGTACAATAGGTGGGTTGAACAGCACTTTTATCCGTAATTTATGGGCCAATAACATTTCAAGAAATCCATCTATAGGCATGTATGGTAGTTTTAATTTTGTAAACAATGTATTGTTTAATTGGTGGAACCGTTCTTTGGATGGTGGTGATTACCGTTCTATGTTCAATATTATCAATAACTATTTTAAGCCGGGACCAATTACACCAGTAAACGAACCCATACAATACAGAATATTAAAACCCGAATCGGGTTATTACGAACCCAAATCGTTTGGGCGTGCATATGTTTTTGGTAATTATGTAGAGGGTTCGCCCGAAGTAACAACCGATAATTGGAATGGTGGCATACAGCCCGAAAATGGGTCAGAGGAAATTTTGGCACATATAAAACAGAACCGCCCTTTTAATATGCCGCACTTAACCATAATGGATGCCAAACAGGCTTACGAGTTTGTGTTGGATAACGTTGGTGCAACCCTGCCTAAGCGGGATGCTGTGGATAAACGGGTTGTCGAACAGGTACGGACAGGGAAAATAGACTATAAGAACGGATTGGAAAATACAATAGGAAAAGAATTTGTTAAACGCCGTTTACCTGCCGATTCCTATAAAAAAGGAATTATTACGCATCCCGACCAAGTAGGGGGTTACCCAAAATATAAAGGCACTCCTTATAAAGATACCGATGGCGATGGTATTCCCAATAAATGGGAAGAAAAATATGGGTTAAATCCAAACAATGCATCCGATGCCAATACCGATTTAAATGGTGATGGTTATACCAATATCGAAACCTATTTTAATGGTATAGACCCAACAACGAAAACAGATTGGACAAAACCCGAGAATAATACCGATACATTGGCAAAATGGCAAAATGGACTATTACAATAATTAGTGAATAATCATTATCTAAAATGGCCAAAATGAATAGATTTCACCTTAAATACATGGCAATATTGATTGTTGTCCTGTGTTTTTGTATGAAAAAGGGTTTGGCACAAAATACCTTTCCGAATATTGTTAAGACCAAGCAGGGCAAGCTTACCCCTGTTCCTGATAGTTTAGGTAATACAATTCCCGATTTTTCATACGCAGGCTATATGGCTTCGGAAATGGCTATTCCTACGCTTGAAAATAGAATTTTTGTACCAAACCAAACCGAAGACGCTACCCGAACTATTCAGACAGCCATCGATTATGTGGAGAATTTAAAACCCGATAAAAACGGATTTCGAGGGGCGGTGCTTTTAGATAAAGGAACCTTTAAGGTAAGTGGTACTTTATATCTTAAAAAATCGGGAGTGGTTTTGCGTGGTAGTGGCAACCAAGATAATCAAACGGTAATTTTGGGTACAGGTATTAAAAGAGAAGCCCTTATCAGGATTTTAGGTGACAACAATATTAAATATTCCGACACGCTACATTTCGAAAAACCTTTTACGGCTCTTGGTTCGCAGGTTATTCAGCTAAAAAATGTTTCGAAATTAAATTCTTCGGAAGATATCATCATCAAACAGCCACTAACCAAAAATTGGATAAAGGCTCTACAGATGGAATATTTTGGAGGAGAAACCAGTTGGATAGGATGGAAAATTAGAGATTGGGATATTACATGGAACCGAACCATAACCCACGTAGAAAAAAACCAAGTAACTTTAAATGCACCGTTAACTATGGTTTTAGACGATAACTATGGGAAAGCTATGGCCATAACATATAAATGGACAGGGAGAATAGAACATATTGGTATCGAAAATGTCATGTTGAAATCGACTTTTAATACATCCAATTCCAAAGATGAACAGCACCGTTGGTTTGGTATAACCATCGAAAATGCAAAAAATGCTTGGGTACGTCGGGTTAATTTTAAACATTTTGCAGGAGGAGCTGTTTCTGTATTAAAGACATCGCAACAAGTTACTGTTGAAGACTGCATTGCCACCGACCCGATTTCGGAGATAGCAGCTTTTAGAAGGCATACGTTTTACACCGAAGGGCAACAAACGTTATTTCAACGTTGTTATTCGGAGTATGGTTATCACGATTTTGCAGTAGGAGGTTTCGGTACAACAGGCCCTAATGTGTTTACACAGTGCGAATCGCATTTGCCCCATAGTGGTAGTGGTGCTATTGGTAGTTGGGCAACGGGTGTTCTGTTCGATGTTGTTTATATCGATGGAAAAGCGTTGAGCTATAACAATAGGGGACAGAATGGGCGCGGTGCCGGATGGACGGCGGCCAATAGTGTTATTTGGGAGACTACGGCATCGCAAATAGATTGTTACAGTCCGCCAACCGCACAAAATTGGGCTTTTGGTGTTTGGGGTGGAGTAATGGCAGGAAACGGCTATTGGAAAGATGTAAACAACCATATTACACCAAGAAGTTTGTTTTATGCTCTGTTGGAAAACCGATTGGACAGTTTACCTACCAATCCTTATGTGTACGATATGGGTTCCGAACCTACTTCGAGTCCTACGGTTCAACAAGCAGAACTGTTGACTAACCAAGCTTTAAAACCACATATGAGTTTACCGGAGCGGATTGGTAAAATATCAAAAGATCAAGTTATTCCCATATATGCCAAAAGGTTAAAAACGGTACACGATTTAAAAAAGAAGCATAAATCCAATTATGGTCAAAACAAGAAAGGAGAATCGATTTCGAAAATAAAAATAGAAAACGGTTGGTTAACCTTTAGTGGAGAAGTTATTACAGGTAAACAGGCTTATGTTATGTGGTGGCGAGGTAGTCTTAGGGATTACGATATCGAAAAAGCGACGCCACATGTTACACGTTTTGTTCCAGGACGTGTAGGCAAAGGTTTAACAGACAATTTGGAAGAAGTTGTTAACCAATTTAAAGCCGATAATGTTATGGCATTAGAACATAATTACGGTCTGTGGTACGAACGCCGTATGGACGATCATGAGCGTATTCGTAGAATCAATGCCGATGTTTGGCCGCCTTTTTACGAGCAGCCGTTTGTTAGAAGTGGTACAGGTTTGGCGTGGGATGGATTAAGTAAATACGATCTAACCAAGTTTAACGATTGGTATTGGTACCGGCTTAGCCGTTTTGCCAATTTGGCAGAACAAAACGGACAGTTACTCATTAATCAACATTATTTTCAGCACAATATATTGGAAGCTGGTGCACATTGGTCCAGTTCGCCATGGCGTTCGGCAAATAATATTAACCAGACTCAGTTTCCAGAACCACCACCATATGCTGGCGATAAACGTATCTTTATGGCCGAACAGTTTTACGATATTACCAACAAAAATAGAAAAGAACTTCATCAAAGTTTCATTAAAAAATCGTTAAAAAATTTTAGCAACAACAGTAATGTTATTCAGCTTACAAGTGCCGAATATACCGGTCCACTTCATTTTATGCAATTTTGGTTGGACGAGGTTAGGCAATGGGAAACCGAAACTGGTAAAAAACAGCTAATAGGATTAAGTGCCACCAAAGATGTGCAAGATGCTATTTTAAAAGATGTCGATAGAGAAAGTATAATCGATTTGATAGATATCCGTTATTGGTATTATCGTGAAGATGGCACTGTTTACGCTCCCGAAGGTGGCAAAAATTTAGCGCCTCGACAACATGCTCGAAAAATGAAAACAGGTAAGGAAACCGAAGAACAGGTTTATCGAGCCGTACATGAATATCGTAAAAAATATCCCGAAAAAGCTGTGTTATACTCTACTAATGCAGCATTGCGGTTTGGTTGGGCCGTTTTAATGGCAGGTGGTACTTTGGCTAATATTCCACAAGTTGAAATTTATAGTTTTAAAACAGCATTAACCCAAATGCAACCTAATAAACATAATGATTATAAAAGTGATTGTTGGTCGTTGGAAGATCAAGGGGAATCTTATTTGTTTTATTTGAAGGATACGAAAAACTTAATTGTCGATTTATCCCATTATAAAGGTGAATTCAATATGTTTTGGATTGATGCCGAAGATGGAACGGTACAGTCCGAAAACGTAATACAAGGTGGAGTAAAGCATCAATTTTCTGTTTCCGATGTTAAGAGCAAAGTCGTGTATATTAAGAAAAAATAAAGAGAAGCATTATGAAGAAACTAACTATTTTTTTAAACTATTGGGCAATACTGATTGTTATTCTTGTATTGTCTTGTAAGGATAAACAGGAAAAACAACCAACATGGAATAAGGAAGAAAAAGAAATTTCTACAATGCCAAAAATAGAAGTGTCGGTCAATGGGCATTATTTTCAAACCAAAGATGGTAAGCCATTTTTTTGGTTGGGCGACACGGGTTGGTTGGCGTTTAATAAACTTAATAGGGATGAAATAAAAGTCTATTTTAAGGATAGAAAAGAAAAGGGGTATAATGTAATACAGATTATGACCGTGCATTCGCTTGGTGTTGCCAATGTGTATGGCGATTCGGCCTTGGTGGCTCAAGATTTGGCAAAACCTTTGGTAACCGAAGGTAACGATTTTAGCGACGCCGAAGCCTACGATTTTTGGGATCATGTCGATTACACTCTGGACGAAGCCAAAAAAGAAGGTTTATATCTCGGGATGGTACCTGTTTGGGGCTCGCCGGTAAGCGATAGTCTGGTTACCTTACAACAAGCCAAAATCTATGCCCAATTTTTGGCAGAACGGTTTAAGGAGCGGGATAATATTATTTGGCTAAATGGGGGTGACACTTTTGGGAATAAGCATACCGAAATATGGAAAACCATTGGCGAAATCCTAAAAAAGGAAAATCCAGAACGTTTAGTCACTTTTCATCCAAGAGGAAGAACCGATTCGTCCGATGATTTTCATAACGAAAATTGGTTGGATTTCAATATGTTCCAATCGGGACACAGACGTTACGATCAAGACGATACCGAGCGTGCTTACGGACAGGATAACTATAAGTACGTTCAAGTAGATTTTAACTTAGAGCCAGCCAAACCAACATTGGATGGCGAACCTTCTTATGAAGGTATTCCGCAAGGATTGCATGATACGCTTCAACCTTTATGGAACGATACCGATCTGCGTCGTTACGCCTATTGGTCGGTATTTGCAGGTGCTGCAGGTTTTACGTATGGCAATAACCACGTTATGCAAATGCACGAAAACCATACCAAGCCCGAAGCTTATGGAAGTAAAATCTATTGGCTTACCGCATTGAATAATCCAGGTGCAGGACAGATGAGGTTTATTAAGGATTTAATGCTTCAATATTCATATTTTGACCGCGTGCCGGATAATAGTCTGGTAGCCAATCAAGGAGAAAAGTATGAATATTTGGCAGCAACAAGAGCTAAAAACTATGCTATGATTTATACCTATAACGGTAGAAGCATTTCTGTAAATATGGGAAAAATTGAAGGGCAGGAAGTTAAAGCAACATGGTATAACCCTAGAAATGGAGAAACAACTGAGATAGGAACGTTTAAAAACGAGGGCATACAGGATTTTAAGCCTTTGGGCAATACAAAAGATGGTAACGATTGGGTGTTGGTATTAACATCAAAATAGCTAAAAATAGTGTATCATTTCGAACGAAGAATGAGGAAGGATCCCATAATTGGAGGATATACAGTTTATTCTCATGGTTGCTAAATGACAAATTGAAAAATTTAACAAGTTTTATAGGTTTATGAAAAAAGTATATTTAATAGTTTTTATTTGTGTTTTCACATCGTTTGTTTCTGCCGGTTCAGCAAACAACGGTTGGTTCAACATATTGGAGCACGGCGGAAACAACAAAGGTAAATTGTGTACCGAAGCCATTCAAGGAGCTATTGATACAGCTGCAAAACAAGGCGGTGGTACCATCTATTTTCCGGCAGGCGAATATTTAACAGGTGCGCTTACTTTAAAAAATAATATTGTGCTACATATCGATGCTGGAGCAATTTTAAAGTTTTCAACCAATTTCGATCATTATTTACCATTTACCGAAGTGCGTTGGGAAGGCACGGTTATCCAAACCTTCAAACCATTGTTGCATGCCCGCGATGCCGAAAATATTACCATTACCGGTCGTGGTACCATTGATGGGCAAGGCGAAGCTTGGTGGAAGGAAATTTGGCGTATTGAATCGGCCAAAGAAAAGCTGGAACTTACCAAATACCAAAAGATGACGGAGGAGGCCAATGGACATATTGTAACCGAGCCTTATTACAACCGCACACGGAGTTACCTGTTCCACCGTCCGCCACTGTTTCAGGCATTTAAGTGCAAAAACATAACCATAGAAGGCGTTACCATCCAAAATTCACCATTTTGGACCATCAATCCGGCTTTTTGCGATAACATCACGGTTGATAACGTCACCATTTTCAACCCGTATTCCCCAAATACCGATGGTATCAACCCAACCTCCTGTAAAAATGTACACATTTCAAACTGCCATATAAGTGTGGGCGACGATTGCATCACCATTAAATCGGGGCGCGATAGCGATGGCAGAAAATGGGCCACCCCAACCGAGAACGTTACCATTACCAACTGTACCATGCTCAGTGGCCACGGTGGCGTGGTAATTGGCAGCGAAATGTCGGGCAGCATCAAAAAAATAACCATTTCCAATTGTATTTTTGATGGGACAGATAGGGGCATCCGTTTAAAAGCAGCCCGCGGTCGTGGTGGTGTGGTGGAAGACATCCGTGTTTCAAACGTGGTGATGAACAATATCCAAAAAGAGGCTTTTATGCTGAATTTGTTTTACGACAAAAACACGGTAGAAGGCCCCGTAACAGAAAAAACACCCATTTTCAGAAATATCCACATTAGCAATGTTACCGCTACCAACGTCAATACAGCCGGGCGCATCCTTGGGATACCCGAAATGCCCATCCACAACATTACTTTTTCCGATGTTGATATTGATGCCAAAGAAGGGTTTTCAATCCATACGGCAAAAAATATCGAGTTCCACGACGTAAAAATAAACACCACTTTGGGTTCGGCATTTAAAGTAGAAGATACCGAGCAAATTATTTTGGACAACGTAGGAACGGCCAAACCCATTGCAGAAAAATCGGTAATTAGCTTTAAAAATGTTAAAACGGCATTGGTAAGCAACAGTTTTCTGATGGTACCAACCGATGTGTTTTTACATGTGGAAGGCGAAAATACCGAAGATATCCATTTAAAGAATAATGTGTTCAAACACGTCAAGTTAGCTTTAAAAACAAGTAATTCTTTAAAAAGTAAAATAAGCAAAGAATAGTAAAATTCAGAATTTTTACGAAATGAAAAAAATATTGGGAATTGTACTTTTGCTCAGTTTGTTCAATTGTGCTTCAAAAAAAGAAGCGTATCTTTTTACGTCGTTCCGTGAGCCGGCTACCGAAGGGCTGTATTTGGCATATAGTGAAGATGGTTATTATTGGCACGACCTAAAAGGGCCTTATTTAAAACCTAAGGTAGGTAATAATAATATTATGCGAGACCCTTCCATTGTAAGAGGAAAGGACGGTAACTACCATATGGTTTGGACAACCGAGTGGCGTGGTGGCAATGGTTTTGGCTATGCCAGTTCCAAAGATTTGATTAATTGGACAGCGCAACAATACATTCCGGTTATGGAGCACGAGCCCGAAGTGGTAAATGTTTGGGCTCCCGAAATTTTTTATGATGAAGATGAAGACCGCTATATTATCATTTGGGCTTCGACCATTCCATTTCGGTATAAAAAAGGGGAAGAGGAAGAAGAGAACAATCATCGTATGTATTACATTACTACAAAAGATTTTAAGACTTTTTCGGAAACCAAATTGTTTTTAGAACCTAATTTTAGCGTAATCGATTGTGTAATCGTTAAACGGAAAAAGAGTGATTATGTATTGATTATTAAGGATAATACACGTCCAAACCGAAATTTAAAGGTGGCTTTTGCTACAACGCCATTAGGACCTTTTGAAAATATTTCCGAACCGTTTTCTGGTTTTCTTTCCGAAGGGCCTACCGTATTAAGACAGGATGGCAACTTTCTTATTTATTACGATAATTATGGCGAGAAGAACTATAAAACGGTACGTACAATCGATTTTAAAACTTTCGAAGATATATCGGCACAGGTTACGTTTCCCAAAGGACATAAACACGGTACGATAACACCCATTTCAGAAGATGTTTTAAAGGGGTTGATAGAAAAAAGTAAAGAAAAATAATAGTTAAACAAATGGCGGTAAAACACTTATATATAATGGCTGCAACGCTTTGCTGTTTTGTTTCGGTATGGGCGCAACAGGACACTATTCGTTATGTGGGCAAGACACTTTCTAATATTGACTATCATCATGGGCAGTTAAGTCCTGCAGTTGGGGTTCATGCCACACAGATTATGCGAGCCAGTAGGGAACATCCCGAAAAGGCCGATGGTTTTGGGTGGACCTACAACCATGCTACCAATATGGCTTATTGGAACAATACGTTTTTTCTAAATTATTTGGCCGATCCCGTGGGAGAGCATATTCCGCCAAGCCAAACACTTTTAATGACTTCTAAAGATGGGGATAAATGGAATATGCCTAAGGTTATTTTTCCTATTTACCGAATTCCCGATGGTTTTCAGAAAGAAGGAGTTACGGGTGTGGCTAAAAATTTAGATGCCACCATGCACCAGCGTATGGGCTTTTTTACATCGTCCGATAATCGTTTTTTTACTTTGGCCTACTACGGTATTTCTATGGATGAAAAAGATAGTCCTAATGATGGGAAAGGTATTGGACGTGTTATTCGCGAAATTTATAAAGATGGTCGTTTTGGACCAATTTATTTTATTAGGTATAATAAAGGATGGAGTGAAAGCAATACCCGTTATCCGTTCTATACAAGTAGTAAAGATCGCGGTTTTAAAAAAGCATGCGAGGAGCTTCTGTCTCAGCCTTTATTAATGCAGCAGTGGGTTGAAGAAGCCGATCGAGATGATCCCTTAATCCCCTTAAAAAAGCAATTCAAGGCCTTTAGTTATTACCATCTTCCTAACGGAAATGTAATTGGCTTGTGGAAACATGCTTTAACTTCCATAAGTAAGGATGATGGAAAAACATGGGAATACAGCCCTTTGCGCGCCCCTGGTTTTGTTAACAGTAATGCTAAAATATGGGGACAAAAAATGTCTAACGGGCGATATGCTACGGTATATAATCCGTCGGAATACCGATGGCCATTAGCATTATCAACCAGTAGCGATGGCATAAACTATACCGATTTACTTTTATTGCATGGCGAGATAACACCTATGCGCTACGGTGGAAATTATAAATCGTACGGGCCACAATATGTACGTGGTATTTTAGAGGGAAATGGTATGCCTCCCGATAATAAACTATGGGTAAGTTATAGTGTGAATAAAGAGGATATTTGGGTAGCATCCGTTCCTGTTCCCGTTACTGGAGAGGTTACCAACGACGTGGATGAGGTATTTAATAATATGCCCAAAGGAAAGGAACTGGATGTTTGGAATATTTATAGTTTGGCTTGGGCTCCTGTGCGGATAGAGGATTACAAAGGTGAAAAAACATTGACCCTTCGAGATTACGACAGCTTTGATTATGCTCGGGTCGAGCGTATCATTCCATTGGCACAACAAATGGAAGCTACTTTTACAGTTGTTCCGGAACAAAACGACCATGGTTTGTTGCAGATAGAATTTCAGGATAAAACAGGATTACCTTCCATTCGTTTGGTGTTTGATGACGATGGTATTTTAAAAACAAAAGCAGGATCTCGATTTAAAACAATAACCGAATATAAGGCAGGCGAAACTTACACGATACATATTACGTTAAATACTACATTGCGTTCCTATACTATTAGTGTTAATGGCGAAAACGAATCTCGCAAAATATTTTACGCACCCAGTAATGGTATTAACCGTATCATGTTCCGTACCGGAGAACAACGCCATTTTCCAACGCCCGATACACCTGCCGATCGCGAAGATTACGACGATTTACCAAATACAGGAATATTAATTCCCGAAGCGGTATTCCATATAAAAGAATTAAAGACCAAGAAATTGTAAGATGAAGTTTTTTAAAGCCATACCGATTTTTGTTCTGCTGTTTACAACATGCAAACAGATTGACGATAATGTAATTTCGATTTCCAATTTAAAATGCGATATGGCAACCAACCCCTTATCTGTAACCAAACAGCCCAAATTAAGTTGGCAAATGGTGTCCGATAATTTTAATGTAGAGCAAAAAGCATATCAAATTCTAATCGCTTCGGATAAGGGAAAACTGGAAAAAAATAATGCCGATGTTTGGGATAGTGGGAAAGTACTTTCCAATCAAAGCCATTTGGTGGCCTATGCTGGAGAAAACTTAAATAACGAAGCTGAATACTTCTGGAAAGTAAAGGTATGGAACCAGGAGGATAAAGTGTCGAAATGGAGTGAATTGGCATTTTTTAGGGTAGCACCCGATACCAAAATGCTAAATCCCAATTGGATAGGAGCCATTACCAAAGCCGAAAGTAACTTGCCCCAAGGGCGACATTACCATACAGCTTCTTTTAAAAAGGAACGTCGAGAGGCTATAGTCGATAGCTCCGCGCCATTATCAAGGCGCAGTATTATGTTGCGTAAACCGTTTTTAGTGGATAAATCCGTAAAAGACGCCGTGGTTTATATTTCAGGATTGGGTCATTACGAACTTTCGATTAATGGTGAAAAAGTAGGAAACAGTGAATTTGCGCCTTTGTGGACCGATTACGATAAATCGGTAAACCTCAATACTTACAAATTGGATCAAAACCATTTAATAAAAGGCGAAAACGTTATAGGTGTTATCTTGGGCAATGGTATGTATAATATGTTGGAAAAACGTTATGCGAAGTTTTTTGTAAGTTTTGGTCCACCGACCTTGTTTTTTAAAATGAAAATAACTTTTACAGATGGGACAGAGCAGATTATCAACTCGGATAATACTTGGAAATATAGTGAAAGTCCCATTACTTTCAACAGTATTTTTGGAGGTGAAGATTATAATGCCAATTTAGAGCAGAACGGCTGGAATACATTCAGTTTTAACGATGCCAAATGGAAACATGCAATAATTCAGGAAGCACCAAAAGGACGGTTAATACCACAAACGGCTCCTCCTGTAACCATACAAAAAACATATGCTGTAAAAGAAGTAAAACAACTTTCGCAAAATACTTATGTGTTTAATATGGGGCAAAACCTTTCGGGCTTTCCTACTATTCGGGTAAAAGGGAAAAAAGGACAAAAAGTAAAATTATGGGTTGCCGAGAGTTTACGGGACGATGGTACCATCCGTCAAGGACGTTCCGGAAAGCCCTATTATTTTGAATATACTTTAAAAGGGGAAGGCATCGAACAATGGCAGCCTAAATTCAGTTATTATGGCTATCAGTATATTCAAATTGATAGTATAAATTACAAAAAGAAACAAAACGATAAATGGCCAATTTTACTGGATATTACATCAAACTTTATTTATAATTCTGCAGGAGAAGCAGGAGCTTTTACATGTTCCAACGATATCTTCAACAAAGCCCACGAACTTATCAATAATGCTATAAAGAGTAATTTTCAAGCGGTACTTACCGATTGCCCACATAGGGAAAAATTGGGTTGGTTGGAAGAAGCTCATTTAAATGGACCGGGACTTATTTACAATTATAATATGGGAACTTTTATGCCCGGTATCATGAAAAATATTGAAGATGCACAGCATGATAACGGTTTAATCCCTACAATTGCACCCGAGTATGTTGTTTTTGGAGGCGATTTTACCGATTCGCCAGAGTGGGGTGTATCGGGTATTATTTTGCCTTGGATGTATTATGAGTATTATGGAGACGACTCGCTTATTCGTAATTACTATCCGGTTATGAAACGTTATGTCGATTATCTAACCTCAATGGCGACTAATCATATCGTTTCCCATGGTTTGGGCGATTGGTACGATTATGGCGAGCATGCTGCAGGGTATTCAAAAAACAGTCCCATAGCCTTATCGGCAACGAGTCACTATTATTATGCAGCCAAATTGTTGGCTAAAGCAGCTAAATACTTAAATAAAACAGAGGATTTTACTCGATACAATACCTTAGTTTTACATATAAAAAAAGCATATAACAATACATTTTTTAATGCGGAAACCAAACAGTACGGAACCAATAGCCAGTTTAGTAATGCCGTATCGGTTTTTATGGATATTGTAGAACCGGAATACAAGACCGATGTTATAAAAAATCTTTTGGCCGATATCGAAGCTAAAGGTTTTCGGTTAAGTACCGGAGATGTAGGTAACCGTTATCTATTTCAAACCTTAGCAAGAAATAATGAAAACGAAGTGATGTATAAGATGAACAACCATTACGATACACCAGGTTATGGATTTCAGATTAAATTTGGGCTAACAACCTTGACCGAGCAATGGGATCCCAGAAAAGGTAACTCATGGAACCATTTTATGATGGGACAAATTGAAGAGTGGTTTTACCGAAGTTTGGTAGGTATTGTTCCCGATAGTGACAATCCCGGATTTAAACATTTCTTTATACAACCCGAGTTTTTAACCGATTTAAGTTATGTAAAGGCCAATTACAAATCGGTGTATGGACAGATAGTTTCCGAATGGGAAAAGCAAGACGGATATGTAAGTTTAAAAATAAAAATTCCGGTAAATACAACAAGTACGGTAAGGCTGCCTATTTTAAAAACACAGGAGCTTATGGTAAATGGAAGCTCTTTTAGTAATATAAAAGTTGCAGACGGAAAAACCGTATTGCCGTTGGGTTCGGGAAGTTATACCATAACATTCAAAATATAGAAGGTGTGCCATTGAAATTAAAACATATACAGCTTTTTGTAACCATACTGCTATTGGGGGGCAATGGACTTTTTGCTCAAATTACATCCGATACCAATTTTCGAGAGCCTGCTATAAATGCACTTAAAAAGTTGGAAAAGATATTTAATATAGTGGTTATTGACGATAAAGATTTATTAAAGGATAAAATGTTAAAGTATGCCCAATGGCGTGTGGAGCCGGGTAATTTAGAAGTTTCGATGGCCAATATTTTAGCACCCTTCAATCTAAGAGCATTAAAAAAGGATGATGGCACATACAATATCCGTGAATTTCAATACCATAAAGTGTCGGAAAACATTGCCAAAGAGCGCTTAAGCTATTTAGCTGATTTATATCACGATAAAATCGAATGGGAAATACGAAAGGGACAGCTTAAAACGTGCATGATAAGCAGTTTTGGTATAGATAAGGCACCAAAACGACCAAATTCGAAGCCTATTGTAACCAAAAAACGAAAATATAATGGTTATACAATCGAAAATATTGCCTTAGAGGTTTTACCGGGTGTGTATGCTACAGGTTCGGTATATAAGCCTCATCCTCTACCAAAAAAAGCAGCGGTAATCCTTAGCCCCAATGGACATTTTAGTAATGGTCGTTATGGCGAAAATGTACAGATACGCTGTGCTATGTTAGCAAAAATTGGAGCTGTTGTGGTAAGTTACGATTTATTTGCATGGGGTGAGTCCCAACTGCAATTTCCATCTACGGCACACCGTAACAGCATTGCCTCAACCATGCAGGTTATTAATGGTATGCGTTTTTTAGATTATTTGTTGACTTTAAAATATACCGATGCTTCCCATGTGGGCATAACGGGTGGTTCGGGTGGTGGTTCGCAAACCATGTTTTTATCGGCATTAGATGATAGGATTTCGGTCTCTGTTCCTGTGGTTATGGTCTCAGCCCATCATTCTGGGGGGTGCCCTTGCGAAAGTGGACGTGGTATCCATTTATGTGCTAACGGAACAAATAATGTTGAGATAGCGGCCATGGTAGCGCCAAAGCCACAGCTTATTATTTCCGATGGAGGAGATTGGACACGTAATGTCCCGAACTTGGAGCTTCCATTTATAAAACGTATTTATGGATTTTACGCTAAGAAAAATTTAGTTGAAAGTTTACATTTAATACATGAAGGGCACAATTATAAAATGTCGAAGCGATTAGCCATGTATCCGTTTATGGCAAAACATCTAAATTTAGATATATCGAAGATAACGGATAAATCCGGAAAAATAGACGAGTCGACCTGTGTCGTAGAACCTTTCGAAAAATTATTTGTATTTGGGTCTAATGGCGAAAATCTACCTACAAATGCCATAAAGGATATCGATATGTTGTACACTATGTTTGGAGAGAAAAATTTAAGAACTTATGATGTTAAGAAATAAGATATTATGTGGGTTAATGCTGTTATGCATCTATAATACCGTAGCGCAATCTAATGGTACATTAAAATTGTGGTACGATAAACCGGCAGAAATATGGAACGAAGCTCTTCCATTGGGTAATGGCCGTTTGGGAGCTATGGTATTTGGCGATCCGGCCATAGAACGTCTGCAATTAAACGAAGAAACTATTTGGGCAGGCTCTCCCAATAGTAATGCCCATCCTAAAGCTTTGGAAGCACTGCCCAAAGTAAGACAGTTAATTTTTAATGAACGCTATGCCGAAGCTCAAGCTTTGGCAACTTCCAATATTCGCTCGCAAACCAATAATGGAATGCCCTACCAAACATTTGGCAATGTGTATTTGTCGTTTCCGGGACATCAGGATTATACAGATTATTATAGGGATTTGGATATTGAAAACGCTACGGCCACGGTACGTTATATGGTAAATGGGGTAACTTATACTCGTGAAATACTTACTGCTTTTCAAGATCAGGTTATTGTAGTTAGGCTATCGGCAAATAAACCAGGACAGATTACAACAAATGTATTTATTAACAGTCCATTCGATAAAACCTTAACGACAACCGAAAATGGAATTATAGCTCTATCTGGTGTTACCAGTACCGTTGAAGGTCAAAAAGGACGAGTTAAATTTCAAGGTTGTATGGCAGCCAAAAACAAGGGAGGAAAAATAACAGTTAGAAATGGTGTTTTAAGTGTAGATAGTGCCAACGAAGTAGTATTGTATATTTCGATAGCAACCAATTTTAAAAATTACAACGATATAAGTGGAGACCAAAAAGCAAAAAGTAAGACCTATTTGGAAAAAGCCATCGTTAAAGATTTTGAAACCATTAAACAAGCACATGTTGCTTATTATCAAAAATTTTTTAATCGTGTTAGTTTGGATTTAGGTGTAACCGATGCCATTAATGAAGTGACCGATAAGCGTATAAAAAAATTCGATAGCCGTTTCGACCCACAGTTAGCTGCCATGTATTTTCAATTTGGGCGTTATTTGCTTATTTCCAGTTCGCAGCCGGGAGGACAACCGGCCAATTTGCAAGGTATATGGAACGACATGTTATTTCCACCATGGGAAAGCAAATATACCATGAACATCAACGCCGAAATGAATTATTGGCCGGCAGAACAGACTAATCTATCGGAAATGCACGAACCCTTTATTCAATTGGCACGAGAAGTGAGTGAAACCGGAAAGGAAACCGCTCGAATTATGTATAAAGCCAAGGGTTGGGTACTGCACCACAACACCGATATTTGGCGTATTACCGGTCCTATCGATATGGCAGCTTCGGGTATGTGGCCAATGGGAGGAGCTTGGTTATGTCAAGATTTGTGGGAGCGGTATTTATATACAGGAGATATTAATTATTTAAAGGAGATATATCCTATTATGAAAGGAGCGGCTACGTTTTTCTTGGATTTTATGATTCCTGAACCAAAAACTGGTTATTTGGTTGTAGTGCCTTCCAATTCGCCCGAAAACACTCATGCCGGAGAAGATGGTAAATCGACCATAGCCGCAGGGACTACAATGGATAACCAATTGATTTTCGACTTGTTTACAAACCTAATAAGGGCAACCGATATTTTAAACGAAGACAAGGTTTTTTCTAAGGCATTAATGAATGCTTTATCTAAAATGTCGCCCATGCGAATAGGAAAGCACGGCCAATTACAGGAATGGATGGAAGATTGGGATGATCCCAACGATCATCACAGGCATGTATCACATTTATACGGGCTGTTTCCCAGTAGCCAAATATCACCTTTTAGAACGCCTAAATTGTTCCAAGCAGCGAAAAATTCTTTAAATTATAGGGGAGACGAATCTACGGGATGGTCTATGGGTTGGAAAGTAAATTTATGGGCACGGTTGTTAGATGGCGACCACGCTTATAAACTATTACAGGATCAATTACATTTGGTAACGCCCAATCAAAAAGATGGAGGTGGAACATACCCAAATATGCTCGATGCTCATCAACCTTTTCAAATAGATGGCAATTTTGGCTGTACATCGGGTATAGCCGAAATGTTAATACAAAGTCATGAAGGAGCCATACACCTACTGCCAGCATTGCCTAGCGTTTGGAAATCTGGAACTATAAGCGGCTTAAAAGCAAGAGGTGGTTACGAGATAGAATTAAATTGGAAAAATAGTAAGGTGTCGGTATTAAAAGTGCGGGCTACATTAAATGGCAACTGTCGTTTGCGTTCCGAAACACCGCTAAAATTTTCAAATGGAAAATCGCCGGTAAGGGCGAAGGATAAAAATACTAATCCGTTATTTTACGAGGTTACTGTAAAAACACCTATAATTTCTGAAAAAGCAAACATTAAAACTGTAAAACTTCCAAAGTATTTTGAATACGATATATTTATGGAAGCAGGGAAAACCTATATATTCTACGGAAAATAAAAAACGGACATTATAACTATGAAATCAATCCTATATACTATAAGCACATCAATATTCGTAATGGTTATTTTGGGTAGTTGCAATCCGGATGTTGAAAAATCTGATACAGCTTATATTTTAAAATCTGAGAATTTTAAACATTATGCCGATTACTTTAATCGTATGGAGGATGAGAATATGGCTAAGGCCATACCTAATGATAGTGCTTGGGGCTGGATGCAAAAAAATATCCCTTTGTTCGAGTGTCCACAGGATAATTTCGAAGAAATATATTATTTCCGTTGGTGGAGCCTGCGTAAACATATTACCGATACACCACAGGGTTATGCCATTACCGAATTTTTAGTAGAACGTTCATATGCCGACAAATATAATCTTATTGCATGTGCTTTAGGACATCATATTTACGAATTTCGATGGGTACATAATCCCCAATATATTGAACAAAATGTACAGTTGTGGTTTAGGGGGAATAATGGCAAACCTATGGATAAGCTATATAAATTTAGCAGTTGGACGCCCAATGCCTTGTACAATATGTATTTGGTAAATAAAGATGAAGGTTTTTTACTGGATATGTATCCCGATTTGGTTAAAGACTATGCTGTTTGGGAATACGAAAGGAAACGTTCCGATGGTTTGTTTTGGCAACATGATGTAAAAGATGGCATGGAAGAGTCGTTAAGTGGCGGCCGCCATGTAAAGAATGCACGGCCTACTATAAATAGTTATATGTATGCCAATGCCAAAGCTTTGGCAACAATATCCAAAATGAAAGATGATACCGAAAAAGAAGCTTATTTTAATGCCAAGGCCGATACGTTAAAACAATTGGTAGAAACTAGATTGTGGAATGCCAACGATATGTTTTTTGAAACATTAACAGAGCAGGACACCTTGTCGCAAGTACGTGAAGCTATTGGGTTTATTCCATGGTATTTTAATCTTCCCGATGCAGATAAAGGTTTTGAAAAGGCTTGGGAACAGCTAAAAGACGAGGATGGTTTCTCGGCTCCTTTTGGTTTAACAACAGCCGAGCGCCGTAGCCCACGTTTTAGGAGTCATGGTACGGGAACCTGCGAATGGGACGGAGCTGTTTGGCCGTTTGCAACTTCGCAAACACTTACAGCCATGGCTAACTTGCTAAATAATTACAATCAAGATGTAGTAGGCAAAACCGATTACTTTAAGCAAATGGATTTATATGTGGAATCGCAGTACCACCGTGGCCGTCCCTATATAGGTGAGTATCTGGATGAAACTACGGGATATTGGCTTATGGGCGATCGTGAACGCAGCCGTTATTATAATCATTCTACCTTTAACGATTTAATAATTACTGGCTTAGTGGGATTACGGCCAAGAGCAGATGAAAAAATAGAAGTAAACCCATTAATACCACAAGATAAATGGGATTGGTTTTGTTTGGACAATATATTGTACCACGGTAATATTATTACTGTTGTTTGGGATAAGACTGGTAAAAAATACAACAAAGGAAAAGGATTAAAGGTGTTTAAAAATGGTAAGGAAGTAGCATCGTCCGATACTTTGGAAAATGTAATTTCAGAATAAATAATTAAGATGAAAAAAGTACGTCTATATATAATCTTGGTTTTTATTTCATGTTCGGTATGGGGTCAAAATAGTGTAGAATTGGGTAATCTTCAATGTGAAATGCTTACCAATCCATTAGGGATCGATGTTTTACAGCCTCGTTTAAGTTGGATGATTAATGGAGACGTACATGGTATTGCCCAAACAGCATACCGTATTATGGTCGCATCGACACTAGATAAATTAAATGCCAACCAAGCCGATTTATGGGATAGTGGAAAAGTAAATTCCGATACATCGATACACGTAACCTATAAAGGAAACCCTTTAGGAAATAAAGATGAAGCCTTTTGGAAGGTAAAAATATGGACAAATAAAGGCGAATCTGTGTGGAGTAAAACTGCCTATTGGAGCATGGGGATTTTAACGTATGCCGATTGGAAATCGACCCGTTGGATTGGATATAACCAATTGTTCGAGGGTGATACCGTTGGACAGTTTTCAAAACTTTCAGCACGTTACATACGGAAACCGTTCACCTTGAAAAAGAAAGTGAAAAAAGCCAAAGTTTATATTATGGGTATGGGGCTTTACGAACTTTTTATAAATGGCAAAAAAATAGGCGACCAAGTGTTGGCACCTATACCTACCGATTATACCAAAAATGTAAAATATAATGTGTTCGATGTAACAGCTCAATTGCAACAGGGCAAAAATGTTTTGGGTACTATTTTGGGCAATGGACGCTTTTTTGCCATGCGTTTGGAGTATAAGCCATATAAAATAAAAACTTTTGGATTTCCAAAAATGGCTTTACAACTTCATATTGAGTACGAAGACGGTACAAGCGAAACTATTAAAACAGACGAAACATGGAAATTTACACCTTACGGAGCAATACGGAGCAATAACGAATACGATGGTGAAACCTACGATGCCCGTATGGAAATACCCAATTGGAATAAAGTAGGTTTTGATGATAGTAATTGGTTGAATATGATGTGGGTTCAAGAACCGGGAGGATTTCCCGAAGCTCAAATGACACCTAATATGAAGGTTATGGATACTATTATACCTATTTCGATAAAAACAGCGGCAACTGGTTCTTACATTTTGGATATGGGACAAAATATGGCAGGGTGGCTACAAATAAAAGTAAGAGGCAATCGAGGGGATAGAGTTGTAATGAAATTTTCCGAATCCTTAAAAGACGACGGTACGTTATATACGGACAATTTACGAGATGCTAGGGTAACCGACACCTATATTTTAAAAGGAGAAGATGAAGAAATTTGGGAGCCCTCCTTTATATATCATGGTTTCCGGTTTGTCGAGATTTTTGGCTATAACTACAAGCCTAATCTAAACGATTTTTTAGGAAAAGTGGTTTACGATAATATGGAAACTACGGGAACTTTCGAATGTTCCAACAAAACCATGAACCAAATTTTTAACAATGCATACTGGGGAATTCTCGATAATTATAAAGGAATGCCTATCGATTGTCCGCAGCGTAACGAACGCCAGCCTTGGTTGGGCGACCGTACAACAGGTGCTTATGGTGAAAGCTTTTTGTTTGACAACCAAACCTTGTATGCCAAATGGCTTGACGATATCAAGTATTCACAAACTATAGACGGTGGTATTCCCGATGTGGCACCTGCTTTTTGGAGGTATTATGGTGATGGTGTAACATGGCAGGGTGCTTATATAAAAGTAGCCGATATGTTGTACAATCAGTATGGGGATAAAGAGAGCATCAAGAAACATTATCCGTATATGAAAAAATGGATGCATTATATGGAAGCCAATTATTTGATAAACGACTTGATGACCAAAGATAAGTACGGCGATTGGTGTGTGCCGCCCGAATCGTTGGAGATTATCCGTTCCAAAGACCCGACGCGCTTAACCGATGGAGAATTGTTGTCTAGTGCATTTTACTATCATTTGTTACAGCTTATGGAAAAATTTGCAAGTCTGATTAAAGCCAATAAGGCCGATATAGATCATTATAAAACACTGTCCGGACGGATTAAAACGGCTTTTAATAAAAAATATTTCAACAAAAAAAGCAATACTTATGCCAATAATACGGTAACAGCAAATGTTCTGCCCTTGGCATTTAATATGGTGCCTTTTGGTTTTGAAGGTAAGGTTTTTAAAAATATGGTTCACGATATAGAAGTAAACAAAAAAGGACATATTAGTACCGGTGTTGTGGGAACACAGTTTTTAATGCGGGTACTGTCCAATAATGGACGAGCCGATTTGGCCTTTAAGTTAGCATCTAACAAAACGTACCCAAGTTGGGGGTATATGGTAGAAAATGGTGCAACTACCATTTGGGAACTATGGAATGGTAATACCGCCAATCCACAGATGAATTCGCAAAACCATGTAATGCTTCTTGGCGATTTATTGATTTGGTATTACGAATATATGGCGGGTATTAAAAGCAGTACCGAAAAAGTAGGCTTTAAAGAGATTATTATGAATCCCGATTTTAATACCGATTTAAATTACGTTAAAGCATCGTACAAATCTGTTTACGGACTTATAAAAAGTTATTGGAGCAAACAAAAAAAAGACTTAATATGGAATGTAACCGTACCACCAAACACATTGGCAAAAGTATATTTACCAACAAGAGAAGCCTTGAAAGTTAAAATTAATGATGTGCCATTGGATCAGTTTTCAGAAGTATTTGCGATGGAGAAAAGTAAACTTATTGTTTCGTTGCCATCGGGAGACTATAGTATAAAAGTGAAGGGTGCTTTTTAAGGTATAGTAAAAGATAGGGTATAAAATATAAATGTATATTTAACACTTAAAACATGAAGATATCATGATAATTGGAAAAACGAGGAGAAACGAAATTAAGAAAATACAGATTGCTTTAATGCTTTTAAGTGTTGTTTTTGCAGTAAGCAACTGTAAGCCCAAAGAAGAAGGGAAAAAGATAACTTTAGCAAATAAAACATGGAAGGAAGGAATTGTTGTAGAAGAATTTGTTAACGAAGGAGCACCTTATCCATCCTGTCATGCAGCTACGATAGTAGAAACTACCAATGGTGATTTGGTAGCTTCTTGGTTTGGGGGTACGCACGAACGCAATCCCGATGTCGGTATTTGGCTAAACAAGCGGAAAAATGGAAAATGGGCCAAAGCTGTTGAGGTTGCCAATGGCGTTATAAACGATACCTTGCGTTATCCAACATGGAACCCCGTATTATATCAAATTCCCGAAGGCGATTTAATGTTGTTTTACAAAATAGGCCCAAGTCCTTCAACATGGTGGGGTATGCTTATGCGATCAACAGATAATGGCGAAACATGGTCGGTTCCCGAAAAAATGCCAAGTGGTTTTTTAGGCCCTATAAAAAACAAACCAGAACTGTTAAGCAATGGTACTTTATTGCTGCCGTCAAGCGCAGAAGAAAATGGCTGGAATTTGCGTATGGAATCAACACCTGATTACGGGAAAACGTGGGCTATGGGCGATACGTTGCCCAAAGGCTCCCATAATATCAATGCCATCCAGCCCAGTATATTGCTTCACGATGGTGGCAAGCTACAACAAATTGGGCGTACCCGTAATAGGCATTTATTCAGTACGTGGTCTGAAGACAACGGAAAAACATGGTCGGCTTTAGAGCTGTTGAATATGCCCAATAATAGCTCGGGAACCGATGCGGTAACGATGAAAGATGGCCAACATGTCTTAATCTATAATCATGTTTGGCCTAACAAAGATATGAATAAAGGCTACCGGAGCCCGTTAAATATTGCGTTATCTAAAGATGGGGTTAACTGGGAAGCGGCTTTGGTGTTGGAAGATTCTAAAATAAGCCAATATTCGTATCCGGCTATTATTCAAGGTTCCGATGGGATGTTGCATGCCATTTATACCTGGCGTAGACAAAAAATAAAATATGTAAAAATAGATCCTAACCAATTAATAACTTTTCCTATCGAAAATGGTGTTTGGCCGGGGCCGACCAAAGAACGCTATCAAATAGCAGTATGCGATTGGATGATTTTAAAGCGCCAAAAACTGGGTGCTTTTGGGCGGGCTAAGGAAATTGGATCTGATGGTATAGAGATGGATATGGGTGGATTGGGTAACCGTGAGACGTTCGACAGTAAATTTGTTAACGGAGATACTGCAAGTATTAGGATGTTTAGAGAAAAAATGGCAGAAACAGGTGTGGGGATTAGTTCTGTTGCTATGTCTGGTTTCTATGCGCAGTCGTTTGCCCAGCGCCCAACAGTAAAACAAATGATTTCAGATTGTATCGAGGTAATGGATACATTTAATGTAGAAATAGCTTATTTGCCATTGGGTACCCAAAACGATTTGGTTAAAAATCCGGAATTAAGGCCTGCTGTGGTCGAACGTTTAAAGTGGGCAGGCGAACAGGTAGATAAAATAGGAGGTGTAATTGCTGTTGAAACCTCTCTTAGTGCATCCGAAGAAAAAAAACTGTTAGAAGAAATAGGAAACCGAAATGTTAAAATAGCGTTCAATTTTGCCAATGCCATAGAAAATGGTCGGGATATTTCGGAAGAACTTAAAATATTGGGGCGCGACAACATTGCGCAAATACATGCTTCGAATACCGATGCTTATTGGATTGAAAACGACCCAGCTATCGATTTGCCCAAGATTAAGGAAACGCTAGATAAAATGCATTGGAAAGGATGGCTTATTGTAGAACGTTCTAGAGATACCACAGATGTTAGGAACGTGGTTAGAAATTATAGTGCCAACGTGGCGTACTTAAAAAAGATATTTCAAAAAAAATAGAATGTACAATATGCGATATTTAAGTTTTTTCTTTTTGGTACTTATTCTTTCGTGTACCGGTTCCAAACAGGTTACGCTTGTTGTCAATCAGGCACAGCCACGGCATGCTTATGGTGCGCAAAAACTTCAAGAAGCCCTAATCCAGAGTGGGTATCGGGTACAGTTGGTATCGACAATACCCGAAAATAAGCGTAATTCTATAATTGTTGTTTCCGAAGACAGTACAAACCATAAAAAGGAAGGGTTTAAAATAAATACTATCAATAATGTTATTTACATAAAAGGAGCCGATGCTTCCGGTACTTTATATGGTGCGCTTGAAATTGCAGATCAAATTTCCGAAACAAAAACGCTTCCTTCTCAAATCAATATGGAGGACAGTCCAGAGATGGTGTTACGGGGTACGGTAATAGGCGTCCAAAAAATGGAATACCTGCCGGGACGTACCGTTTACGAATATCCTTATACACCCGAGAATTTTCCATGGTTTTACGATAAAGCACTTTGGATTAAGTATTTGGATATGATGGTTGATAACCGTTACAATTCACTTTATCTTTGGAACGGACATCCGTTTGCATCGTTGGTGAAATTGGAAGATTATCCCTTTGCTGTTGAGGTAAGTGACGAAGATTTTAAAAAGAACGAAGAAATTTTCAAATTTATAACCGAAGAAGCTAATAAGCGGGGTATTTGGGTTATTCAAATGTTTTATAATATTTTGGTGTCCAAGCCTTTTGCCGAACACTACAATATAAAGACCCAAGACCGATCAAGACCCATAATACCCATAATTTCCGATTATACCAAAAAATCGATTACTGCCTTTATAGAAAAATACCCAAATGTTGGTTTACTGACCACTTTGGGAGAAGCCATGAATACAGTTGAAGACGATGTAGAATGGTTTACACAGGTTATTATCCCAGGGGTACAAGATGGGTTGAAAGCTTTAGGCGAAACTAACGAGCCGCCAATTATTCTCAGGGGCCATGATACCGATGCGCCTTTGGTTATGCAAAAAGCATTACCGTTATATAAAAATCTATACACCATGAATAAGTATAATGGCGAGTCGTTAACTACTTATCAGCCCCGTGGCCCTTGGGCAGAAACACATAGACAGTTAAGCCAGGCCGGATCAACACATATTTCTAATATTCATATTTTGGCCAATTTAGAGCCTTTTAGATATGGCTCGCCCGATTTTATTCAAAAAAGTGTTTTGGCCATGCACCAAGTCCATGGTGCTAATGCTTTGCATTTGTTTCCGCAAACATCATATTGGGACTGGCCTTATGCTCCAGATAAAACCGAATCCCGTTTGTTGGAAATGGATCGTGATTGGATCTGGTATAAAGCTTGGGCACGATATGCATGGAGTAGTAAAAGGAACAGGAGTGGAGAAATCGATTTTTGGAAACATCAATTAAATACAAAGTACGGAGCGGATTCGGGCAAAGACATTTTAAAAGCTTATGAAGAGGTGGGGGAAATAGCGCCTAAAACCCTACGCCGTTTTGGTATTACCGAAGGCAATAGGCAAACTTTACTGCTGGGCATGTTCGTAAGCCAGTTGGTAAACCCTTATAAGTGGCGTGTATATCCTGGATTTCACGAATCTTGTGGGCCCGTTGGAGAAATCCTTTTGGAGTATGCCAAAAAAGAATGGGAACAACAACCGCACATTGGCGAAACACCTTTGCAGGTTATTAACGAAATAGTGCAACATGGCAAACAAGCTGTAGCTGCTATCGATAAAGCTGAGCCACAAGTAACCAAAGAAAAAAACGAATTCCAACGTTTAAAAAATGATATATATTGCTATAATATTTTTGCCAATTTCTTTTCGGAAAAAGTAAAAGCTGCCATGTTGGTACTGCGCTATGGCTATTCCAACAATATTGCCGATTTGGATAATGCGCTACCCCATATAGAAAAAAGCGTATCCCTTTACCAAGAACTGGTAAGCCGCACAAAAGATACGTATTTGTACGCAAATAGTATGCAAACGTCACAGCGTAGAATTCCTATTGGTGGCGACGACGGAAAAAATAAAACATGGGAAGAATTATTACCACATTACGAACGGGAATTGGCTAATTTTAAGCGAAATATAGAAAGATTGAAAGCTTCAAAGGACGGAAAAATAGAAAGACAGGAAGGTAGCCCTTGGCAACTTGCCAAGGTTACGTTGCTTTCTAAAAATAAAGGCGTTTATCCAATAAAAAAAGGGATAAGAGTTTATGATATTCCAGAATCTGAAATTGTGGAAATAGCTCCCGAACTGAAAAATCTAAAAGGAATTTCTTTTATTGCCGACATCCAAAATGCAGAAGGGACACATCTTAAATTTAAAAACGATAAACCTGTAAAATTATTGGTAGGTTACTTTAATACCGACCAAAAACGTTTTCTGTTTCCGCCAAGTTTGTAAACCAATGCCGCAGGGAATACCCGTGGTGAGGCCGAGGTTATTTTGGCAAATGCCATTAAATTGAGCGGTATGCCAAGAGTGAATATACACACCTATACTTTCAGATCCGGACAAAACGAATTGGTGTTGGGCAAAGGAAAGGTAATGGTATTAGGGTTTGTCGATGCCAATCAAGAAATGGTTTCCAGAGATGTAGGCTTGATTAATAAAGATGAAAAAGAAGCGGTTGATTGGTTATTCTATTAATATGAGGTATACTGGATATTTAATATGGATTGTTGTATTAGGGTTTTTATCCTGTAAAACCAATGATAATATAGCAGATGTTAGAACTGTTGTTAGTTTGGATAACGATTGGGTAACTGTAGTTTTAGATAGTTTACCCCTTGCCGAAAATGACTTTGTAAAACAGACTTCTATTGACAGCTCGTGGAAACAAGTCAATGTACCCCATAACTGGGACCAATACTATGGCTATCGCCGAATGAAACATGGCAATTTGCACGGTACGGCTTGGTACAAAAAAACGTTGGTGCTTGATAATAAAAATTTACAAAAGCAACATTTTTTGTTTTTTGAAGGGGTAGGATCGTATGCTACCGTTTGGGTAAACGGTATAAAGGTAGGTGAACATAAAGGCGGCCGTACAACCTTTACGTTAAATATTACGAAAGCGGTACGTTTTAATACTGAAAACACCATTGTTGTAAAGGCAGAGCATCCTGCATTTATAGCCGACCTGCCATGGGTTTGTGGTGGCTGCTCGGGCGAATGGGGCTTTTCCGAAGGTTCTCAACCTATGGGTATTTTTAGGCCTGTTTCGTTAATAGTTACCAACAACATAAAAATAGAACCTTTTGGTGTACATATTTGGAATGATGATCAAACTAATAAAAAAAATGCACTACTCCATGTTTCCACCGAAGTAAAAAATTATGGTAATTTATCTAAAACTATAAGGGTTGAAAATACGTTGTTGAATCATAAAGGTAGTAAATTAACATCGGTTGAGACAGTAATTGAAAATTTTTCCGGTTTAAAAGAAATAAAACAGATACTGCCCAAAATTCCAAATCCAAAATTATGGTCGCCGCAACACCCTTATTTATATCGGCTTTCAACAAAAATTTACGAAAATGGAAAATTAATAGATACAATAACTACGCCATACGGTATCCGTTGGGTAAGTTGGCCCGTAAATAGGGAAGGTAGTGATAACCGTTTCTTTTTAAACGATGAGCCTGTGTTTATAAATGGTACTTGCGACTACGAACATTTAATAGGGAAAAGCCATTCGTTTTCGCACGAAGAAATTGAGGCCCGCATAGAAAAATTTAAAGCAGCAGGATATAATGCCTTTAGGGAAGGTCATCAACCCCACAACCTAAAATATCAGGAACTTTTGGATAAAGAAGGCATTTTGTTTTGGAGCCAGTTTTCGGCACATATTTGGTACGATACACCCGAGTTTAAAAATAACTTTAAAGTTTTATTGAAAGAGTGGATTAAAGAACGTCGTAACAATCCGTCTATTGTTATGTGGGGCTTGCAAAATGAAAGTACCATCCCAAAAGAATTTGCCAAAGAATGTACGGCACTTATTAGGGGATTAGATCCTATTTCGGCCAAGCAGCGTATCGTAACAACGTGTAATGGCGGAGAGGGAACCGATTGGAATGTTATACAAAATTGGTCGGGGACTTATGGTGGCGATCCTTATAATTATGGTAAAGAAATGACTAAGCAGTTGCTTAATGGCGAGTATGGTGCTTGGCGTTCGGCAGATTTACATACTGAAGGTGAGTTCGACCAAAAAGGTGAGTATAGCGAAAACCGGTTTTCCCAGCTTATGGAAATAAAAGTACGGGAGGCCGAATCGGTACGTGATAAAATTGTAGGGCAGTACCATTGGCTGTTTTATTCGCACGAAAATCCGGGTCGTACCCAAAATGGTGAAGGTTATCGGGATATCGATCGTGTTGGCCCTGTAAATTACAAAGGTGTTTTTACTATTTGGGGTGAGCCGTTAGATGTTTTTTATATGTACCGATCCCATTATGTCTCTAAAGAAAAAGAGCCAATGGTTTACATTGTATCGCACTCGTGGCCAAGCCGATGGAACACGGATGGAATAAAAAACGGTATCGATATATATTCCAATTGCGATGAGGTTGAATTGTTTAACGATGTGGACAATGTTTCGTTGGGAAGATTAAAACACCCAGGATTTGGACGACATTTTCAGTGGAACGATGTCGATATAAAATATAATATATTGTATGCTATAGGTTATGTGGATGGTAAACCCGTGGCCAAAGATTGTATTGTTTTAAGTAATCTTCCGGAAGCGCCTCATTATAAGACTTTGGTTTCGAAAGATAATACGCTTTTAAAACCAAATCCGGATTATCATTATATATATCGGGTAAATAGTGGTGGTGGCGATTATACAGATAGCTTTGGCAATACTTGGATGGCCGATGTACATAAAACTGATGGGAATACTTGGGGGTCGTTGTCATGGATCGACGATTTCAAGAATTTGCCCGCTTTTTATGCCAGTCAGCGAAAAACTTATGATCCTATTTCGGGAACATCCGATTGGGAACTTTTTCAAACATTTCGTTATGGAACGGATAGGTTGCGATACGAATTTCCTGTGCCCGATGGCGAGTATGTTATAGAGCTGTATTTTAACGAACCGTGGTACGGTACTGGTGGTGGTATGGATTGCAAGGGGTGGCGTTTGTTTGATGTGGCAGTTAATAACAAAACACATATTGAACATTTGGATATATGGAGTGAAGTAGGGCACGATACGGCCTTGAAAAAAACATTGAATGTAACAAGTAAAAACGGAAAGATAACTATTTCTTTTCCTAAGACGGTAGCGAGCCAAGCGGTTATATCGGCCATTGCGATTGCCACAAAAAATATAGATGTGGTACCGGCTGGTCCATCTCCAAAAAACATTCAAGATGTTTTGGTTAACAGCGAGTACGAGATAGGGACTTGGTTGGATATAACCCATAAGCAATATCAAGATTCCCAAATACAATTTACACAGTTGCTTCCCGAGCTTTATGGAGCCGATTATTTACGGTTTTCAAAAAAAATAAAAAACGATTTATCAGGTTCATTTGTATCGAAGGAAAAAGCAACGGTGTACGCCATTGTCGATGCCAACATAAAATCGTTATATAGTTGGTTAAACGGATATGAACAGGTTGAAGGTGTGGTGAAAAACTCGGATGCTACGGTATTTAATGTTTTTAAAAAACAGGTAAAACAAAACGAAAAAATCAATTTTGGAAATTATAAAGAAGGTGCTGTATATACTATGGCCATAGTCCCCGATTATTCCATGGAAGAACAGGACGATCGTACCATTTTAAAATTAGAAGCCGAAAATGCTATAATCTCGGGATTGGGTGTTAAAAAAGCGCTCTTTAAAAAGAGCGATTATATTGAGTTTACCGATAATACACCCAATAACATAACGTTTACGGTAAATCCGGGTGTAGCCAATGTATATTTAATGCGCTTTAGATATATGAATATGTCTGATAAACCAATAAAGGTACGGTTAAAAATAGAGGATGCCAACGGTATTTTACTGCGTAATGAGGATATTGAATTTCCGGTACAGAGCAATAAATGGAAAATTTTAAATACCACATCAGGAGGGTATATTAATGCCGGGACTTATAAAATACAATTAGAATCCGATAGTATGAAAGACCTTAGAGTAGAGTCTTTCGAATTTCAATAAGAACTCTCATTTAAATTGTTTTGAATTGAAAATTAGATGTGGAAAGTTTTTTTGAGTTGTATGAGCTACGGGAAAAAAGATAAAAAATGGATAAAAAAGCTATAATTTTTTAGTCAGTTGAAAAAGTTTAAAATGAGTTCTAACCTAAAAAAATAATTTGTATGGGGCGTTTGTTATTATTGTTTTATGTTTTTATAATATTTTCGGGGTGCAATTCGTTCGAACCAAAAGATAGTCGTATTGTTGAAGACTTCAATTTCGATTGGCAATTTAAGTTGGGCGATTATCCACAGGCAAAGGACACCTTATATGACGGTTCCGATTGGCAAACGCTTAATTTACCGCACGACTGGAGTATAGAAGGCGAGTTTAGTGAAGATAATCCGGCGAAACCGGAAGGAGGGGCACTACCTACGGGAATGGGATGGTATCGAAAAACATTCAAATTGCCCGAAAGTTGGAAAGATAAATCGATTTCGATCGAGTTCGATGGTATTTATCGTAACAGTGAGGTTTGGGTTAATGGTAATTATCTAGGCAAACGGCCTTACGGTTATATATCCTTTGTTTACAATTTAAGCCGATTCCTTCATTTCGGAAGCCAACAAAATCTTATTGCAGTTAAAGTCGATAACAGCCAACAACCCAATTCGCGTTGGTACACGGGGTCGGGTATTTATAGGAATGTCCGTTTGGTGGCAGTCAACAATCTACACGTAGCACATTGGGGAACCTATGTAACAACCCCCAAAGTATTAAACGAAAAAGCATTGGTCAATTTAGAGGTTACACTTCAAAATGAAACCCAAACCGAAAAACAATATAAGCTGGAAAGTGTTATTTTAAATGCATTAGGCGTTCAGGTTGCCCAAGCTTCTTCCGAAGATAAAATAAGTCCAGATACATCAAAAGTAAGTAATCAAGAATTTGAAGTTGTGGATCCCATTTTATGGGATACAAAAAATCCGTACCTCTATACTGTCGAAACTAAGGTTTTCGAAGGGAATAAATTAATAGACAGTTATAAGACGCCATTAGGCATACGCTATTTTAATTTTGATGCCGAAACGGGATTTTCGCTTAATGGTGTTCCTACAAAAATACATGGAGTCTGTTTGCACCATGATAATGGTGCATTGGGTGCCGTTGCCAATAAAGAAGCTATTAAGCGTAAGTTGGAAATTATGAAAAGTATGGGTGCAAATGCTGTTAGGGTGTCACATAATCCGTCGTCGGTAGAACTATTGCAACTGTGCGATAAAATGGGACTTATTGTCCAGGTTGAAGCTTTTGATGTTTGGAAAAAAAGGAAAGTGAAATTCGATTATAATGTGGAATGGAACGATTGGTATAAAAAAGATTTACAGGATTTTGTAAAGCGGGACAGAAACCACCCGTCCGTAGTAATGTGGAGTATAGGCAATGAAATTCGTGAGCAATTTGATAGTACAGGTATTGCCATAACCAAAGAATTGGTAGGTATTGTTAAGGCTCTGGATAAAACCCGTCCCGTTACCTGTGCACTTACCGAAAATGTTCCGGAGAAAAACTATATCTATCGGTCTGGAGCTCTTGATGTATTGGGTTTTAATTATAAACACACCGATTATTACGATTTTCCAAAGAAATTTAAAGGTGAAAAGATAATTGCATCCGAGAGTGTGTCGGCATTAGAGACACGTGGCCATTACGATTTGTCTTCCCATGAGGTAAAACGCTGGCCACCGGCACATAACGAACCTTTTGATGGCAATGAAGATTTAACCGTTTCGGCTTACGATCAAGTGTCGGCATATTGGGGGGCTACACACGAAGAAAATTGGAAAACCATTAAGGAACTGGATTATATAGCAGGAACATTTATTTGGACAGGTTTCGATTATTTGGGCGAACCTATTCCGTATCCGTATCCGGCACGAAGTTCGTATTTTGGTATTGTCGATTTGGCTGGATTTCCCAAAGATGTGTACTACATGTACCAAAGTGAATGGAGCGATAAGGATGTTTTACATGTATTTCCACACTGGAATTGGCAAATGGGGCAAACAGTCGATGTTTGGGCATATTACAATAATGCCGATGAGGTCGAACTGTTTTTAAATGGCAAATCGCTTGGTAAAAAATCAAAACAGAATAACGATTTACATGTTATGTGGCGCGTTAAATACCAACCTGGTACGTTAAAGGCCGTATCCAGAAAAGAGGGTAATGTTGTTTTGGAAAAGGAAATACATACGGCAGGCAAAGTAGCACAATTGGCTTTAAAACCACATAAGGAAGCTATTGAAAATAATAATTACGATTTGGTATATATAACGGTCGATATTTTAGATAACGATGGAAATTTAGTACCAAAAGCCGACAATAAAATCAATTTTAAAGTATTGGGTGGCGGTAAGTTGGTCGGTGTCGATAACGGCTATCAAGCCAGTTTAGAATCGTTTAAAGTTAATTATAGAAAAGCTTACAACGGAAAATGTTTAGCCATTATCCAATCCAATGGAACGGCCGAAGATATTTTACTGGAAGCTTCAACTGGAGATATAAACGCTTCTGTAACCATAAAAGCCAAGTAAAAGTTAACATATAGAAATGAGCCATAACAAAAGGATATTAATAAAAATAGTCAGCGTTGGATTTTGGTTATTTTTACAGATATTTTTAAAACCTAAAATCAAATTTTAACTTAAATTTATTCGTGTGAAATATATTATTTGCGAACAGCCAAACAAATTTACCTTAAAGGAAAAAGACGAACCTATAAGGGCAGCGAATGAAGCTTTAATAAAAATACACCGAGTGGGTATTTGTGGAACCGATTTACACGCTTACTCTGGAAATCAAGCTTTCTTTACCTACCCTCGTATTCTGGGACACGAACTGGCTGCCGAAATTCTTGAAATAGAAGATAATCCTCAAAAGTTAAAGCAGGGCGATAAGGTTATTGTTATGCCTTATGTAAGTTGTGGTACTTGTGTGGCTTGTTGTCAAGATAAAACCAATTGTTGTAGTAATATTAAGGTCTTGGGTGTACATGCCGATGGAGGTATGCAGGAACGGTTCGTTATTAGAACAGATTTATTGATTCCTGCTGGAGATCTGTCGTACAACGAAATGGCTATTGTCGAGCCACTTGCTATTGGTGCACACGCTATAAGAAGAGCCAATATTCTAAAAGGAGAAATCGTTGTGGTGGTGGGATGCGGTCCCATAGGTATCGGTTTAATTAAACAGGCACAGATAAAAGGAGCTCATGTTATTGCTTTGGATGTCGATGAAATGCGATTGGAATTTGTTAAGCGGGAAATAGGCGTTACGAATACTGTAAAAGTTTCGGAAACTACTGTAAATGAGGTTGCAGAAATAACTAAGGGTGATATGGCAACCGCTGTTTTCGATTGTACCGGAAATAAACGTGCCTTGGAAAAAGGCGTCGATTATATGGCTCATGGCGGACGTTATATTTTGGTAGGTTTATCTAAAGAAAATTTGGTGTTTTCCCACCCGGCAATACATGCTAAAGAATCTACTATAATGTGTAGTAGGAATGCTACTTTAGAAGATTTTAATTTTGTAATAAACCATTTAAATCAATTTCCTACTCAAGCATTTGTAACTCATCAAGTACAATTTACCGATATGATAGCCCATTTTGACTCTTGGTTGGATCCCGAAACAAAAGTTATTAAGGCAATGGTTCACTTTTAGCAATAAATAATGTATATTGGACAGCAATTTTTAAAAGTTGTCTTTTCAATGAAATTTAGTCTTAAAAACAAAACGGCCATTATTACCGGTGGCGGAAGCGGTATAGGTAAGGCCATCTCGAAAACTTTGGCAGAGCAAGGCGCTCAGGTTCATATTTTAGAGTTGAACGTCGATAATGCCAATGTAACCAAAAACGAAATAGAAGCTAATGGTGGCTTGGCCGAAATACATCAATGCGATGTTACAAACCAAGCACAGGTAGTTGGGGTTGTAAATAAAATTGCCGAAAATAGTGCTATAAACATATTAATCAATAATGCGGGAATTGCCCATGTAGGTAATGTTGAAAATACACCGGAAACCGATTTTGATAGTGTTTACAAAGTTAATGTAAAAGGGGTTTACAACTGTCTTTTTGCTGTTGTTCCACATTTAAAGAAAAATGGAGGAGGTGCCATTGTCAATATGGCATCCATTGCATCTTCCGTAGGTATTTCCGATCGTTTTGCATATTCCATGTCTAAGGGTGCTGCACTAACCATGACCTATTCTATAGCCAAAGATTATGTGAAAGATGGCATTCGTTGTAATTGTATTTCGCCGGCAAGGATACATACTCCGTTTGTAGATGGGTTTATAAGTAAAAACTACCCCGGTCAAGAAACACAAATGTTCGAAAATCTTTCGAAAACACAGCCCATAGGGCGAATGGGACTTCCTCAGGAGGTAGCCGATTTGGCACTATATCTCTGTTCGGACGAAGCTTCTTTTATTACAGGAACAGATTTTCCTATCGATGGAGGATTTATAAAATTAAACGGATAAAAATAAGTAAAGAATGAAACACCTTTATTAAGTTTTAATTACATAGCAGAATGTTAATTTGGGTGTTCCATGTGACCATTAAAAACAATAAATATTAACACATGAAATTAATACGATTTGGAGCCGAAGGCAACGAGAAACCGGGTGTGCAATTACCAGACGGTACACGAGTGGATGTGTCTGCTTTTGGAGAAGATTATACCGAAATTTTTTTCGAAACCAACGGAATTGAGCGTTTGGGCGAATGGTTTAAGATTAACAAAGAAAAATGCCACACCATACCTGTCGAGGTAAGGTTGGGATCGCCTATTTGCCGTCCCTCCAAGTTGGTGTGTATTGGATTAAATTATGCTAAACATGCTGCCGAGGCTGGAATGGCAATTCCGAAAGAACCGGTGTTGTTTTTTAAATCGACAACGGCCATTGTAGGGCCTAACGACGATGTTGTTATTCCTAAGGGAAGTGAAAAAACCGATTGGGAAGTCGAACTGGCAGTCGTAATAGGCAAAAAAGCATCTTACATATCCGAAAATGAAGCATTGGATTATGTAGCGGGATACGTACTGCACAACGATGTTAGCGAACGGGCATTTCAAATAGAAAAGGAAGGTCAATGGTGCAAAGGAAAAGGGTGTGATACATTTGCTCCCTTAGGACCATTTTTGGCTACAAAGGACGAAATTGAAAATCCGAATAACCTACGGCTTTGGCTAAAATTAAACGGCGAAATAATGCAGGACAGTTCTACTTCCGATTTTATTTTTAATATTCAGGAGTCCATTAGTTACATTAGTCAGTTTATGACCCTTTTACCCGGCGATATTATCTCTACGGGTACACCATTTGGAGTAGGCTTAGGATTAACACCTCCCAGATATTTAAAACCGGGAGATGTTATGGAACTTGGTGTTGAAGGTTTAGGTGTGTCGAAACAACAAGCAAAGGCATATTCCGGAATATGATAATTGATAGCCATCAACATTTTTGGGTTTATAATTCCAAAAAACATGTTTGGATAGACGATAGTATGGCCGTAATCCGAAAGGATTTTTTGCCCTCCGATTTAGAGTTGGTGTATCATGAAAACGGTATCGATGGCTGTGTGGCCGTCCAAGCCGATCAAACTCTCGAAGAAACAGATTTTCTTATAAACTTAGCCGAGAATAATGCCTTTATTAAAGGTGTTGTAGGTTGGGTCGATTTGCGTAATGGACAACTGGAAGCCACACTCGAAAGGTACCAACATATAAAAAAGCTTAAAGGGTTTCGGCATATCGTACAAGGGGAATCCGATCATAATTTTTTATTGCGTTCAGATTTTGTTCAGGGCATTTCAATATTAAAAAAATTCGACTATACTTACGATATTTTAGTCTTCCCACATCAATTGGGAGCGGTTTTGGAGTTTGTAAACCGTTTTCCAAACCAAAAATTTGTTATCGACCATATCGCTAAGCCCTATATAAAGGATGGTTTTTTTGATGGTTGGGCCATTTTAATGAAAGAAATAGGGAAGGCCGAGCATGTATATTGTAAATTGTCGGGTATGGTTACCGAAGCTAACATAAAAACATGGACACCCGAACAAATCCATCCCTTCATGGATGTGGTTTTGGAAGCTTTTGGCTCCAATAGGATAATGTACGGTTCCGATTGGCCGGTCTGCTTAGTGGCGGGCAATTATAAGCAGATAAAAGATTTAACAGCCCATTATATTACAAAGCTTAGTTTGAAAGAACAACAACAAATAATGGGAACAAATGCAATACAATTTTATAACCTTTAATTATGGATTTACATTTAAAAGATAAGATAGTAGTAGTAACTGGAGCGGCAGGTATAAAAGGTAGTATTGGAGAAACCATTGTACAAACTTTGGCGAGTGAAGGTGCTATTCCGGTTATTGTTTGCCGTAACGATCGTGGTTACGGTTACGAAAAAGACCTACAGCAACGGGGTATCGATGCTGTTTTTGTAAAAACCGATGTTACCGATCCCGAACAAATTGAAGATGCTGTTAAGGTTATTGCCAAAAAGTATGGCCGTATAGATGTCTTAATAAATAATGTTGGTGTAAACGATGGTGCAGGACTGGATGCTTCTATCGAGGATTTTATGTGGTCGTTAAAATTAAATTTGGTTAGCTTTTTTGCCATGGCAAAATATTGCCTGCCTTATTTAAAAAAATCCAAAGGGAATATTTTAAATATAGGCTCGAAAGTTGCGCTTACAGGTCAGGGAGGTACTTCAGGTTATGCAGCTGCAAAAGGAGGCGTACTTGGTTTAACGCGAGAGTGGGCGGTAGATTTAATAAACGATAAAATAAGGGTAAATGCTTTGATTATTGCCGAAAGTTGGACTCCGGCTTACGATAATTGGATAAAAACCCTTGAAAATGGCGAAGAAAAATTAAAAGAAATCGTAAAGAAAATACCTTTTGAAAATCGAATGACCACACCACAGGAAATTGCAGATACCTGTATGTTTATTATTTCCAATAAGTCGTCGCATACTACAGGGCAAATGGTTTTTGTAGATGGTGGCTATGTACATTTGGATAGGTCTTTGTTAACGCAATAAATCAGTAATTATTGGTAACCGCAATAATCGAGATAAAATCAAACACCAACAACGATACAACCAACATAAAACTAAAATGAATAAAAATACTAAAATTCCGGTAGTGGCCAAATCGGTAATTGTACCGTTTATTTTAATTACATCGTTATTTGCTCTTTGGGGTTTTGCTAACGATCTTACCAACCCCATGGTAAGGGCATTTCAAAAAGTATTGGAGCTTACTAATGTAGAGGCATCTTATGTACAGTTGGCTTTTTATGGTGGTTATGGCTGTATGGCTATTCCGGCTGCTTTGTATGTTAACAAATATTCGTATAAAAAAGGGATTTTGGTAGGCTTAGCACTTTATGCCATTGGAGCCTTATTGTTTTATCCTGCAGCGCTTTACGAAAGCTATGGTTTCTTTTTAATGTCGTATTACATTTTAACCTTTGGTTTGGCATTTTTAGAAACCACGGCGAATCCATACATACTATCCATGGGAGCAGAAGAAACGGCCACACGGCGTTTAAACTTTGCGCAAATGTTTAATCCCATGGGGTCGATAACAGGTTTGTTGGTAGCACAAAATTTTGTACTTAATGCGTTGCAGTCCGACGATACCTTACCTGACGGATCACCGGTTTTCGATACGCTGTCCGAATCGGCAAAAGCAGCGGTACGGACATCCGATTTAGAAGTTATTCGCAATCCTTACGTTATTCTTGGTTTTGTAGTCTTGGTGTTTTTTATTATGATTAGTATGTTAAAAATGCCTCAAAATAAAGATCAGGAGGCAAAAATAAATTTTATCGATTCCGTAAAACGATTGTGGAAACAGCCTAAGTTTTCTTTTGGGGTTGTAGCCCAAATTTTTTATGTAGGTGCCCAGATTATGTGCTGGACCTATGTGTATCAATATGCCGAAACTTTGGGAATTGACAGCCAATCGGCAGTCTGGTTTGGCTTGGCGGGGTATATTGTCTTTTTAACCGGGCGAATTATCGGCACGGCATTAATGAGAAATATAAACTCCGGTAAACTGTTAATGTACTTTGCCGTAGGTGCTTCGTTAACAACAATAGGAGCAATGGTGTTACCGGGTATAACCGGAATATATTCGCTTATAGCTACCTCGCTGTTTATGTCTATTATGTTTCCTACCATTTATGGTATTGCTTTGGAAGGTCAAGGTCAAGATGCCAAATTTGGAGCAGCATTTTTAGTTATGGCCATTGTAGGAGGTGCGCTTTTAACACCAATACAAGGTTCTATTCTCGATATAGGAGGCTCCGGTTACGAAGATGTAACGTATTTAGGAATGACTGAAATGCGATTTTCCTTTGTAATGACACTCTTGTGTTTTATAATTATCGGGATTTATGGGAAAATAGCGGGTAAAACAAGTTAAACGATAATAACCAAAATATGAAGCCAAAAACCTATTATCTGTATTGCGATTTAAAAGACGACGAATTCTTAAAGGCCAAGTACAAGGCATACCACAAAAAAGTATGGCCCGAAGTGTTGAAGAGTATAAAAGGCTCGGGAATCGATGTTATGCGTATTTTTAACCATGGTAACAGGCTTTTTATGGTTATTGAAGTTAACGATTTATTTACTTTTGAAAAAATGGCACAAATGGGCAATAATAATCCGAAGGTAGAAGAATGGGAAACCTTAATGTGGCAGTACCAACAAAAAGTACCGGCAGCCAAAGAAGGCGAAAAATGGGTGCTGCTCGATGAAATTTTTACTATGGATTAATACTCTTTTTTTAATAAGGAGAAGGGTGTTTATAGGTAATATAAGTAGAAATGAATAGTTTTTAAAA
>JBKEDH010000009.1:0-2972 GCA_047975295.1 Aestuariibaculum sp.
TTAAATTATATTGTTTTACTGTTTTGCAAAGCTGTAAGTATTATTTTTGAAAATCAATATTGAACTTACATGGATATTATAAAACAATTAAAATGGCGTTATGCCACAAAAAAATTCGATAGCACAAAAAAATTATCAAGCGAAAAAATAAATCGTTTAAAAGAAGCTTTCAATTTAACGGCAACATCGTTTGGATTACAGACAGTAAGATTGGCAGTAGTAGAAAACAAGACCATTCGGGAGTTGTTGGTGCCACATACTTACAACCAAAAGCAGGTTTTAGATGCTTCACATTTATTTGTAATCTGTATCCAGGACAATATTTCAGAAGCCGATGTTGAAAATTATTATATCAATATAAAAACGATAAGGAATACTTCAGAAACCATTTTAAAGCCCTATCAAGATGAGTTGACGGGAATAATTGAAGGGATGACTGTGAAAGAGCGTCAACATTGGGCTAAATACCAAGCTTACATTGTATTGGGCAACCTTATGACAGTTTGTGCCGCCGAACAAATAGATGCTTGCCCGATGGAAGGTTTTGTGCCAACCAAATACGATACCATTTTGGGGTTGAAGGGCAGAGGCCTTAAATCTGTTCTGCTTTTACCGGTAGGATATCGGGCGACCGATGATATGTTTGCCGATTTCGAAAAGGTTCGTATGGCGATACACGAATCGGTCATTGAGATTTAAACATTTAACTCGTTTAAATTTTTTCAATTTCCTTTTAAAATTTAATTGTAGATTTGAGGTAAATTAAAAAAATATGCCCGGATTTGAATTATTTGGCGACTTAGAGCGCAACGAACTACAGGATGTATTAAGCAGCGGTGTTTTAATGCGTTATGGTTTCGATGGTATGCGAAACGGCCATTGGAAGGCTAAAACTTTAGAGCAGGAACTGTCCAGAACACTTAATGTTGCCCATACCCAGTTGGTGTCCAGCGGAACGGCAGCAGTAACGGTTGCTCTGGCGGCTGCAGGTGTTGGCGCAGGCGACGAGGTTATTATGCCAACATTTACTTTTGTGGCAAGTTTTGAAGCGGTTATGATATTGGGAGCCATACCCATTTTAGTGGATATTGACGATACTTTGGCAGTCGATCCTCAAGCTGTAGAAAAAGCAATAACGCCAAAGACCAAAGCGGTTATGGTGGTGCAAATGTGCGGCAGTATGGGTAAAATGGATGTCTTGCAAGCTATATGCAAAAAACACGATTTGCTTTTAATAGAAGATGCTTGTCAGGCTATTGGGGGCAGTTACAAAGGAAAAACATTGGGCAGTATAGGTGATTTGGGCTGTTTTTCGTTCGATTTTGTAAAGACCATAACTTGTGGCGAAGGCGGAGCCGTAGTAACAAACAATAAGCAATATTATTTAAACGCCGATCATTATAGTGATCATGGCCACGACCATATAGGTAAGGATAGGGGGGCTGAGACACATCCGTTTTTAGGCTATAACTTCAGGATCTCGGAGCTTCATGCCGCAGTAGGTTTGGCACAGGTTAAACGCTTGCCCGAATTTTTAAAAATCCAAAAGAACCATTATAATATATTACGCAAAACCCTATCTGAAATTCCGGAAGTTACCTTTAGGAGCGTTCCCGAAGGCGGTGAAGAAAGTTATGCGTTTTTAAATTTCTTTTTGCCCAGCATGGAGACAGCAACCTTGGCCACAAATGCTTTTAAAAACAATGGTATTGATGGCTGTTTTCATTACTATAACAATAATTGGCACTACATACGTAAATGGGAACACTTAAAGGAACTGAAATCGCTTTTTCCTATTTCCGATGAAGTAAAAAATGGACTGGAATATTTAAAGGATAAAACGTTTGGACAGTCCGATCACTATATTAGTAGAAACATTTCCTGTTTAATAAAATTGTCATGGACGGAAGACGAAGTAAGAGCAAGAGCTTCCAAAATGTTTGAAATTATAAATGAGGTATTGGGTAAATAGAGAAAAAGAAGATAAATTTGAGTGGTATCAAGAGGTTCACAAAAAAAGCTTTATGAAATCACTTTCATAAAGCTTTTTATTTCATTTTAATCTAAGAGCCTGTTTAAATTTATATCAATTAGTTTTACTATGTCTCTTTTGCGCATAATTTTGTTAAAATTTCATCAAGTAGCCCAGCTATTATCTTCTATTTTGCCTCATCCTGTATCAAAAATAAACTATACAAAAAGTCTATCATACAAATCTAAGCAGGCCTAAAAAAATTAGATTGCTTTTGCTTTTTTATTGGGCTTAATAAACGAGGTGTCGTAACCCGAAAAACGTTTCATGTAATAAGCAATAGTGGTTCCAAAGCCATCTGAAAAATTGTCTATTCCGTAGCTTCTTAAATACTTTTTTACATTTCCGGCCCCGGCCAAATGAGCGGCTGCCAAGATGCCCGATTCGGTAACCATAACACCGTTAATACGCTTGCCCACAAAATTTTTAATGTCTCGGCGCAATATCCATTTGTTTCGAGAAGTATTTGCTATAAAAGCACGCTCTTGAAGTTTGGGGTTCTTTAAGAAATTCTTGGTATTGTTAACGCCCAATATTTCTAAAGTGGTTTTCCCAAATTGGTATTTTCCCAAATATCCCAAGCTACTTACGGTAAAGTAATCGCCTCGCGACTCCTTAAAAGCAACGGCCTCCTTAAATCCTACAAACGATTTTCCTAGATAGGGTGAAAGTGGTTTGTTTCCCTCGTTCGACGCTAAAACGTTATTGTAAGCGTTTTCATCCTGGCTTACGGTATAATACAAATCCAAGCCATTGGTTGAGTGTTTTCCTAAATTTACCGTTTTTTCGTTAGGTGTAAACGGTTTTGCAAACAGAATACATATTGAAATAACTGTTAATAGGCAGTATACAATACTTTTTCTCATAACTTAAAATTTCTTCAACGCTATAATAAAAAATAACGCTTGAAAATTCAGCGTGCAAATATACATAATATTTT
>JBKEDH010000030.1:0-5773 GCA_047975295.1 Aestuariibaculum sp.
ATGGTAGAGCGCGATAAAAACCATCCGAGCGTTATTATGTGGAGTTTGGGCAACGAGTCGGGCAAAGGGCCAAACCATGCTGCCATGGCAAGCTGGACACGTGATTTCGATATTACCAGACCTATTCATTACGAGCCGGCTCAGGGAAACCCAAGATTGGAGGGATATATAGACGAAAGGGATGAACGATACCCATCGACGGGCGACCACTCGCACCGTTTCGAAAACCCGCAAGACGAGCCTTATGTCGATATGGTAAGCCGTTTTTATCCGGGTGTTTTTACACCCCAATTTTTATTAGATAACAAGGCCGATACCCGTCCCATTTTATTTGTAGAATATTCGCATTCCATGGGAAATTCTACGGGAAATATAAAAGAATTTTGGGATAAATTCCGTTCGCTACCAAGAATGATTGGTGGTTGTATTTGGGATTATAAAGACCAAGGTTTGTTAAAAGTAGATAAAAAAACGGGACAGGAATTTTATGCTTATGGTGGTGATTTTGGCGAAGTACGGCACGATGGCAATTTTTGTATTAACGGTATTGTGGCTTCCGATGGGCGACCCAAAGCGGCCATGTACGAAAACAAATGGGTGTACCAACCTGCAACTTCAACTTTAAATAAAAATGAACTGACCATTAAAAACCGCCAAGCTACTAAATCGTTGGCCGATTTTATTCCGGTAATTAAAATTTTGGAAAACGGAGTGCTTATAAAAACCCACACGTTAAATCCGTTGAATGTTGAAGCGGGAGAAAAAACCGTTGTAAATATTGAAAAGTATTTACCAAAATTTAAAGCCAATGCAGAGTATTTTTTACATATCGAATTTCAATTGCCGGAAGATAAAAAATGGGCAAACAAGGGGTTTGTTGTGGCAGCCGATTGGTTTTTGGTAAAAGCAAAGGGTACGGTTGGCTACGTTTCAAAAGTATCAAAAGATGTTTCGATTTCTGAAACCGATGCGAATTTTCAAATAAACGGAGCCAATTTCAATATTAAAATAAATAAAGAAAACGGGGCATTAAATTCATATATATTTAAAGGTGAAGAACAGGTTTTTGCGCCTTTGCTGCCAAATTTTACACGACCGTTAACCGATAACGACCGCAAAGGCTGGAAACCGCATAAAGTATTGAAACAATGGTACGATAATAAACCAAAATTAATTTCCGTAAAAGCCAAAAAATTAGGGGATGAGGTTGAAATTGTTTCAAATTATGAAATAGTAAAAGACAGTGCAAATGTTTCTCTTACCTACTATATCAAGCCCGACGGAGCCATAAAAGTCAATTATAAATTAAAGGCTTTAACCGAGTTGCCCAATATACCAAAGGTGGGTATGCAAATGGGGATTCAAGATAAATTTAGGCAGATTTCGTGGTATGGAAAAGGAGAGCTGGAAAATTATGTCGATAGAGGTTTTGGTTTCCCTATCGAGCGTTACAACATACCATTAGAAAATTTTATCGAGCCTTACGTGATGCCTCAAGAAAATGGAAACCGGACCGAAGTACGATGGCTGGCCGGAACTACAAAAAACAATAACGAAGGATTGTTGGTTGTGGCAGAAAGCAAACCGTTAAACATGAGCGTTTGGCCATATACCGAAGAGAACATTAATGAAGCGAAACACACCTACGATTTAAAAGAATCGGGATATTTAACCTTAAATATCGATTTAATCCAAATGGGCATTGGTGGAAACGATAGTTGGTCGCCGGTGGGTGCACCCATGAAAAAATACCAAATTCCGTCTAAAAATTACGAATATGGTTTTTATATCGTACCATTTAAATCGAACAATTTAGGATTAGACAAAGCACTTGAAAAATTTAAGTATTGATACCTTTTAAAATAAAATATATCGTTCTGTTTTTTGTATTGCTTTCTGTTTTGTCTTGCGAGGAGAATCAGAAAACAACAACAGCATTTTTTCAACCCACGGAAGAATCGGCAAAACCTTGGGTATATTGGTATTGGATGAAAGGTGCTTATTCCAAGGAAGGCATTACCGCCGATTTGGAAGCGATGAAAAAAGCAGGGATACGAGGTGCTTATTTAATGACGATTAAAGGGCCGGGAGAAGAACCGTTAATGAATCCGCCTGTTATTCAATTAAGCAAGGCGTTTTGGGATTTGGTACGTTGGGCACTACAGGAAGCCGATAGATTGGAATTGAAAATAGCCTTTCATCCTGCCGATGGTTTTGCTGTTGCCGGAGGCCCTTGGATTACTCCGGAATTATCCATGCAAAAAGTAGTTTGGGCCGATACAGTTGTAAATGGAAATACGGTTGTAAATGTAAAGTTGCCAACACCGGAACATTATAAAGATTATTATAAAGATATCGCCACATTTGCCATTCCTGTTGAAAAAGTATTTAAAACCTCTATTGATATCCGGCCAAAAGTAAGTACCTCAATTAATGAAAATGCCGATTTTTTAACCAATGATTCCAAAGAGCAAACACAATTCCGATTACGGGAATCCGGCTATATCCAATATGAATTTAATGAGCCTTTTGCCTGTAAATCTATTCAAATTGAAACCAAAGGCAATAATTATCAGGCTCACCGATTGCTAATTGAAATAAGTGACGACGGAAAACATTTTAAAAGTTTGGGACGTTTGGAAACCCCGCGTTCAGGTTGGCAGGATACCGATGCGTTTTATACCCATAGTTTTTCTGCAAAGGCAAAATATTTCCGGTTTGTTTACAGTCCAGAAGGCTCGGAACCCGGAGCAGAAGATTTGGATATGGCCAAGTGGAATTCAACCTTAAAAGTTACCAAAATTATTCTTTCCGAAACACCTTTAATCGATAATTACCAAGGGAAATCGGGTGTTGTTTGGCGAATTAGTTCCCGAAATACAGAAAAACAAATTCCAACTTCCAATTGTGTAAGTACCGAACAGATGGTCAACATATCGGAATTTATGGATAAAAAAGGCATTTTAAACTGGAATGTACCGGAGGGACAATGGCGTATTTTACGTTTTGGACATACTTCTACAGGCCATGAAAACGCAACTGCGGGTGGTGGTCGTGGTCTGGAAGTAGATAAATTTAATGCCGAAGCGGTACGTTTCCAGTTAGACCATTGGTATGGCGAAATGCGTCGTGTTGCAGGCGAAGAATTGGCATCGAAAGTGGTGAAAATCCTTCACATGGACAGTTGGGAATGTGGTAGTCAAAACTGGTCGCCCGTATTTCAGACCGAATTTAAAAATCGCCGTGGTTACGATATTGTGAATTATTTGCCGGTAATGGCGGGAATTCCGTTGGATAATATAGAAAAATCGGAACAGATTTTATATGATATTAGAAAAACCATTGCCGAATTGACTGCCGATAATTTTTTTGGAACCTTAAAAGAAGAAGCCAAGAAAACAGGTGTAAAATTCAGTACCGAAAATGTAGCACCAACTATGGTTAGCGATGGTCTGTTACATTTTAAATATGTGGATTATCCGGGTGGTGAATTTTGGTTTAGAAGCCCCACGCACGATAAGCCCAACGATATGCTGGATGCCATTAATGGTGGGCATATTTACGGTCGCAATATTATCCAGGCCGAAGCCTTTACACAATTGCGAATGGATTGGGACGAGCATCCGGCAAATTTAAAGACTATGGCCGACAGAAATTATGCTTTGGGCATTAACCGTTTTTTCTATCATGTGTTTATGCACAATCCGTGGCTAGACCGAAAGCCGGGTATGACGTTAGACCCCATAGGTACTTTTTTTCAGCGTGACCAAACATGGTGGGAACCCGGAAGTGCTTTTTTCGAGTATTGTAAAAATGTGCAATTTCAACTTCAAAAAGGAAAACCCGTGATTGATTTTGCGGTATTTACAGGCGAAGATATTCCGTCACGTTCGGTACTGCCCGACCGTTTGGTGCCGTTTATGCCCAATGTGTTTGGAGCGGAACGTGTGGCTTCGGAAAAAGCCCGATTGGCAAATATGGGGCAGCCATCGGCAAGTATGCCAAAAGAAGTAAAATACACTAAAAACAGTACCGATTTATCGCAATGGGTCAATGCTTTAAACGGCTATAAATACGATTCGTTTAACAGCGATGTATTGTTAAATGCCGAAGTAAAAGATGGCAAAGTAGTGTTTAAAAATGCTTTAACCTATCAATTTTTAGTATTTCCGGATGTTCGGAAAATGATGCCAACACAAATCATGTCTTTGAAAGTGGCTCAGAAAATGGTGGATTTGGTAAAAGCCGGAGCAACCATTTTTGTTGGTGAAAAACCAACAGCCATGGCCCATTTCAATACTAATAAAGTACAATGGCAAACGGTTGTTGACGAATTGTGGTCGGGCAACGGAAAACAGCGATGGACTTTAGGACGGGGAAAAATAATCCAATTGCCGTACTTAGGCCATGATTTCTTGGAATTGGGAGTTGCGCCCAATGTGCTTGTAGATAAAAAAGAAGCGGGTACTTTGGCCTGGACACACCGTCAATTGGCCGATGAAAGCATTTATTTTTTATCGAATCAAAAAGAAGAAGAGCGCAAGTTGGAAGTGTCGTTTAGAATTTCAGAAAAACAACCCACTTTATACCATCCAATTTCCAACGAAACTAGAACTTTGGAAAATTGGAAGGAAGAAAACGGGCGAACCATCGTTCCGTTACAGTTTTTACCAAACGAAGCTTATTTTATTATTTTTAAAGATGAAACCGATAAAAAGGCTTCTGAAGGAAAACAAAACTGGTCAAGTTTTGAACCTGTGAAAATTTTAAATGAAAACTGGTCGCTTCAATTTGATGAGGAGTATAATGGACCTTCAAAAGCTATTCAAATAGATAAATTGTTCGATTGGTCAACATCGGCCAACGATAGCATTAAATATTATTCGGGAACAGCAAGCTATACAAAAACCTTCAATTGGAATTTAAAAGACACAGATAATTTGTTTTTAGAATTTGAAGGAGTGAATTGTATCGCCGAAGTAATTTTAAATGGGAAAAACTGCGGTGTGGTTTGGACGTATCCTTATCGCATAAATATTTCCAAAGCCATAAAAGAAGGTGAAAATAAATTAGAGGTAAACGTTACCAATACGTGGGCCAACCGATTGATTGGCGATGAGAAATTACCAAAAAAAAATCGGTTAACATGGACAACTGCCCCATATAGATTGGATGATACCATGATGGTAAAATCGGGATTGTTAGGAACCATTCAAATAAAAAAAGAGACAAATGAAAAATAGCGTATTATTAGTTTTGGGTTGTGTTTTTGGAGTATTAACCATGCAAGCCGAAATAAAACTACCGGCATTGTTTACCGACAATATGATGTTGCAACAACAAATGGAGGCTCCAATTTGGGGCTGGGCAAATAAAAACGAAAACCTAACGATTTCCACATCGTGGGATTCAAAAATATATCAGGTTACAGCCGATAAACTTGGGCAATGGAAAACCATATTACAAACGCCAAAAGCAGGCGGGCCTTATGTTATTTCGGTAACAAACGGTAGTGAAACCAAAACCATTAACAATGTGCTGATTGGCGAGGTTTGGTTGTGTTCTGGTCAGTCTAATATGGAAATGCCCTTAAAAGGATTTTCGGGGCAGCCCGTAAAAGGAGGTAACGAGGCCATTGTTCGTTCCAACAATAAAAATATTCGTTTTATAACCATTCCAAGGGTAACAGTTTTAGAACCCAAAAACGATTTTGAAGGCCAATGGGAAACTGCTTCGCCACAAACCACTGGCAATTTTAGTGCAACCGCATGGT
>JBKEDH010000034.1:0-12108 GCA_047975295.1 Aestuariibaculum sp.
CTTCGTAATAATGAATTTTGGACATAGTATAATTGTTTTGTGTAGTATGCAACAAAAATTCCCTTTATTGGCTTATTAGGCTAATTTTTAAGACTTTAAAGGTTTTGAAAACTTTTAAAGCATAATAATTAATACTTTGTTTATCAGTAATATTAAAGATGATTTGTGGTTTTTTGTCACGTACTATGACTTGTTTGTAACAAAGTTTCAAAAATTAATATTGCCGTACAGTTACTTTTGTTACACAGCAAAGAAAAATTCTTTTATCGAAAGCTGTCTTCCGTAAAATAATTAACCAATAAAGCCACCACATAGCTATAACTTTCAATACCCTTATCTTGGTTGTTAGCTTTTAAATAATTGCTGTAAAGCCGTTTAAAAATGGGTTCCATCGGGTTTTTATGGGCTTTCCAAAAATTGCGATTTTCCTCATAATTTTTTAAAACACCTTTATTTATGTTTAAAATCAAATTGTTGTACAGTATTACGTCACGTCTGTATATTTCGTTTAGGCAATGCCCCAAACCAAATGTATGTCCGGCATATTTAAAATAAATATCATCATGGTTTAAAGCTGCCATACAACCAATAAAATTGGCTTCGTTTTCTGCGGCATAGCCTAATTGGTGAGCTACCTCGTGCGAGGCTGTTGTTGGTATTTTAAACAATGGAATTAAACTGTTAACCTGGGCTTCGCCACTAAACGGATTTAAATAACCACTAAAACCCATGTACGACAGAGGATAGCTGAATACCGATTTTTTTAAACTCGCCGGCTGAAATTCCAAATCCGGAAAAATATGTCCCAGATTTTCGTAACCTTTTTGTGTTTTGTTCAAAATATCGCCTTTTCTGTAATAAACAACCACCTTAACGGTATCATTCTTGGTAATTTCAAAATGGATATTATTAGTTTTTTCTATAAGCGTTTTGGTTACTTCAATAAGTTGTTCGGTAGTATATTGGTTGTTTATTCCCAAATTTTCATGCAAAGGCATCCGATAATAATTCAGCCCCCAGAACACATGGAAAACAAAATAAACCACAGCACAAACGGCAAATACATCAATAAACCACTGTTTGGTGTCCCGCCAAATACGCTTTCGGTGTTTAAACAACCAACGAATACCAAAAACAATTGCAGTTATATATAATAAATCGCCCACCGAAAAAGGAATCCAACCCAGTCCGTACCGCAATATTTTCGAAATAAACAAATAAAATCCCGTACTGTAATTCGCTTCAATCCACTCGGGATACTGTGCCAGCCACTTTACCAGAGCATATTGCAAAATAATAGAAAGCGCCACCCATGTTTTTGTCTTTTTCAACATAAATCAAAAATAATAATTTTTTGTACCCAAAGACAAAGGTATGCCAACAAGCACTGTTTCCTGCTTTCCGCTATATCTTTTTATGGACTTTTTTGCCCATAAAAAGGATGCCGCTTCAATCAGGAGTAGCAGCCAAAGTCCGTCCCTTTTTGCTATCTTTGCAAAACTAAACAAAACAAAAATGAACTCAGAAATACGCCAATTGCAACCACAACAACTTTGGAACAATTTTGCCAACCTTAATGCCGTGCCAAGAGGCTCCAAAAAAGAAGAACATGTTATAGCCTTTATAAAAGCCTTTGGCGAAAACCTTGGTCTGGAAACCTTGGTAGATGGTGTAGGTAATGTTATTATAAAAAAACCTGCAACAGCAGGCATGGAAAACCGGAAAACGGTCGTATTGCAATCGCATCTCGATATGGTTCACCAAAAAAACAACGAAACCAAATTTGATTTCGATACCCAAGGTATTAACATGTACGTCGATGGCGATTGGGTAAGAGCAAAAGGAACCACACTTGGTGCCGATAACGGGCTTGGCGTAGCTACAATAATGGCCATTTTAGAGAGTGCCGAAATACAGCACCCGCCTATTGAAGCCCTATTTACCATCGATGAAGAAACTGGAATGACCGGAGCCATGGGCTTAGAAGGAGGATTGCTTACCGGTGAAATTCTACTAAATCTAGATACCGAAGAAGATAACGAAATAGGTGTTGGTTGTGCCGGCGGGATTGATGTTACAGCTACTCGAGATTATAAAACCGAGGAAACACCCGAATTTAAAATAGGTTTCGAAATTGTAGTAAAAGGTCTTCAAGGAGGCCATTCGGGCATGCAAATACACGAAGGTTTAGGCAATGCCAATAAAATAATGAACCGCTTACTGTTCGACGGTTTCGAGAACTTCGGTTTGCGTATTTCCGAAATCGAAGGTGGTAGCCTGCGTAATGCCATTCCGCGCGAAAGTAAGGCTATTGTTGCTGTCGATGCTATTCATGAAGATGCTTTTTTATTAGAAATAAACCAATTGGCCTTGGTAATAAAAACCGAATTAAAAACCATGGAACCCGATTTAAGTGTTTTAGTTTTAAAATGCCAAACACCTAAAACCATAATGGATTTGGGTGTTCAGGAAGGTTTTACACGAGCTGTGTATGCCGCCCATAACGGTGTGTACCGTATGAGTGCCGATATGCCCAATTTGGTAGAAACTTCGAACAATATAGCTAAGGTCGTTGTAAAAAACGGAACCATACATGTGGGATGTTTAACACGCTCATCGGTCGAAAGTTCTAAAATGGATTTGGCCAATATGCTCCGTGCCACATTCGAGCTAACGGGTTGCGAAGTTACATTTTCGGGCGATTATCCGGGGTGGACACCCAATATGGATTCGCCAATATTAAAAGTGCTATCTAAAATTTATAGGGATATGAATGGTAAAGAAGCCCATGTGGCGGCCTGTCATGCCGGCTTAGAGTGTGGTATTCTTGGGCAAAACTATCCCGAAATGGATATGATCAGTTTTGGTCCCAACATAAAAGGAGCACACTCGCCCGACGAACGTGCTCAGATTTCATCAGTTCAGAAATATTGGGCGTTTGTATTGGAAATTTTAAAACAAATCCCATTACTGTCCGAAAAAGAATAAATAGGGTCTTATAGCAACAAAAATAGGATAATATCGTTTAGTACATGACAAAAAATCAAAATATTGAATCTATAGACCTCACAGGTTTTTAAAACCTGTGAGGTCTTGAAAATCAAATTGATAAATCAAGTAAGTCGATTTTGTCGTGTATTAAACAAAAAGGATTAAGTTTTTAAATTGAAGCATATGGGAAATGCGGTAAAAATAGTATTGGTAATAGTAGTAAGTATCATTTCTATTTTAATAATGGTGGCGTATTATTTAACCAAAACGCGCAGTAAAAGTTTAAATGATACAGAGCCCTTTAAGCCCTTAATAGGAAAAACGGTAACATTAATAAAACCGGTTTATTTGTTTCAGGAAAAGAAAATTAAAAATAAAGCATATCCGTATCATCTTGTAGATGATTCCCACCATGATTATCAGTGGTACTTAAACCGAATAAACGATAAAACAGTACCTCAGGACGTTTTTTTAATAGATTCCATTCCCGAAGGTGCAACACTACAGTTCGATAAGGCCGAAATAAGGCAGTATGGATGGGGTGGTGGAGGCAATTATTGTTTGTTGGGTGAATTGAATTTCCAAAACAAAACCTATAAAATTGAATATTCGTGGAATGAAATTTTGGGACTTTTTCAAGGTGAAGAACGGTTTTTACAAGCACCGTGGCAAACGGTTAAAGATACCAAGATTTATAAGGTTCCCGCAGTCAAGTATTAAATGGATTTGGGCTATGGCACAGGGTCGTAACCCGAACCGCCCCAAGGATGGCAACTTGAAATACGCTTTATAGCAAGCCATCCGCCTTTTAAAAGACCATATTTTTCTAAAGCCTCTTTAGTATAATGCGAGCATGTGGGTTGGTATCTGCAAGTTGCAGGTGTAAGCGGCGATATAAGCGTTTGGTACACTTTTATAAGAAACAAAAACGGAGCAACAAGTAGCTTTTTCATTAAAATACTTTTTTAACTTTGGCGGTGTTGTTTCCTTATTTTCCAACAACCCAACAACCAACAACGAGCAACGAGTAACCAACAACTATTCTAATTTACCGAAAAAGTAGTACCGTCTTTACCGTCTTTAAGTTGTATGCCTACTTCGGCAAGTTCGTCTCGTATTTTATCGGATAAGGCAAAATCTTTATTGGCTCTGGCCTCTTGGCGCAGTTTAATAAGTAGTTCTACGGCTCCAGCCAATTTATCGGTACCCGATTCTTTTTTTGTTGTATTTTCAAGTCCAAGAATATCAAACGTAAAGGTGTTAATGGTGTCTATTAAACGTGTTAAATCGGATTCGGAGAGTGTTTTCTTTCCTTCCTTAATTTGATTGATGTACTTAACGGCTTCAAACAGATGGGCTATTAAAATAGGGGAATTAAAGTCATCGTTCATGGCATCGTAGCATGCTTGTTGCCATGCTTTTATATTGATGCTCGATGTTTCCGAAGCCTTTAAATCGTTTAAAACATTAATGGCGTCCATAAGTCTGTAATAACCTTTTTCACTAGCCAATAGGCCATCGTCGGTTAAATCGAGTACGCTACGGTATGACGATTGGGCTATAAAAAACCTAATAACGCTTGGGGCATAGGCTTTACTGAAAAAGGAATTGTTTCCCGAAATAAGCTCTGTTGGTGTAACGGTGTTTCCTGTACTTTTTGCCATACGTTGCCCGTTAAGTTCCAACATATTGGCGTGCATCCAATAATTTACGGGCGATACACCTTTAGAAGCTTCGTTTTGTGCGATTTCGCATTCGTGATGCGGAAATTTTAAATCCATACCACCACCATGTATATCAAAAGTATCTCCAAGATATTTGGTGCTCATGGCAGTACATTCCAAATGCCAACCGGGAAACCCATCGCTCCAAGGCGAAGGCCAACGCATAATATGTTGCGGTTCGGCTTTTTTCCAAAGGGCAAAATCCTGTGGGTTTTTCTTGTCGCTCTGCCCATCCAACTCACGGGTGTTGTGTATTAAATCGTCCAGTTTACGTTTGCTCAGCTTACCATATTCGTTGGTTTTGTTGAATTTGTAGACATCAAAATATACCGACCCGTTAACTATATAAGCAAAACCATTGTCTATAATATTTTTAATAAGTTCAATCTGTTCAATAATGTGTCCTGTTGCGGTAGGTTCTATACTGGGTGGCAGAAAATTGAAAATATCCAAGATATTATGGAAATCGACGGTATAGCGCTGTACAACTTCCATAGGCTCTATTTGTTCCAAACGAGCCTTTTTGGTTATTTTGTCTTCACCTGTGTCGGCATCGTTTTCTAAATGGCCGGCATCGGTAATGTTCCGTACATAGCGTACTTTGTAGCCCAAATGCTTTAGGTATCGAAAAATCATATCGAACGACATAAACGTTCTTACATTACCTAAATGTACATTGCTGTAAACCGTTGGACCACAAACATACATACCAATATGGCCTTCGTTAATGGGGTTAAAAATCTCTTTTTTCCCCGTAAGGGAATTGTAAATTTTTATATGTTGGTTTTTGTATAGGTTCATTTGGTTTTTGTTGTTTGTTGCTGAAAAGCTATAAAATTAAAATAAAAACCGGAAAGGCGAAAGGTTTAAAAGCCTTGGTTCTTGATTTCCGGTTCAATTTTTTATTTTTTACTCGATAATCGAGATTTGAACGCTCCGACGCTTGTGTCGAAATGTTTTATTGATTTTTCCAATTCATGCCTTGCGGGCTTGCCCCGAGGTAGTTGCCTTGTCGTTTTTTACTTTCAATATTTTCTCGTAGGCTTTTCTGGGACTGTTTCTAAAGTAAACTTCGCCACAATACATATAGCCATGTTTGTCAAATAGGTTTAACATGGCAGGATTGTCGAAATTGGTATCGGCCTTTATGCTAAAAATGGCATTGCTTAGGGCATAATCTTCTATGTATTCCAACATTTTTTTTGCCAGTCCTTTTCCTAAATAGTTTTCGGAAATGGCAACTCTATGAAAAACAACGTAATCGCCATTACTTATCCAATTGCCTTCAATATTGCTATAAGCGGGTTCGTCGTTTATGGCCACGCAGGCATAACCTGTAATAGTGTTGTTTTTGGTTAAAACGAATCCTGTATTTTTTTCAATATCGGATTTTATAATTTCAGGGTTTGGGTATCCGTCCTGCCATTGCTCGCTTCCATCTTTTTTTCGCCTTGCTATGGCCTGCTTTAAAATATCCCAAATTTGGGGTAAATCGGATATTTTAGCTTTTTGGAAGACGTACATTTTGGTTATTCGTTGTTGGTTGTTCGTTGTTGGTTGTTCGTTGTTCGTTATTCGTGTTGTTGGTTGTTTTGTATTTTTTAATTAAAACTTGGTATCCAATTTAATGTAATCCAAAAACTCACGGCGGGTTTGTTCCTCTTTAAACTTGCCTCCAAATTCCGAGGTAATGGTACTGCTTTCAATATCGCGGATACCTCTGGAATTTACGCATAGGTGTTTGGCATCTATAACGCAGGCTACATCTTTGGTGTTCAAAATAGCTTGCATTTCTTTAACGATTTGGATGGTTAAGCGTTCCTGTACCTGTGGGCGCTTGGCGTAGTAATCGACAATACGATTCATTTTGGATAGCCCCACAACCGTACCGTTCGAAATGTAGGCAATATGGGCCTTGCCTACAATGGGTAGTAAATGGTGTTCGCAAGTGGAGTAAACCGTAATGTTTTTTTCGACTAGCATTTCGCCGTATTTGTATTTGTTTTCGAATGTTGAAGCGCTGGGTTTTTTATCGGGATTTAAGCCTCCAAAAATTTCCTTTACAAACATTTTGGCCACACGGTTAGGAGTGCCTTTAAGGCTGTCGTCGGTTAAGTCTAGGCCAAGGGTTTCCATAATGTGGTGTACATCAGCTTTTATCAACGCCATCTTTTCGTCGTCTGTAAGTTTAAAGGCATCGTTGCGTAAAGGTGTATTTGCCGATGTTGCGATATGGTCGTCGCCAAGCGAATCTATCGCTTCTACATGATTCTCAAATTTCATTGGTTTCTTCATTGTGTTTTTAAAGGTTTCGAAAAATGATTTTAAGCAAGCTTTCAAAAGAAATAAAAAACATATTTAAGTCTGCAAAGATAAGCAAAACACTTTTGTTCTGTTTTTATTTGCGGATAATTAATTTTGATGGCGGGATAAATAAAAAAGGTACTGCTTTCTTGTATTTAAAACAGTACCTTCTTTTGTGTTTTCTATAAAAGCTATATATTAAAACTTAAAGAAAGCAGGAAGTTTGTATTCTTTGCTTTTACTTTTGTATAAGGGGAGTCGCCCGACATTAAATTGTACAGGTTGTTGTTTGATGAACGTTGCGATTGGTCGAATGTAAAATCCAATCGGGTATTTCCAAAACTGTAGCCCAAACCAAGTGAGTACCCATTAAGATCGCCAACGGTTTCTCCATTTTTGTAAGGACTGTCCTCGTAACGGAAACCGCCCCTCAAGCTAAGTTGTTCTGTAGCTTTAATTTCGGTGCCTATTCTGTAGGTTGAAGCCGTAGTTAAAACATCGTTGGCCGCATTATTAATATCGGTAAATTCGTTTTGAGGTTTAAATTTAATGTTGCTATAATCCTTAAACGAATAATCGAAGCTTATTAAACCGTATTTACCAAATACATAAGCCAAACTACCTGTAAATTTTCCAGGTGTTCTTAGGTTATAGCGAGGAAAAATATTAATTATATTTGGGTTTAATGCGTCTTTGTCATTGTTGATTAATTCGCTGGTGTCAAGAAATTGAGTGGTTTCATCTTCCAAAGTGTACCAAATAGGAGAATCATAGGACAAGCCTAAACGAAGTTCTTGGGTTAATTTAAAAATACCGCCCAATTGAAAAGAGAATCCGTTGCCTTTTGTTCTCAAGTTATTTTCAAAGGTTAGATCTGTAACGATTGAACCTGTATTGCTATTTGTTTCTCTGAGTACTGTTGATTTTTCGTAATCGACAAAGTGAGAATTCAAATTTAAGCCTAAGGAAATTTTGTCTTCGTATTGTGTAGCAAAATTAAAAGCCACTTTGCCATTATATCCAGATTCGTAATAGGAATATGTGTGATTGAAATTTCCGGGAGCTATACTGGTTATGTAGTCAGTATTATTATTGGTGTCAGACACGGGGTCTATTAATTCAGAATAAAGACCTAAAAAAGCTTGTTGTTCACTAAATCCGTATGCTCTTCCTATATCTGCATATGCTTCGGTTATAGATTCTCCTTCCCTTAAACGTATGTTTTCAAGAGAAACTCCTTGCGCATGTTCGTAGAAATATCCTGACACCGAATTTTTAGGAGAGTATATCCTATTGCCATCAATATCTGTGAAATTATCATTGAATATATCGCTTGAATTAGTGTTGGTACCAATAGATCTCCAGAAATTATCGTGACTTCTAGTACGTTCATAGGCAATTCCCAAAGCAATTTTTCTCCAAGGCGAACCACTTTTTGTTTCGAATACAAAGGCGGCACCGGCTTGGTTAAAGTTAAAATCCGATTCCTTTGTGTTGTTGCTGTTACCAAAATACCGTGCATTATTCTTGGTATAGGTATTCGATAAGGTAAAAGCGATATTGCTTTTGCTAAAAATGGCCGAACTTGCAGGATTGATGCTAATAGCACTTAAATCGCCGCCCAATGCCCCAAAAGCACCGCTAAGAGCTCTAAAACGAGCCGTTCCTTGAATTTCATCTTGCGAATATCGTATGCCGTCGGTTAAATCTTGGGCGTATATGCCCGAGGCACATAGCATGCCCATAAAAAGCAGTTGTATCTTTTTCATTTGTTGATTTATTTTTTTTAATAATTAACGTCTTCTGCTACCACCCGAAGAAGATCTGGAAGAACTGCCCGAAGACCTTGACATAGAGCCAGAGCTATAACTTCTGGTAGGTGTTGAATAGCTTGAACTCCGTCTTGTACTTGTTGAATTGCTTGGAGAATAGTTCCTCCTGCTACTCGATCTAGTAGTGGTTGAAGGCGTATAGCTTCTTGAGGTGCTATTATTGCGTCTTACCGTCGAAGACCTTGTGGTCGAGTTGGTCGAAGGTGTTCTTGTTACGGTTGTACCACGACGATACACGTTAGAGCCGTTGTTGGTACTGTAATTTCTTCTATTTGTAGAAGTAGAATTAACACTGCTGCGTCTTGACGTGCTATATCTTGACGAATTTATGGCAGAGCTCCTTCTTGTGGTGCCAACATTGTTTCTATTGTAGCTTGTCCTTCCCGAACGATTATAGCTACTGCTGCCTCTTCGAGTGGCATTGTAAGCGTAATGTCTTCCACCATAATAACGGTTGTTGCCATAATACCAAGGATTGTGGTTATGGTGTCCGTAATAACCGCCGCCATAGTAGCCCCATCCCCAGTTCCAGCCAAAACTTAAGCCCCAGCCACCGCCGTACCAATTGTTGTAGCCGCCGTAGTAGGGGTAACTCCAAAACGGATCGTAATAGCCCCAGCCATTATATCTCCAACGGTTGTAATAAAAAGGGTCGTTCATCCAAAAGCCATCGTAGCCCCAACCGGAGTTGTAGTTAATGGTAACATTACTATAGTCTTGGCCCCATCCGGGATACCCTTGGTAATCGTTATCCATATCTTGGTTGTCGTATGCCGCACTTTCGTAACTATCTATATCGGTAAAAATTTCACTATCCGATATCATATAGTCCGATTCTATCGATTTATTTTTGAAATAATTTTTATAATATTCGCTTTTAGAGCCATTGTTTCTTGGTGTTTCAACAACAACAGTTCTCTCATATTGCGGTGTAGAACCGTATATGCCGTCGCTTTCTGTACCAACGTATTGGTAAGATCCGCAGGAGGATAGCCCAAAAGCCAATCCTAAAACGGCCACAACCGACATTTTCGTTTTTAGGTAGTTATAAATTTTCATATCTCAATTTTTTTATTGTTGAACATTACAAAAATAGTTAGTTTTGTCGAAACTATTTAATATTTAACATAATCGCAATATTTGTGCCAAAATATATTGTATGAGTAAAAAACTTACCAGTAGAGCAGAAGATTATTCCAAATGGTATAACGAATTGGTTGTAAAAGCCGATCTTGCGGAGAATTCGGCCGTTAGGGGATGTATGGTTATAAAGCCTTATGGTTTTGCTATTTGGGAAAAAATGCAGGCCGAACTTGATAGGATGTTTAAGGAAACTGGACACCAAAACGCATATTTTCCGTTGTTTGTACCTAAAAGCCTGTTCGAGGCCGAAGAAAAAAATGCTGAAGGTTTTGCCAAAGAATGTGCCGTGGTAACACATTACAGGTTGCAGAACGATCCGGAAAAACCGGGAAAATTACGTGTCGATCCCGAAGCAAGATTGGAAGAAGAGCTTGTGGTGCGTCCAACCAGCGAGGCCATTATCTGGAATACCTACAGAAACTGGATACAGTCGTATCGGGATTTGCCTATATTGATAAACCAGTGGGCCAATGTTGTACGTTGGGAAATGCGTACCCGATTGTTTTTGCGTACGGCCGAATTTTTATGGCAGGAAGGGCATACCGCACATGAAACAAAGGAGGAGGCCTTAGAAGAAACCAAAACCATGAATAATGTATATGCCACTTTTGTCGAAAATTTTATGGCCATACCCGTTATTCAAGGAGTCAAGACCGAAAGCGAACGTTTTGCGGGAGCAGAAGAAACTTATTGTATCGAGGCTTTGATGCAGGACGGAAAAGCGCTGCAGGCCGGAACCTCGCATTTTTTGGGACAGAATTTTGCCAAAGCTTTCGATGTAAAATACGCCACTAAAGAGGGCAATCAGGATTATGTTTGGGCAACATCTTGGGGCGTTTCTACCCGTTTGATAGGTGCGCTTATAATGACGCACAGCGACGATAATGGATTAGTGCTGCCACCTAATTTAGCACCCAATCAAGTTGTTATTGTACCTATATATAAAAGTGAGGACGATTTAGACCGTATTAGCGAAGTAGCCAATTCTATTATGAAAGAATTACGTGCTAAAGGAATAACCGTTAAATACGATAACAGAACCACACAGCGTCCGGGAGCCAAGTTTGCACAGCATGAATTACAAGGCGTACCCTTGCGGATTGCCATTGGCCCTAAAGATTTGGAAAATAATACTGTGGAATTGGCCAGACGCGATACATTGACCAAAAGTATTGAGCCAGTAGCAGGTATAGCCGAAACGATTAATGGATTGCTTGAAGAAATTCAGAACACATTATTTAAAAAGGCCTTGGATTTTAGAAAAAAACATACCACAAAGGCCGATACTTTTGAAGCTTTTAAGGATGCGTTGGAAAACAAAACAGGATTTGTTTCGGCGCATTGGGACGGCACTGCCGAAACCGAAGATAAGATAAAAGAACTAACAAAGGCTACAATTCGTTGTATTCCTTTAGATATGGATAGGGAAGAAGGTGTTTGTGTTTACTCGGGGAAACCATCGAAAGGGCGGGTATTGTTTGCCAAAGCTTATTAATAGATGTTTTTTTTAAAAAATGACGTTACACTATTGCAACATTCAAAAAAAGGTTTAATTTTGCATCCGCAATCAAGGTATTGTTTATGTTATTTGAAACAATTATTGTGTAAAAATGCAATAAAAAAGATAAAAAGTGTTGCAGGTTAATAAAAAATATTTACCTTTGCGCACTCTAAAACAAATGGCCCGTTCGTCTATCGGCTAGGACGCCAGGTTTTCATCCTGGTAAGAGGGGTTCGATTCCCCTACGGGCTACATCTTTTATAAATTAAGAAATAAAAAGAAATGGCAAACCATAAGTCAGCATTAAAAAGAATCAGACGTAACGAATCAAGGCGTTTACTTAACAGATATCAGCATAAAACCACACGTTCGGCGATTAAAAAGCTACGTGAGTTGACTGATAAAAAAGAAGCAGAAGTGTTATATCCTTCTGTGGTTTCCATGTTGGATAAATTGGCTAAAAGGAATATTATACATGCCAATAAAGCTGCAAACTTAAAATCTGGTTTGGCGAAACACGTTGCCTCACTTTAATAGACTTAGTTTTTATAGTATAAAAAAGCTTTCCGATTTTTCCGGAAAGCTTTTTTGTTTTTTAACGGGGTTGAAAATT
>JBKEDH010000134.1:0-8919 GCA_047975295.1 Aestuariibaculum sp.
TGCATAACAGGCAACCAATGTAGTTTATTTATGGGATTAAAAAAAAGATGGAATAAATATTATATTTTTGTTGCACGTTGATTAACAAGAAAACAATGCCTTTTTTTTCGATAGTCATACCGCTTTACAACAAAGAAAATTATATTGAGGATACGCTAAATAGTGTGCTCAATCAAACCTTTCAGGATTTTGAGGTTATTGTTGTAAACGATGGCTCGACGGATAATGGATTGAAAATTGTCGAGCAAACCCTTCAATACAAAAAACATATTTCTATCCTATCCCAAAAAAAAAAAGGGCTGTCTGCAACCCGAAACAAAGGTATTTCACTTGCCCAAGGTTCTGTAGTTGCACTACTTGATGCAGACGACCTATGGCATAACGATTACTTAAAAGAAATTTTCAATTTATATAAAACTTTTCCGGAAGCTTCCCTTTTTGGTTCGGATTATATTGAAAGACACAATAAACGTTTGCTTTTGGAACCCTCCAAAAACATTGACAAAACACTAAAAAATTCCATCTTTACTATGGATGATTTTTTTACGGCAAATCTGTTTCAGCCTATTATCATGCCAAGTTCTTTTGCTTTTAAGAAAGAGGTTTTCAAAACCACACAGTTTGATTGTACCACCGATTTTGCAGAAGACATTCTATTCTATATTGAAAGCAACCTAAGCCATAAGTTTGCCTATTCGTACAAAGCTTTGGTAACCATCTTAATCAATATTCCAAACCAAATGACCAAAGTTGGATTTAAAGGCAAACGCTTACCTAATTTTGATAAATTTGAAGAAATAGCAAAAAGCAATATTCAACTAAAACAGTTTTTGGATACCTACCGATATTATTTTTTAATAGACAGCCGATTAACTAACGATACCCTACACCTTAATGCTCTAAAAAAACACCTAAACCTTAACCATCTAACCCCAAAACAACGGTTTTTGCTAAACTGCCCCCTGTTTATTTTAAAAGTATTAAAAAAAATTAAAAAATATATGCTTAAATGGCATATTAGACTAACGTCGTACTAATTTATATGAATAAAAGTCCCAGCCTTTCGGTACATATTTTAACTTATAATTGCGAAAAATATATAGAAGCAACCCTAAAATCCGTTTTAGCACAAAAAACAACTTTTAAATTTGAAATTGTAATTGGAGACGACCACTCCAATGATGGCACCAACCAAATACTTAGCTGCTACGCACAACAATACCCTAAATTAATCCGCTATAAACAAAATGAACAGCAATTAGGCATACTTAAAAACTTTAAAGCAACTTTAGACCGATGCAACGGCATATATGTATTTGATATTGCCGGCGATGACCTACTGAAACACGAAAATGTACTACAAAAATTGGTGGACCATCTTAGCAAGGATAAAACATTGGGATTTGTTGATAGCGGTTATGATGAATATTATGAAAAACAAAAAAAAAACGTTCCCTTTGCTAATAAATTTGCCATTCAAAGCCATAACCGTCAGTACAAAGAATTATTGCTTTTGGGAAAAATATTCCCCGTTGGTGTTTGTTATAACAAACAGGCCCTTTATGATTTTGTTGATTTTGAAACCTATATAAACCAATCCATATCGTTTGAAGATTACCCCATTTTGGTTGACTTGGCAATGCACACAAACTATGGAAAAATTAACGAATCATTACATATTTATAGAATTCATAATAAATCGTTTTCCCATGGCAAAGATTTTGAAACCCTACTCCTCTTTAAAACACAAATGCTGCAACTGGCCAAATACTTTACAGAAAAATACAACCTACCTTCAGATATTTTAATTGCCCATAAAAATACGTACCATATAGGATGCCTTTACATAGCCGGTGTTTTTGGGCAAAAAGAACTGGGAAAAAACATGTACTTAAAACTAAAAAAACCGTTTAATTTAAAATTATATGGTTACTATTTATGCAGCCAATACAAATTTTTTCGAACTTTGGCCAACCCACTTAGGAAATTTTAATATTTGATGATCCTTTGGGTTACTATGGATTTTGAACCGACTTCAAAAAATCATCAAAATCCCTGATATAATCGCTTTCATCAAAAACTTCGGAAGCCAAAGCCAAACAGACCGACCCCGATGAAAAATTTTTAATTTCACGCCAAACACCCTTGGGAATCAACAGCCCCTCGTAAGGTTTGTTTAAGGTTATTGTTGATTGCTGTTTTCCATCATGCAAAAAAACATCAAAACTACCCGAAAGTGCCACCAGAAACTGCTGTAATTCTTTATGTGCATGCCCTCCTCGTTCTGCACCTGCGGGAACATCGTACAGATAATAAACACGTTTTATATCAAAAGGCACCGTTTGGTTCTCAATTACGGATAGATTTCCCCTTCTGTCTTCTATTTTGGGCAACTGTATTAATTTATGTTTCATTGCTTTGTTTTTAATCTAAAAAAAGTTACAACTTCAATGGTATATTTTCTTTTTAAATATTTGGAATATAGCGGCTTTACCACTAACCGGTACCACAACTGTAACCAATAAATCTTCAGACATAACTAAATATCACTATTTTGTCGTTTAAAATAAATACCTAAAAATACTGTTACCAAAACAAGATATAAAATATACCTAATAAAATTGGCCATAACAACCCCTTGCGTACCATAGTCGTGTATTAAATAACCTGCCAAAAAATAGAAGGTGAGCACAGAAAATATTTCGGTAAAAACAAAGGCCACAACCATTTTTTTCGCCATAAACTGATATGCCAACACCATGGACACCAAGCTCACAAAATCTGCCAACAATTGCCATTTGAATAGTGGCTCCACGCCTGTAAAATCAGGATAGACAAATTCTACAATAATATTTCTAAAGATATAAATAAGCACCATACCTATGGCGAACAAAGGCAATAAGGTTTTGTAGATATGGAACACTTCTTTTTTAAAATCGGTTACTGTTTGCAGATTTGCAAACTTTGGCAATACATATAATGTAAACACACTTGAAGCAAATACCATGTAGTTTTTTGACAGGTTGGTCATTGCTGTCCAATATCCGGCTTCTTCTATATTTAGCTTTTCCGTTAATATATTACGCAAATCGATTTCTACATAATTAAAAAGAACGTGTGCAGAAACCGACATGATCGAAAAGCTTAAAAGCTCCTTAAAAAAAGGCACTTTTAATTTTAATGCCTTAACATTAATTATATTTTTAATAACCTTCCCATAAACACTTACCAATACAACAAAATAAAACAAAGGCGTAATGGCTATGGCCACCAATACACCTTCCAGACTATAATTGTATAAGGCTATTACCAACAGCGTGCTTGACAGTATATAGGCTATTAACTCTGATTTTGCATAAACCTTATAGGCCATCAACCCATTTACAATTCCGGAGCATATTTGGCGTAGCGCAATAAAGGGTATGATTAACGACACTATTTTTATAACAAATGCATAGGTGACATCGCCAAACAACTGCCCTGATATACTATTTGCTCCAAAAAACAAGAATACCATTGACAAAATTGAGGCCACAATGCTAAAAACAAATGTGGTGGAAAACAGTTTTTTAAGGGTGTTTTTATCGTCTTTATATTCTGAAACGTATTTTATAATACCGCTGGAAATCCCTAATGTTGAAAAACTATTAAGCATATCCATAACATTGCGCAATTGGCCTATTTTGGCTATACCGATTTCGCCAACCGTAATAGCCAAAAAACGTTGAATAAATACAGAAATCACCAATTTAACCACCACCACCACCGTATTGAGCGATGTTATTTTAAGCACAAGATTATCGGATATAAATTTAGGAACCTTCATACCTTTTTAAAATGTATTGGCCACGCTAATTATTTTAGACACCTCTGCCTGTGTTAATGTACTGTAAATGGGCAAGCTCAACACTTCTTGGTGTATTTTTTCGGTAATTGGCAACGATAGCGATTTCCACCTCTCCAAAGCCTTTTGTTTATGGGGCGGAATGGGGTAATGGATTTGGGTTTCAATATTGTTTTCTGTGAAATGGCGTTGGAGCTGGTCTCGGTTTTGGGTTCTTATAACAAACAAATGAAATGCATGATTTCTTGATTCGTCCCAAAAAGGCAATACTATTTTTTTGTTCTTAATTTCGGAAAGATACCGTTTTGCAATAGCCCTTCTTGCTTCATTTTCGGCATTCAAATAGGGAAGTTTTATATTTAAAAAAGCAGCTTGAAGCTCATCCAATCGGGAATTTATACCAATATATTGATTTTTGTATTTTTGTTCGGAGCCATAATTTCGAAGTTTTTTAATGGTTTCTGCCAATTTGAAATTATTGGTAACCACAGCTCCGCCATCACCAAGCGCCCCTAGATTTTTTCCAGGATAAAATCTATATGCTATTGTAGATTGGGGATTGTTGCAAAAAGTAGCCCCGTGTGCTTGAGCGGCATCTTCAACAACCAACAGTCCGTACTTTTCGGCCATGGTGTGAATTTTATCCATTTCGCACATTTGACCGTACAGATGAACCGGTAAAATAGCCTTGGTTTTTGGTGTTATTTTTTCTTCTATTAAATCGGCATCCATAGTATAGGTTTCCAATTTGGGCTCTACAAAAACAGGTATCAATTCTGCATTTAAAACGGCTATAATTGATGCTATAAAAGTATTCGCCGGCACCATTACCTCATCTCCTTTTTGTAGTTTGCCCTGTTCTATATAAGCCTTAAAAATTAATGTAATGGCATCGAGACCATTGCCAACTCCTATGCAATGGTTGACTTTGCAGTATTGGGCAAAATGGGTTTCAAACCGTTCTACTTCTTCACCTAAAATATACCAGCCATTTTTTAAAAATTGTTGGAATTTCTGTTGGAATTCAACTTCAAACGGTTTGTTGAGCTTATATAAATCGAGAAATCTTATCATATAAAAACATGGTTTAACAATTCATGATTTGCTGTATTTATACGATAAAAATCCTGAATTATTGTCCGTGCCCCAAAACCTTCTTTCCAGTACTGTAGGCCCTTATTTACTTGCTTCCCTTTATTTTCGTTGGAATTGCCAAAATCGAAATACATTTTATCAACAAAAACTTTTTGTAACAAATGGACATGCAAAAAATCCAAACTTCCTAGTTTATTTTTATCCTCATCTGCCGAAATATATTGCGAGTGTACAACATGGTCTGTTATAAAAATGGTTGTTCCCGCAACCAATTTATTTTCAAAATAAACATTATACTGTTTAATATTGTTTGGAAACCTACTTTTTAACAGCTTGATTTCGCTTAGCGAATGAACCGGGTTTGCTCCGTGTTTCTGCAACAAATTGGGGATTAATATTTTATTCCAAAAATCATCAAAAATATCATCTTCCCTGATGGTTAGATTAAATTTTTGTCCTCTTTTCAATCCTTCTTTTCTATTTTTTGATAAGTCTATTGGTTGTTTTTGGTTGACGACCGATAAAGAATCTCGTTTTAAATGTTGTGCATTCAACAGAAACATGAGGTACTGCATTTCGTCGTTGGGCAAACTTGAATACATGGTAGGCAACATGCCCACGTCCAATGTTTTTATTTTTTGCCTTTGCAAAAATTCCAAAACAACCTTGAAACACTCCAATACTCCACTAAATTTAAGGTTTTTTGAAAACACCAGCCCACCATAGGTCAGCCCTTGGTGCGAAAACACTTTATCTCCAATTTTGTTTGCGGGCAACAGTGCCACCAGTTTATCTTTTTTAAAAACCATTAATGAGGCATCTTCAAAACGGTTTTGGTGGTATTCCATAAAATCCCTATGGAAAAGGAATGTGGCGTTTTTGGCTTCTTCTATAAAGTTGTTCCATTGTTTATAAAAACCAGAAGTATATTTTACAACTTTATATCCGTCCATTCCTCAGTTTTTTAATTTTTCCGAAACAACATTACCTTTTTCATCAATTACCGTGTAAGCAGACATTCCTATTATTTTCCTTTTACGCAATTGGTAACTGCCATTTTCTTCCAAATGATTTAAATAAGTTTGATTTTTGCTTAAAGCAGAAAACAAAACCCTAAACAAATTTACATTGGTTTTTAGCTCTTCATCATATTTTGAGTTTTCGATACCGTTCCATTTGATGGCACACAAAGTACTAAATATGGAATTAATTAGAAGTTTTTCTGTAGTAGAATGAAATTCATCAAAATTTTCTATACCAAGCCAACCGCCATGGTCGGCAGCCAAAATGATTATGGCATTGGGATCCTTTTCATTTATTAGATTTACTATTTTTTTTACCCAGATATCGGCTTCCTTAATTTTTATTAAATAATCATGGCGTTCGTCTTCAACAGATTTTTTAAAGTGAACGTGGTGAGGCAGTAACTTTTCAATAAAAAAGAATTTGGGTTTTGTGCTCTCCATATGGGTGCTGAGTATATTTTCCAAATCTTTGTAAACATCTTTTACGACATCTTCTCCACTACTAAAAAGAGAAATTTCTTTTTCGGCAATATTCTGATAATCATATTTATTCTTGGCAAAATCCATCTGAAAGTATTCGTCTTCAGCTAAAAAATAATTTGCATAACCATTATTTTTCAATATACTAATAACGCTGTTGCTGCCATTTATTACTGTTCTTACCCGGGGCATTTCTATAGCTGGAAAAAAAGTTTCGCCAAAGTAGTGCTGCTTCATTGCAAATATGGAAGCATTGGACACCACCGAAGATGGGTAATTGCTCCTAAAACCATCATAAACCTTAAAGTGGTTCTCTTTCAACCATTCGTACAAATCACTACTTGATTTATACAGTTCATTTTCCAAAGTTTTTTGGTTCACGTGGCCATCTGGTTGAATAAAATAGATATTGGGGGTTTCTTTAAATTTTACCGAAAGAATATCGTCCGGTAAATGCAGCCAGTTATCTGTTGTTAAAAATTGGTTGTACAAATTGGGTATTAACCTGGGAGCCACCAACAAAGCCATCAACAACTGAAAGACAATAACCTTTTTAAGATGATTTTTTAATAAAAACGCTAAAGCCAACGCTATTGCCAAGCCCACTATTAAGATGTCCGTTTCCAGTCCCCAAACACTTATTATGGCCAACAACACAAAACAGCTATAGTTAACGAGTGAAAACAAGAGCATTTCAAACTTCTTTAAACGGGGCCGTTTGGCTATTGCTATTTTTATAAAGTACGATAACAAAATGGGGGCTATTAAGAACAATAAAGCAAAAGCAACAAAATGTCTTACCGAATTGATTAGTGTAAAATTGGAGTTGTAATATTTTAGATAAGGATAGATACCTGCCGATAAGCCTATAAGCCAAGGTATATTTTTTGTGCTATCCAAAAAGTTTATAATGTATGCCCTAATTTTTTTTATCATCTTTAACCTTTAATAAATACATAACACGCTCGGAACCATCTATTTTCTGTTTTTCAACAACATCAAAATAACTGCTATATGCTTCCTCAAAAAACTCAATATTATAAAAATTGAAATGCTTCCTAAATTCCCTTTTAGCACTCAACAGTCTTTCCACCCAAGAATCTTCCCTTTTTGGAAACTCAATAATTAAATATTTGGAAAATGAAGCAAAAAATTCGGCCGACATTTTAAAAGGAATATTGCCCGATAATGACATGTGGTGGATAACAGCCAAAGCCATTGTGAGGTCTGGTTTGAACAATTGTATTCTTTCCAAAAATGATTGGCGTTCCTTATTGTTGAAACCAACAGCTGGCGATGGACTTAAAATATCCTGAACAAATGGTGTTATATAGGTTTCTTCACTGCTGTTTAAATTTTTGTGGTTGTAACTTACCGCATTATTATCTATATCGCAGACCAATGCCTGTTTTAATTTTCTATTAATCTGTCTAACAAAAGTGCCGTCATTCCCGCCAACATCAATCAATGTTTTGATTTTCAAATCATCAACCCATTTATTAATGATTTTTGATTTTTGAAGAAATGCGGATTTTGTATAATTGGTTTTACTGTAGTAGTCACTCCATTCTGATGGTTCTTTAACTTCTATCTTTTTTATAAAGCCATACAAACTCTTGATGATGTTCAACTGAGCCTGTTTTGATAATGAAGCTTTTTTCGACTTTCCTTTGTAATCGTCCTTATATTCATTTTCATACTTGGCAAGCAAATGTACATTTGAGTAAACAAAAGGATTCAGTTTGGTTTTAAAGGGCAGCATTGAAGACACCATCTTTATCGGCACCCCATCAATAAAAGTCCCCATTAACTTCAACATATCAGCTCCCCTATATTTTGCCAAAAGCAGCGGGCCTAAAAAATGTAAAACAAACTGTTTATATGCTCGCCATGGCTCGTTTTCCCTGTAAAAATCGAAAGACAATGTATCCATAAAAATAGCTTTCCCTTTATGAAAGGTAACATTGAAGGCAGATGCGTCTTTTAACGACATGCCATTGTCCAGACAGAATTTTTGAATTTTGAGAGTCAATAGGGCAGCCTCTTTATATTGACTAAAACTCCATTCGTAGGGATAGATTATAAATGGAATCTGTTCCGGCTGAATAACTATTTTGGTTTTATCATGAAGAAGTTCTTCATGCTTAATCAAAAAGCCGGTGAAAAATAGTTTTTTGAACAGCCCTTTTTCTTTTAGAGCTGCGTATTGATCAAAATAAATGGGATTAATCTGTCGTTTCACAACACCTTCTTCAATAAAAACAGAACCCGAAGGATCTCTGAACGAAGCAGAATAATTTTGTTTATCTATCACTTTTTGACTTCTTTTCAAAATTGGAATTAGGGATATCGTGCTCGGCTATGAGTAGTAGCGTGGGTTAAAAATTAACTATGTAAATATACGCAAACCAAAACGTATATCAAAAATATTCCAAGTAGGTAAGAGGAAGCTATTACTTATAGCCATTGTTGGCA
>JBKEDH010000138.1:0-9639 GCA_047975295.1 Aestuariibaculum sp.
TTAAGATATTAGTTGCACCTGCCCAACAGGGTCGGAGCACAAAGATTTAAGGTGGTTATAGCGACGGGGCTCACCTCTTACCATTCCGAACAGAGAAGTTAAGCCCGTTAGCGCCGATGGTACTGCACTCGTGGGAGAGTAGGTCGCCGCCTTTCTTGGAAATCCTCAACAAATCGATTTGTTGAGGATTTTTTTTTGACATGGAACCCGGAAATACGCATCCTCCTTTTTTATTTTTGTGTTTAAAGGTACTTTTTGTGTATTTTTGGAGATGAAAAAGATTGCCATATTTGTAGTCTTAATTTATTCTATTGACTATATGAAGTTTATCCGGTTTTTTTTGCTGACCATTGCAATAATAAGCTGTACCAGCAGTACAAAGGATAGGGATGGACTTATTGATTTTGTTCCTGATAATGTTTCTTTAGTAGTAAAAGTTTCAAATTTTGAAAGTTTTAAAAGTAGTTTGGATAATAATGACTTTTTTAAGCAGTTATCTAAGGAGAGTTCTTATAAAACTGTAGCCAATCCATTAAACAATTTAAAATTTTTAAAGCCAAAAGGAGAAATCCTTATCTGTTTTTCGGAAATTAAAGATACTATCCATTATTCGGTCATTACAACATATACTAATGATTTATTCTCGCTTACCGATTCGGTATCGGATTACTCAAGTAGAAAGTTAGATAAAGAAACCAAAAATGATATAGTTGAACACAGACTTAGAGGTAAAATGTTTTACAGCACTGTTGTAGATAGTGTGTTTTTTGCGTCTTCATCGAAACAGATTACGAAACATGTTTTTAGTACTATACATACCAATACAAATTTAAAAAGGCTTTACCGTACAGCAAACAACGATAAAACGGTATCTATTTTTATGAATACCAAAAGGGGTGCTATAAAAACCTTGTTTGTTAACGATAGTATCCAACATGAAAAGTTTACAGATATTATCGCGTTGGATGTCGATATCAACCCTAATCAAATATTGTTTAATGGTGTAACCAAAGCTACCGATTCTACAAAAAGCTTAGTCAATATTTTTAAAGGAAATGTTCCGCAAGTGAATCAAATTCAAAATGTAACACCATCGAACAGTGATGGATTTTTAAGTTTTACTTTTAGTGATTTTAATGCTTTACAAAATAACTTATTGGCATACAATAAAACCGATTCTATAATCGATGTTTCTATTTTTGGCAGTATAAATGAGGTCGGTGTTATTTATCAAGATCAAGATCGAGCAGTAGTTTTAAATGCTATGGATAATATTGCTGTTGAAGATGGGCTAATTGGCAGTTTGAATGTAAGCGAAACCTTTAGACAAGTTGATATTTACAATTTTAATCGCCCGGAGTTATTTAAACAAACGTTTTATCCTTTTATTATTTTTGATAAGGCCAACAAATACTGTGTGTTAGACCAATTTTTTGTTTTTTCGAACAATACCGAACTGCTTCAAAGTATTATAACCAACTACCAAAATAAAACTACACTTGAAGCAACCAAATCTTTTGTAAAGGCGAAAGAGCAATTAAGCGATGCTTCATCAATATTGTCTGTGGGTAGTTCGTCGCTGTTAAAACAAATTATAAGTAAAAATATTGATAGTTTAAGCTTAGATTTAAGGTTGTACAACACATCGGCCTTGCAATTTATTTACGATACGGATTTTGCACATATAAACGGGATTGTAGAAAAGAGTAGGTTGCGGGTATCCAAAAGTTCGATTACAGAAGAATTGAACATAAAATTGGATAACGATTTGCTTAATGCACCACAATTGATAGTTAATCATCGAACCAAACAAAAAGAAATTGTGGTACAGGATGTAAAGAACAATTTGTATTTAATTTCGAACAAAGGAAAAATACTTTGGAAAAAACGGCTTAATGGGTCTGTGCTTGGTAATATAAACCAGATGGATATCTATAAAAATGGGAGGTTGCAGCTTGTATTTGCTACACCCCATTATATTTATGTTATTGATAGAAATGGAAATGATGTTAAGCCTTTTCCGAAGAAATTCAACGATGAAATAACCCAGCCATTAGCTGTTTTCGATTACGATAAAAACAAAAATTATCGTTTTTTGCTAACACAGGGAAAACAGGTTTTTATGTACGATAAGATGGGTAAAACCGTAAAAGGCTTTACATTTAAAGCAACTGCCGATAATATTGTGAATATTCCCGAGCATTTTAGAATAGCAGGTAAAGATTATATTGTTTTAAAGACCAAGTCTAAGATTTATATTTTGAATAGACAAGGCCATATTCGGGTAAAACCAAAATTGGGAGCAAGGTATTCTACCAACCCCGTTTTTAATTATAACAATACTTTTACTACATCGACAAGTACCGGAAATTTGGTATCGATTGCAACAACGGGACATGTTAATACGCAGAACCTAAATCTGTCCGAAAGCCATACTATAGCCGCCTCAAATAAAACTTTGGTGACTTTAAGTAATAACAAACTATCCATAAAAGGAAAAACAATCGAGTTGGATTATGGCAACTATTCCGAACCAAAACTATTTTATATTAATAACAAAATTTATGTTTCGGTAACCGATTTACAGACCCAAAAGGTATATCTGTTCGATAGCCAAACGCAATCCATTCCTAATTTTCCCGTTTATGGCACATCGTCCATAATTTTGGATAATATCGATAAGGATTCCAATTTGGAATTTGTAACCAAAGGTGAAAACAATTCTATTTTGCTTTATAAGATGAATTGAAAAAAAGAATTTATCGCTTATAAAACAGTAACTTAAAACTCCATTTATTAGTGTTGTACTCAATTTAAAACTCTATGATTTCACGTAAAAATGTATCCATTTCAAAATTCATTATCCATAAGGTCGGTAATAAATTCAACAGTACAAAAAATGCCTTTTCAGAAAAACTGGTCGATTTCGACGAGGCCAGCTACGAGCTTATGCTGCCGTTTTTGCTGCGTCCATTTGCTAATGTGGTACAAAGCTATAGGTTTAATCACCATGCCGACATCAACCTAAACGAGATAAACAGTTATAGCTCACAGATTTTTAACGATGATGGTGCTTTTTCAGAAGTATCGAAACACATTGTAACCCATTTGTTCGAGCAGTCCAATTCGGCCAATATAAAGACCGGCGATGTTTTGGTGGCCATGTTCGAAAATGTCGAATTTAACGATATAAGCACCAATGCCCTTGGTATTTTTAAAATTGAAAATAAAACCAATTTTTTTCAAACGTATTTAGAAAATAACAGTTACGATGTATTGGTACAAAAAGGGATTAACTCTAAAAAAGTTGATAAAGGCTGTCTTATTTTAAACCAAACCGATACCGAAGGCCCTATTGTATTTAGCGTGGACAATAACAGCTACGATGCCCAATACTGGATAAACCACTTTTTAAATATTAAATACGCCGACGATGCCAACAGCCATACCCAACAATATATTGAATTGTGCAAGGATTTTTCGGAAGAAGTGATAAAACCCGATTTTGGGCTACAGGAACAAAACAGTTTTTTGGCAAAGACCGTCGATTTTTTTAAGGAAAACGAAGTGGTTAATATAGAGCGTTTTAAAGATGATGTTTTTGATGAAGACCAAAAAAAACTATTTGATACTTATAAAAAAACTTTTGAAGGTGAGCAGAATTTGGTTATCCGAAATCAGTTTGATGTGTCCGAACGTGTGGTGAATAAAGAAAAGAAAAAAATTAAAACCGATATAAAGTTGGATACCCACATACAAATAAGGTTGGATATTGATGCACCCGATGCTTCCACCGAATATTTGGAGCGCGGTTACGATAACGAAAAGAAAATGCACTATTACAAGGTGTTTTTTAACGCCGAAAGTTAGGGGAGTTCTTCTATTTTTATTACTTTTCCCGTATGGAAACAACAACCATAAAAAGCAGCAAAGAAACAAAGCCTATTAAGGATAAAAACCTGCCTTTAATTTATTCTTGTTCGGGTTGTAGCAATGTGGCTCAATTGGCCAACGATATTGCCATACAAGCCAATGCCGATGGTATTGCCGAAATGTCCTGTATAGCAGGGGTTGGTGGTAAAGTAAAGGCCTTGGTTAAAAAGGCAAAATCCAACAAGTCCATTGTTGTTATAGACGGTTGTCCACTACAATGTGCTAAAGCTTGCTTGAAAGGAATTGATATAGAACCAGATGTACAGATAACCCTAACGGACTACAGTTTTAAAAAACAATATCACGCCAAACTTAATTTGGAGGATGAGCAGGCTCTTTACCAGACTATTACCGATAAAATAAAGGTATTGTAGGGAAGTGTTAGCTTGTAATAAAGGTTGCTTTGAACAAGTTGCTAAAATGCTTTAAAAGTTTTTGTTTTACTTCGTTCAAATCTACTTTGTCCACACCGAGTTCTACATGTAGCGATGTTACGGCCTTACCACGGATACCGCAGGGTATTATATTATCAAAATATCCCAAATTGGTATTTACGTTAAGAGCAAAACCGTGCATGGTAACCCAACGGCTGGCACGAACGCCCATAGCACATATTTTACGGGCAAATGGTGTTTCCACATCTATCCATACGCCGGTTTCTCCTTGGCTGCGTTCGGCTTTTATGCTGTATTCGGCAAGGGTTAGTATAATGGTTTCCTCCAAGAAGCGTAGGTATTTGTGTATGTCGGTAAAAAAATTGTCGAGATCTAAAATAGGGTAGCCCACAATTTGTCCGGGACCATGGTAGGTTATATCGCCGCCACGGTTAATTTTATAAAATTTGGCACCTTTTTCGGTAAGTTGCTGTTCGCTTAAAAGTAAATTCGATATATCGCCGCTTTTGCCCAAGGTATAAACGTGAGGATGTTCAACAAAAAGGAAATGGTTATTGGTTTTTGCAGTGGTATTATTTTTTCTGTTTTCAGATTTTACTTCCAAAATACCTTTAAATAAGTTTTCTTGGTAGTCCCAAGTATCTTTATAGTCTTTAAGCCCTAAATCTTGTATTGTAATTTTTTTGTTCATGTTTAAAACTTAGAGCCTGTTTAAATTTATATCAATTGTTTTTCTATATCTCTTTTTACGCATAATTTCGTTAAAATTTCATCAAGTAGCCCAGCTATTATCTTCTATTTTGCCTTATTCTGCATCAAAAATAAACTATACAAAAAGTCTATTATTCAAATTTAAACTGGCTTTTAACTATAATTTTCAGTATTCTTTTTGCTTTCTTATACCTATTTGTAGAGCTTCAATATTATACTTCGTAATAGGCTACAAAATGTTACAAAATTACAATATTTTCTGGTATTAGCGATTAGGGTTATTAAGTATAACCAATGCGGCAATAACGCCGGGTACCCATCCGAAAATCCATAAAATAAATACAATTAGTATAGAACCGCAGCCTTTGTCCAGTACGGCCAACGGCGGACAAATAATAGATAATAAAACTCTCCAAAAGCCCATTGATGTTGTTTTAATAGATTTATAATTTAAAGAATTAGACGATATTGTTCCCTTTTGGTTACAAAAATACTATTTATTTTTTACAAGAAATTGTAGTAGCTTAGCAGTATGAAAATCTATAAAGGGTATTTAATAAACAGGAGACCGTTACCTATTTAATAGAAATAAAAGTCTGTATGTTTTTAGGCAAATAGAAACCTTTATAGAGGGATTTAATATGGGCAGGGTAATTACTTTCAACAAAAGGACATGAATGTTGGGTTTTGGTTATTTTGACAGACGTTTTTAAAGCCTAAAAGCATATTTTAATTTAAATTTATTTGTGTGAAAAAAACTATTTATATTGGTTTGTTTTTACTGCCGTTGTTTGTACATGCCCAATACAATTTTAGTGGGCATATAGACAACAAACAGTGGCATGGCGATGTATATCTTTCTGTTATTGAAGATTACAGGAAAATTTCCGGTATATATTATGAACAGATTGTATCTAAGGCCACTATCGATAGTTTGGGTAATTTTAAGTTTGAGGGAAACCAGTTGGAAAACGAGAATAGAATTTACCGCATCCATGTTGATAACTGTTTTGATGGTGCCATGAGCAACAACCATTTTAGTGGGCGTTGCGACGATAGTGAAGAAATTGTTTTTATAGCCAACAATAGAGACACAGTAGCATTTCCGTTTTCGTTCAATAAGGAAATGTTTTGCGATATACAATCTACCAATCCCAAATCGGTTGCTTTTATAAAAATAGATTCGCTTAAGGAAGAGATGAAATATGCCTATGCCGAGTTTAGGAGCGAGGCTAACCGAAAGCTTAACAATAAAAAGTGGTTTAGTACATTTCAATCGTTTGGAGAAAACCTTAATGAGCCTATTGCCGAACTTTATATTTATTCTTTTTTGTCCGATAGGAGCAACGAACTGCACGAGTATTATTTAAAAGATCTGGAACAGAATAGCTACTATGATAATTTATTGATACGGCTAAAAGCACATTATCCAAATTCGTCCTACACCAAACAATATGAAAACGAATTGGAGTCCGATGAGTTTATTCTTAACAAAACCCAAAGCCATTCCAAATGGAACTATTTTATTTACGTACTTCTAACATTATCTTTAATAGCCAATTTTTGGATGTTTAAAAAATATAAAGAAAAGGGAAACAGCGACAACCAAAACATTAAAGAACAGCTTACCAAACAAGAACAGAATATCTTGAACCTTTTACTTGAAGATAAGACCAATAAAGAAATAGCCGATTGCCTTTTTATTAGTTTAAGTACAGTAAAAACCCATACCAACAATATTTACAAAAAATTAAATATCCAATCCAGGCAAGAAGCTAAAAATTTGTTTTTCAATTAGTTGAAAAAAATCAACCTGGGTACTAGTACCTATTTCAACCATTAATTATGGTAGTAAGAATTTGTTTTTAACGATATTTGTATCAATTAAAAAACTAAAACATAAAAATTGAAGTATGAAAACATTAGCATCAAAATTATCAATCGCAGTTTGTTTATTTGTTTGTGTTGCGGGTTTTGCCCAAGAAGTAAAAACCGAAGTAAACCCCAATGCGGGTGTTTTTTCTTTTGAAACGGAAGAAATAGACTATGGCACCATTCAACAAAATGCCAATGGCGAACGTACCTTTACATTTACCAATACAGGAAAATCTCCAATTATTATTTCGCAGGTAAAATCCTCTTGTGGGTGTACTGTACCTTCTTACTCAAAAACACCTATTTTACCAGGTGGGAAAAGTGAAATTAAGGTAAAATATGCTACCAATCGAATAGGAAACTTTAAGAAAACAATAACCATTGTTTCCAATGCTTCCGAAGCAACAAAAATTATAAGAATAAAAGGGAATGTATTGAAGCCTGAAACGGCTACTATGTAAATTTTTTTGTACGTTAAAAAAGTAAGTAGTAGGCCCGATAGGTTTTAAAATCTATCGGGTTTTGTTGTATAAATTGGTTTGTAAATTAAATGGAGCTTAAATGAGCTCAATATAAAAAAATCTGAGGTTAAGTTACATGCTAATTTTTCGAAATAATGTAATTTTGCAGTCGTTTGCCACTAAAGGCAATTTTCAAAACATATTAGCATGCAACTTTCAGAACAAGAATTAGTAAGAAGAGAAAAATTAGCACGATTGCGCGAATTGGGTATAAACCCTTATCCGGCCGATTTGTTTCCGGTTAATTTCAATTCAAAACAGATAAAGACCGACTTCGAAGAAGGCAAATCTGTTATAGTAGCAGGACGGTTAATGTCGGTAAGAGTTCAAGGAAAGGCAAGCTTTGCCCAATTACAGGATTCTGAAGGGAAAATACAGGTGTATTTTAATCGTGACGAAATCTGTTTGGGAGACGATAAGACCAAATACAACGAAGTTTTTAAAAAACTTTTGGATTTTGGTGATTTTGTAGGTGTTTATGGTGAGCTGTTCACTACCAAAGTAGGAGAAAAAAGTGTTCGTGTAAAGGATTTTACCCTTTTAAGCAAAGCTTTAAAACCGTTACCTTTACCAAAAGAAAAAGATGGTAAAATTTACGATGCCTTTACCGATCCCGAACAGCGTTATCGCCAGCGTTATGCCGATTTGGTGGTGAATCCGCATGTAAAAAACGTATTTGTAAAACGCACCAAACTTTTTAACGCCATGCGCCGGTTTTTTAACGATGCCGGATATTTTGAGGTCGAAACGCCAATTTTACAATCCATTCCAGGAGGTGCGGCAGCAAGACCTTTTGTTACGCACCATAATACTTTAGATATTCCACTATATATGCGCATAGCCAACGAGCTGTACTTAAAGCGTCTTATTGTTGGTGGTTTCGAGGGTGTTTACGAGTTTTCTAAAAACTTTCGTAACGAGGGAATGGATCGTACCCATAATCCGGAGTTTACAGCCATGGAAATTTATGTGGCCTATAAAGACTATAATTGGATGATGGATTTTTGCGAACGTTTGTTGGAGTATTGTGCCAAAGCCGTTAATGGCTCTACAAAAGTGATGTTTGGCCAGCATGAAATCGATTTTAAAGCGCCCTATGCTCGTGTAACCATGACCGATTCTATAAAACATTTTACAGGTTTCGATATTACCGGGAAAACCGAAGTAGAGATTAGGGCAGCTGCGAAAGATATGGGTATAGAGGTTGACGAAACTATGGGAAAAGGTAAGCTGATAGATGAGATTTTTGGTGAAAAATGCGAAGGTAACTATATACAGCCCACTTTTATTACCGATTATCCAAAGGAGATGAGTCCCTTATGCAAAGAGCACAGAAACGATCCGGAGCTTACCGAACGTTTCGAGCTTATGGTTTGTGGTAAAGAGGTTGCCAATGCATACTCTGAGTTGAACGACCCCATAGATCAACGCGAACGTTTTGAGCATCAGTTGGAATTATCTAAAAAAGGAGATGACGAAGCTACTGGAACTATCGATTACGATTTTTTACGAGCTTTGGAGTATGGTATGCCGCCAACATCGGGTATGGGTATTGGTATGGACAGGCTTATTATGTTTTTAACCAATAACCCGTCTATACAAGAAGTACTGTTTTTTCCGCAGATGAGACCCGAGAAAAAGCAGGTGGAATTAAGCGAAAGCGAAAAAGTTATTTTCGAAATTTTAAAAGTACAAAAGCGTATATCATTAAACGCGCTTAAATTGCAATCGGGGTTAAGTAATAAAGCTTGGGATAAAGGTATAAAGGGACTTACTAAACATAAATTGGCAAACGTTACCAAAACTGAAGACGATTTAATGGTTGAAATAGTGTAGTGTTGGAAATTTTTGATAAAAGTATAATGACTTAATTTTAGACAAGTAGTTGATTGTATCATTATTTTTATAAAACATGGAGGAAATCATCCTTATTGGATGTATTAAGTTTATTTTTAAGTTAGCGGCAAGCATAAACCGACTCACAAAAAATAATTTTTATGAAACAATTTGAATACAAAACAATGGAATTTGAACCAAGTGGAAAATGGCTTCAAAGTATTAAAGTAAACACGTCTGAACTTGAAATCACATTAAATGAAATGGGAAAAGAAGGTTGGTAACTTGTTAATTCGGTGGACTATGCAATGGAAGGTTACACTCAAAAAGTAATTCTTTTTCTCAAACGAGAGAAAAGTTTTTCGTAA
>JBKEDH010000162.1:0-2930 GCA_047975295.1 Aestuariibaculum sp.
TGGGCATATAACCAGTTCTAATTTTAACAGTAACAGCGCATACGAAAGTTTATCACCTATTTCTAAAGACCAAGAATTTTATCCCGAGTTCAAATCGGTCAGAGGTGTTAAACATGTACAGGCTGTTGCACATAAATTTGGGGTAATACGTACCGAAACCGATTTTGAAGCTGCTTACCTTAAAGGTGTTGGAGGTGATTACGACTGGTCGTATTTTAAAGATTTTTTGGTTGAAGGGCGCTTGCCCGATTATACAGAAAAACGTAACGAAGATATTTTAATTTCAGAATATCTGGCCAATAGATTAAAGTTTAAACTTGGAGATACCTTGCAAATGGTATTTCCTAAAGACGATACCGAAAAACTACCCAATATTATTTCGTACCATATTGTTGGTGTTTATAATTCGGGGTTTCAGGATTTAGATGCCCAGTTCATATTGGGCGATATCCGCCATTTACAGCGTATTAACCGATGGGATAAAAACCAAATAGGCAATTTTGAAGTGTTTATAAACGATTATGATGCTTTGTTGGAAAAAGGTATTGAAATTTATAGCCAAACACCATCGACATTTAATACCCAAACGGTAGCCGATAAGTATAGGTCTATTTTCGAGTGGATTAATATTTTTGATAAGAATATTTATGGTATTATTGGTATTATGATACTTATTGCAGGTATTAACATGATAACGGCTCTTTTGGTTTTAATATTGGAACGTACCCAAATGATAGGGATATTAAAGGCTTTGGGCAGTAATAATTGGAGTGTAAGAAAAGTGTTTTTGTACAATGCAGGGTATTTAGTTCTTTTAGGGCTATTTTGGGGCAATATAATAGGTTTGTCGTTATTGTTTGTCCAAAAATATTTTAAACTCATTCCATTAGATCCTAGTGTGTATTATGTTACCGAAGCCCCTGTTTATATAAGTTTAGGGTATATAGTGGCTTTAAACGTAGGAACTTTAGTGCTTTGTCTGTTAATGCTTTTGTTGCCATCGTATATTGTTACTAAAATTTCTCCTATAAAAGCAATACGGTTCGAGTAGGTTGTTTTGTTTAAAGCTTGAGGGAATTCAATCAAAATCCTTAATGTTAAAGTATGATTTTGCCCTAAAGCAAATCCAAATTAAATAGGAAAACAAAAATATAGTCACTACTTTTGTACTTCAATTTTAGGAATAAACAGTTCATTAACCTATTAGTAAGTTATCAAGAAAGGTAGAGGGAATAGACCCAACGAAACCTTGGCAACCTCCCGAATCCTTTTTTGGAAAGGTGCTACGTTCTACTGATAAACTCTGAATTTATTTCAGAATGAATCGGAAAGATAACAGTAATCTTTTCTTTTTACATTTCTTGACGACATACTTTTTTAGAATTATACATCAAAGATGTCAAACATAAAACAAATTTTACAGGAACGTATTTTGGTTCTCGATGGCGCCATGGGAACCATGTTGCAACGCTATAAATTTACCGAAGACGATTTTCGTGGCAAAAGGTTTAAAGACTATCCCATTCCGTTAAAAGGTAATAACGATTTGCTTTCCATAACCCAGCCACAGGCAATAAAAGAAGTATATGCCAAATATTTGGAAGCCGGTGCCGATATTATAGAAACTAATACCTTTTCGGGAACAATCATAGCTATGGCCGATTACCAAATGGAAGATTTGGTATATGAACTGAATTACGAATCGGCAAAAATAGCCAAAGAAGTGGCCGATGAATTCACTAAAAAAGAACCCAATAAACCACGCTTTGTAGCCGGTTCCATTGGGCCAACCAACCGAACAGCAAGCATGTCGCCCGATGTAAACGACCCCGGGTACCGAGCAGTAACCTTCGATGAATTACGTATAGCCTACAAACAACAAACAGAAGCTTTGTTGGACGGTGGTGCCGATTTGCTTTTGGTTGAAACCGTTTTCGATACGCTCAATGCCAAAGCCGCTTTGTTCGCCATTGAAGAAGTAAAGGACGAACGGGATATTGATGTCCCTGTTATGCTAAGCGGTACCATTACCGATGCTTCAGGCAGAACCTTATCGGGGCAAACTGCCGAAGCCTTTTTAATTTCGGTATCGCATATTCCGTTGCTCTCCATTGGTTTTAACTGTGCTTTAGGAGCCAATTTGTTGCAACCACACCTTGAGGCCATCGCTAATAAAACCGAATTTGCTATTTCGGCACATCCCAATGCCGGATTACCCAATGCTTTTGGTGAATACGATGAAACTCCAGAAGAAATGGGAGCACAGATAGAAGAATACCTGAAAAAAGATTTAATAAACATTATAGGTGGCTGCTGTGGTACAACGCCCGAACACATCAAAATTATTGCTGAAATTGCAGTTAGGTATAAACCAAGACCTATCGTTGTTGGTTAATGGTTGTTTGGGATAACAAGAATAAAAAAATGAAATCGTATGTAGATTTGGATGTTTGGATTGAAGCTAGAAAATTGGTTAAACAAGTCTATCTGTTTACTGAAATGTTTCCCAACGAAGAAAGGTATGGAATAACAAGTCAAATTAGGCGAAGTGCCATTTCGATACCTTCCAAATAGCAGAAGGCTGTGGAAGGCAATCATCAAAAGAAACTATTCATTTTTTGTATATTTCAAGGGGTTCTTTATACGAATTAGAAACACAAATATATCTGTCATCTGATTTGGATTATATCTCCCAAGAAGAATTAACTAAGGTTATCGAACAGATTGAAAAGAATAAAAAGTTAATCAACGGTTTTATAAATTATTACAAAAAGCTATAATCTGTCAACAACCAACAACGAACAACGAACACAAATAATGAGTAACCAACAAAAATAATGAGTAACCAACAAAAATACATGAAACTCTCCGGTTTAGAACCATTGGTTTTAAGCGCTAACAGTAATTTTATAAATGTAGGAGAACGGACT
>JBKEDH010000172.1:0-2476 GCA_047975295.1 Aestuariibaculum sp.
CCCGATCCTTTTAACCAAGCCGAAGCAATTATCAATTCCATAAAAATTCTGAAGTTTAAAGATGCTACCTTTTCTATTATAGATTTTGGTGCAGTTGCCGATGGCAAAACCTTAAATACCAACGCCATTGCTACGGCTATCGATTCCTGTAGTAACTCTGGCGGCGGAAAAGTAATCATCCCTGCCGGCAATTTTTTAACAGGGCCAATCGTATTAAAAAGCAACGTCAATCTTTATTTGGCAGAAGGCGCCAACGTATTGTTTTCAACAAACCATAGTGATTTTCTTCCTGTGGTGCACACCTCTTATGAAGGTGTTGAATTGATGAACTACTCCCCACTTATCCGTGCCTACAAACAAAAAAACATTGCCGTTACCGGAAAAGGCACTTTTAACGGTCAGGCCAGCAACACCAATTGGTGGCCATGGTGCGGCAAGGATTCTTATGGCTGGGTAGAAGGTGCACCAAAGCAGCACGATTCTATAAACTTACCAACATTGCGAAAAATGAACGAAGTCCAAACTCCAGTTTCCGAACGTATTTTTGGTGAGGGTCATCACATACGCCCAACCTTTTTTGAACCTTTTGAATGTGAAAACGTACTACTGCAAGGCGTTACCTTTACAAATGCACCGTTTTGGGTGATTCATCCTTTAAAATGTAATTATGTTAAAATTGATGGCGTAACCGTAAGCAGCCACGGTCCCAACAACGATGGTTGCGACCCCGAATACAGTAAAAATGTACATATTACCAACTGTACCTTTGATACGGGCGATGATTGTATTGCCATAAAAGCAGGACGCAATGAAGATGGCAGAGTGGTAAATATTGCTAGTGAAAACATTGTTATTGAAAACTGCGACATGAAAGACGGACACGGCGGTGTGGTTTTGGGTAGTGAAATTTCGGCAGGTGTTAGGAACGTTTTTGTCCGAAATTGTAAAATGGACAGTCCAAATTTAGATCGTGCCATCCGTATAAAAACAAACACGTTGCGTGGTGGATTTGTGGAAAATCTTTATGCCAAAAACATACAAGTAGGCCAAGTAAAAGAGGCAGCATTAAAAATCAATCTACATTACGGTATTTATGCCAACCAAGAAGGCCACTTTATTCCTAAAATAAATAATGTACATTTGCAGGACATGACCGTTGAAAACAGTGGTAAATACGGTATTCTAATAAAAGGACGCGAAGAGGCCATTATAAAAAACGTAACCTTAACCAACGTACACATCAAAAATGCACAAACGCCCCTTTCTGTAGAGCATTCAGAACCTATCGTTTTTAAAAACACAACCATCAACGGGAAAGCATATTAAAACCTTAACAAAACCATTATGAAAAAATTAGCAATTTTATCAATTGTATGTTTAAGTCTTTTTTCCTGTAAAGACAAAAAATCCGATACGGCAACAGAAGAAAAAACAGTGCCAAAAACCTATGCCGAAATTTCCATGAAGGAAGGTGGCCACTGGGAAGACCGGGAGTATATCGATGGAACGTTTAAAAATGTAACCGAACTAAAAGTACCTGCCGAACATACCGACCATTCTTGGTTTATCCGTTACGAAGGGCCGGGTTGGGAAAACGGCCAAATTGCATACCGTTTGTACCTTGACTGGAGAAACGCCATTGATATTTTTGGTAAAAAGGTCGATTCATTAGTACTGCCTTATGTGGGACAAAACGGATTTGATTCATATCACGAACCTGCTCCATGGGGCTTGGATATTTTAAAGGCCGGAAAATCGATGGGAATTGGTGGTTATGGCCGTGTTGTTGCCGATACTGTTGTGCATTTCCAAAAAGTAAAAAACACCTTTGCAAGGGTTAATAATTCAGAAGGAAATTCTTTTGTAAACATCACTTATGAAGGCTGGGAATCGGGAAATGAAAGTATTGATTTAAAATCGAATCTAACTATTTTTCCAACGGGTACATATACAAAAGCCCAACTAACGCCTTCAAAAGAAATTACAGGTCTATGTACCGGAATAGTAAAGCACGATGTGCCTTTCCATAAAAAAGAAGGCGAAAAATGGGCATACATTGCCACCTATGGTGTGCAAACACTTGCAAATCCGGCAGACAAGCTGGGAATGGCTCTTTTTTATAAATTGAATGAAGTTGCCGAACAAAAAGCTGGAAAAGACGACCATTTGGTAATCTTTAAACCTACTGTAAATACCATAACCTATTACTTTTTGGGGGCTTGGGAACAAGAGCCTAATGGGATAAAAACCGAAGCAGATTTTATAAAAGATATAGATAGTAAACTAACTACTTTAAATAAAACCGATTTATTGGAATAGGTGTTGAAAAATGAATCACTTTTTTTAGTATATGATAAAAAATAAAAAAATATTCTCAATACATTAATAATCAAAATATTGAACCCATAGACCTCACAGGTTTTAAAAACCTGTGAGGTCTTGAAAATCAAATTGATAAATCAAGTAAGTTTATTTT
>JBKEDH010000033.1:0-23693 GCA_047975295.1 Aestuariibaculum sp.
CCGATACAAAAATTAGCAAAAATATTACCTAATAACTCATCATTGGATACTTGTCCGGTTATTTCACCAAAATAATAAAGTGCCTGACGGATATCGATAGCCAATAAATCTCCCGGCAAGCCTGTTTCTAGACCACTTTTAACCTTATCAATCTCTTCCAATGCTTTTAAAAGTGAATCGTAATGGCGGGTATTGGTAACAATGGTTTCGTTATTGCGTAAGGCTCCGGTGTTTACAAAAGAAAATAATGCGGTTTTTAAATTATCAACTCCTATATTCTGTTTTGCCGATATGGTTTCAAGTTTAAGATCTAAGGTTTTAAGCTGGTTTTGTATTGTTGCGATCTCATTTTTGGAAAGTAGATCAATTTTATTAAAAACCACAATTAAAGGTTTTAATGGATATTTATTTTTAACCTTTTCAATTTCGGTTATATACTCCTCTTCCAAAACTTTAAACTTGGAACTATCGAACAAAAACAACACGACTTGAGCTTGTTCAATTTTTTCAAAAGTCTTTTTAATCCCAATATTTTCAACCACATCTTCTGTTTCTCTAATTCCTGCCGTATCTATAAACCGGAAACCAATTCCTTTTATAGTAATTTCATCTTCAATAGCATCTCGGGTGGTTCCTGCGATGTCTGAAACTATGGCTCGCTCTTCATTCAACAAGGCATTCAAAAGAGTTGATTTTCCCACGTTGGGTTCGCCCACAATAGCTACGGGAATACCATTTTTAATTACATTACCAACGGCAAACGAATCGATTAATCGTTTTAACACAGACCGGATACGCTCAATAAGCTGTTTAAATTGGATTCTATCGGCAAATTCTACATCTTCTTCTGAAAAATCGAGTTCCAACTCAATTAAGGATGCAAAATTAAGCAGTTCTTCGCGAAGTTTTGCTATTTCGTTACTAAAACCACCACGCATTTGCTGCATGGCTATTTGATGACTGGCTTCGTTATCGCTGGCTATTAAATCGGCTACGGCTTCGGCTTGGCTTAAATCCAATTTACCATTTAAAAAGGCACGTAGGGTAAACTCTCCAGCTGTTGCCATTCTGGCACCTCTTCGAAGAAATAATTGTATAACTTCCTGCTGAATGTAATTAGAACCATGACAGGACACCTCGACCACATCTTCACCTGTATAGGAATTGGGGGTTTTAAAAATGGATACCAACACCTCATCGATGGTTTTATTATCATCGACAATATGTCCCAAATGGATGGTATGCGTTTTTTGTTTAAGCAACTGCTTATGGGCTGTAACCGATTTAAAACAGGTAGCAGCAATTTTAAGAGCATCGTTCCCCGACAACCGGATAACAGCAATAGCACCTGCCCCCGAAGGTGTTGCCAACGCTACAATGGTATCTGTATTAATCATGTTTTTCTTGATTTACCAAATAAATACCATCCGGTTTAATTAATATATTTTTTTGCTTATACAACGAACCAATCGCCTTTTTAAAGTTCTTTTTGCTCATTTGCAATTCGGCTTTAACCTTTTCGGGCGATGATTTATCGGTTAAACCAAGAAATCCATCATTATCGGTCAAAATATCTAATATTCTTTGCGCATTGGGTTCAATGTTTCTATAACCAATTTGTCCCAGAACAATATCCAGTTTATTTCCCGGACGCACTTTTTTTATAATACCCTTTAATTTATCGCCTATACTTAAATCGGTGTAAATTTCGTCTTTATAGATTAAACCCGAATATTTTCCGTTTACTATAACATTTATACCGATATCGGAGGGATGGGAAACAATCAAATCGACCTCGTCAAACTGTTTTACTGTAAGTGCCGTATTGTTTAAAAATTTATTGGTTTTACTGGATGCAGCCAAGCGTTCGGTTTTTTCGTCTAAATAACAATATACCAGATACCAACCTCCGGGCTTCATTTTAAAAACCTGCTCTTTAAACGGACAAAATAGCTCCTTAACTAAACCCCAATCTAAAAAAGCTCCGTATTCGGTTACTTGGTTGCAGCGCAAAACGGCAAATTCGCCACGTTTTACATAAGGTGTATCGGTAGTTGCTACCGGTCGCTCTTCGTTATCAAGATATACAAAAACATCTATTTTATCCCATATTTTAAACGTTTCCGGCACATAGCGGTTGGGCAGCAAAACCTCGTTACCATCAACATCGACCAGATAGATACCATGATCGGTTTCACGTAAAATTTCCAGTGTATTTATTTCCCCTATTTTTATCATGCCACAAAGGTAAGCGAGAATTTTTAATTGTTGCCACACACAACAAAAAAAGCGCTTGGAACATTACCAAACGCTTGTTTTTCCTTTTTGGATTTAGAGCATGTTTAATTTATATCAATTGTTTTCTATATCTCTTTGCGCATAATTTCGTTAAAATTTCATCAAGTAGCCTAGCTATTATCTTCTATTTTACCTCATTCTACATCAAAAAATAAACTATACAAAAAGTCTATCATACAAATTTAAACAGGCTCTTATATTAATAAACCGATTCTTTTTTAAAATGCTTGGTTAGCAAATAATATACAACCGCTCTGTACTTGTTACGATTGGATTTGCCATATTGCTCCATAACAGTAGTAATACCCTTATCTAATTCCGGACCATTTTTAAGACCTAATTTTTTAATTAGAAAATTGTTTTTTACGGTTTCCAACTCGCTTTCATCCGAACCCGAAACTGTGGCGGCATCGGCATTATAAATTGAAGGCCCGCAACCAATGGTAACTTTGGTTAATAAATCCATATTGGCCGTTACACCACATTTCTCCTTTAAATCGGCAGCATATTTTACAATAAGCTCGTCTCTTTTACTCATAATTCTTAAATTTTTAAATGATTAACAATACACCTTAAAAATGATGTCTATATATAAGACACACGAAAAATAGTATTGGTCACACAGGTTATCCATGTATATTTTTTACAAAACCACATAATCTTTTATTTTTAAGAACATTACCCGTATTATAACAAAAAATGAATAAAACTTTAAAGACATTGAACTCTCTTAAACTTTTTGGATTGAAGCTAAAATTAGAAGATTTTTGTTAAGCTGAATGCTTTTATGAGCTGAATAGCAGGACTATGGAAGAAAAAAAGACAAAAAAGTAAGTGAAAACATGCATTTTTTTAGCCAATTTGGAAAAGTTTAAACGGGTTCATTTCAAAAAAGAAAAAAATCAATTTGAATAACGATATATTATAAAACACAAAAGAATTGAAGGTAGTAAATTATCGAAGGAACAGTCCCGAAATAAAAACTATCCTTTTCGCACCCCCTCTATTTATCCAATAAACTCAAAATAATCTAACAATACCCTATCGTTAATACGGCTTGGTGTAAAAACTTCCAATAATTTAGGTGTATTGGCTGGATTATAGAACGTTTTAAAAATAGTGTTTAAATCGGTTACATTGTTTGCCGTTTCGTATTGAAAACCATACATCTTACATAAGTGCTCGGCGGTTAATTGATGTTTGGTCTCAAAATAGGTATCGAAATTTTCGGTGTTTTTATGGCCGGGAAGAATCCTGAAAATACCACCACCGGAATTATTGATTAAAATAATCCTAAAATTATTGGGGATATAATTATTCCAAAGTGCATTGCTGTCATAAAAAAAACTAATATCACCCGTAATAAACACTGTTGGCTTTACGTTGGCCACTGCACAACCAATTGCGGTAGATGTACTACCATCGATACCGCTTGTACCACGGTTACAGAACACTTCAACTGTTTTATTAATACTAAACAATTGTGTATAACGAATGGCCGAACTGTTGCCCACTTGCAGCACATAACTATCGGGAATCGCTTTTAATGTTTGCGAAAAGACCTGAAAATCGCTGTATGGGACTTTCTCTAAATACTCTCGGTGCTTTTGCAAACGGTAACTTTTTACCGTTTTCCAAATGTTATAATAAACGCTTGAAACCCGTACCACCTTAGGCAAAAAGGCTTTAAAAAATATATTTGGAGTAGTTTTTATATGCTGTTTTAAACAGAAAAAAGTGTCGTTACCACCTTTTTCGCCAATATGCCAATGTTGTTTTGGTTGAAACTTGCGCAACAGAACCTTTATTTTTTTCGATACGATCAATCCTCCAAAAGTTAATAATATATCGGGCGAAAGTTTTTGCTGTTCGTCCTCGTTTAAAGCTGCAATAATTTGGTCGATACTCGGAAAAAAATTATCGTTGTGCAGGTTCGACGTGGTTTCGGTAAAAACCACTACACTATTGTCTTCGGCTAATATTTTTAGCCATTTTTCTTCAATACTATTAGGATGGTTCACCCCAACCAAAACCATTTTTTTTGTTGCCGAATGCCATTGTTTTAAGCATGCTTCAAGTATATTTTCTTCAATAATTTCAGAAGGTTCGGCGGGTTGTATCACTTTTGGAAAGACGCTTAAATCTTCAACAGTTTTATATAAAGGTTCATTAAACGGAATATTGATATGTACCGGACCTTTTTTTTCAATTGCCGTATTTATGGCCTTGTTTATTTCTTCTTCATTATAGGTTTGTATATCCTTTTGTAAGCCGAGAAAACGCTCCAATCTATTTTCAAAATTTTTTATAATGGGCGGTTCGTCTCTTTTGTTTTCTTGTTTTTCAGATAAATCCAATTTTAAATTTGCCGAATACAGAATATGGTTTTTATATACGTTTTTTTGGACAATGGTCTGTCCGTCACCAATACCAATTAAATGCTTAGGTCTGTCTGCCGATAAAACCACTAAGGGAATATCGCTATAAAACGCCTCGGAAACCGCCGGATAATAATTGAGTAATGCACTTCCCGACGAGCATACTACTGCTGTTGGCTCTTGTAACTGCTGTGCCAATCCCAATGCAAAAAAAGCGGCACAACGCTCGTCCACAATACTGTAACACTTAAAATATTCATTACTGGTAAAGCCTATGGTTAAGGGAGCATTACGGCTACCGGGCGAAATAACAATATGTTTAATACCTTTTGCCTTGCAAAGTTCGGTCACGGTCTGTGCCAACGGAATTTTGGAATATACCATATTTTGTTTTAAGAAAGCGTAAAAGTAATAAATAGCCCGTTAAAAAGCCTAATTACAAAACACTTTTAACCACTATGGATTTGGCTACGGTTTCCCACCATTCGCTTTCGGCATTGGAATGCTCCGTTATACCACCACCTACATAAATAAAAGCCTGATTACCCTGTAACTGCATGCAGCGCAGGTTAACATACAACTGCGTACTTTTTGTAGAGATGGCATAAGCACGGTTTTCTATATTACGCTTACCTAAACGTGGTGTTTTGATGGTTTCAAAGTTCAATTCACCTAAAAAACCCGAATAAAATTCACGATTATAACCTTCATTCTTTAAAATAAATTGCTTGGTAATAGCTTTTGGGTAACCACAAACCGCAGGCGTTGGGTGAAGTTTAAACACGACATCCTTTAAGGTTGCTTTTGGGTTTAATCGTGCCGAAATTATCGTTTTTAAATGTACCAAATTACCGGCCCTAACGGTTTCTGTATTGGAAATTTTTATATTCCCGACCACATTTTCAAGGTTTTCAACAATAAAATCGGTTACAAACTGTTGCTCCTGTTTTTCTTTATCTTGCCATAACACATTTAATGTACCTTGATATTCCTGTGTGCCTGCCAATGCCATGACAGAAAATTGTTTACCTTCTATTTTTACAAGAGTTTCGGGCGTGGCACCTAACCACAACCCTACTTTTGGGTGGTACCAACAATACACAAATGCTTTTGGATAGCTATTTAACAAACGCTTAAAAATGCTTAATGGGTTGTTTTTTGAAAGTGATACCGATTCCTTTCTGGATAGTACCACTTTTTTAAATTCATCATTTTTTATAGCCGAAATACCGTTATTGACAAGGTCGATATGGTTTGACTTTGATACCTCATCAATCTTTGATGCTTTTATTTCCTCTTTTGGATGGTTTTCAGTTTGATATCGAAATTTAAAACTTTCGGAAACAGATAACGGTATCAACACCGTTTGTCCGTTATCATCAAACGGTGAAAACACAAAGCCTTTTTCGGTAAATTGTTCGGCAATATATATATTGTCATTTTGTTGCAGTATGGCATTTACCAAAATATCATTTGGTTTTCGGTAGGCTACAAAAGGGCGTTGGCTTTTATATTGAGCCTCAATGCGGGCTAAAAAATCATCAATAGCCATTATTTCTTTTTAGGTAATGAAATAGTGGACAGTTTGCATACCGAAATAAGATTACCGTTATCGTCGGTTATACGAATATCCAACAATTGCGTGGTACGACCTTTATGGATAAATGTAGCCTTGGCATAAACGTAACCTTCCTTAACACTTTTTAAATGATTGGCCGTAATTTCTATACCACGAACAAAAAACGCTTCGGTGTCAATAAAAATATGCGATGCAAAACTGCCTACACTTTCGGCCAAGGCTGCCGTAGCACCACCATGCAGAACGCCATCGGGTTGGTATACTCTTGAATTTACGGGCATTCTCGCCACCAAAAAATCATTACCATAATCGACCATTTCTATCTCCAAGGTTTCCATTAAAGTATTTTTACTGGCTTGATTGGCTTGTGCCAAAACAGTTTCTTTAGTTAAGTGCATATCTTGATATTTTATTACTGTTGACAAAAATACAAAATGACCAAGAATCCATCTTGACTTTTTATAATAGTTAAAAAAAATGCTACTTCGGGCTTGTTTTTATCTTTTTTGTTTCCGCAATATTATGCAACAAAAAAACTTTAAATCAAACTTAGAGCTACTAATTTTACTTCGATAAAAAAAGCCAGATAAATTCTAAAAGAAAATAAATTGTTTGGAATAATACTGATTATTATTTTTCAATGGCATCCAATATATATTGTGGCACCCGCATAGGTTTGTTGGTTTTCTTATCTATAAAAACCAAGGTGGTCGATGCAGTTGTTAAAATATCACCATTTTCATTAGTTATTTCATATTCAAATTCAATCTTGGCTGTAGGTGTTTTTTTAAGTTGAGTTTTTACTTTAATAAGGTCGTCGTAACAAGCTGATTTTTTATAATTTATATTTAAAGAAACCACAGGAAGCATTACACCGTTTTCTTCCATGCTTTTATAGGATATACCTAATTTTCTTAACCACTCAATACGTCCCATTTCTAAATATAACGCATAATTGCCATGATAAACAACTCCCATTTGGTCTGTTTCACCATACCTCACTCTTATTTGTATTTCATCGATTTTCATAAGGTTATTTAAATATTTTTTTGTAGTTTCGGCTACGGTTTAAACATGAACAAATTTTTCTAAAAAATCAATACTAAATGATTTTTTTTTTTAGAATTTTGTTCACATATTTGCCGAAGCTTTTAACAGGAAAAGTTTTATTTGCTATTTCTAAATTAATTAACAAAAAACCACTTACTAAAAACATGGAGAACACTGCGCAAACGGTATGGAATAACTGTCTCAAATTTATAAAGGATAATATCCAGCCTCAAGCGTATAAAACTTGGTTCGAGCCCATTGTTGCTGTTAAGTTGGCTAACAATGCTCTAAGCATACAAGTACCCAGCAAGTTTTTTTATGAGTGGTTAGAGGAACATTATGTTAAAATTTTAAAAGTAGCTCTTACTAAAGAACTTGGGGAAACAGCCAAATTGGTTTACATTATTAAAATGGAAAACACCTATGGCAACAAACAACCCTTTACCGAAAAAATACCCAGTACAAACAGAAATGCGGTAAAACCCCAAGAAGTCGATGTTCCTTTAAACAATAAAAATCCAGAATTGCGTAACCCGTTCGTTATTCCCGGTATTAGAAAGGTTGAAATCGAGTCGCAATTAAACCCCAATTATAATTTCGAAAATTTTTTAGAAGGCGATTCAAACCGGTTGGCAAGAAGTGCCGGATTAGCTGTTGCAGCCAAACCGGGTGGTACTTCATTTAACCCCCTATTGGTTTTTGGAGGCGTAGGTTTAGGTAAAACACATATAGCACATGCCATTGGTATAGAAATTAAGGATAAACATCCCGAAAAAACGGTACTTTATATTTCTGCCGAAAAATTTACCCAACAATACATAGATGCCGTAAAAAAGAACAACAGAAACGATTTTATTCATTTCTACCAGTTAATTGATGTGTTGATTATTGACGATGTACAGTTCTTTTCGGGCAAGACCGGGACACAGGATGTGTTTTTCCATATATTCAACCATTTGCACCAAAACGGAAAACAGGTTATTTTAACCAGCGATAAAGCTCCTGTCGATATGCAGGATATAGAACAACGTCTATTATCACGGTTTAAATGGGGTCTATCGGCCGAGCTGCAAACACCCGATTTCGAGACCCGTGTTTCCATTTTAAACAATAAACTATACCGTGATGGTGTTGAAATGCCAAGCGATATTATAGAATACGTTGCCAAAAATATAAAAACCAACGTTAGGGAACTTGAAGGTGCCATCGTTTCGTTAATAGCGCAATCATCCTTCAATAAAAAAGAAATCACCTTAGATCTGGCTCGTGTTATTGTTGAAAAATTTGTAAAAAACACAAAGCGGGAAATTTCCATAGATTATATTCAGAAAATCGTATCGGATTATTTCCAAATGGATATCGATACCCTGCAATCTAAAACAAGAAAACGTCATATTGTACAAGCCCGACAATTGGCCATGTTTTTTGCTAAAAAATACACCAAGGCATCTTTAGCCAGTATTGGTTCCCAAATAGGAAAACGTGACCATGCCACGGTATTACATGCCTGTAAAACCGTAGATAACTTGTCCACTACCGATAAACAATTTAGAAAATACGTAGAAGACATTACACAAAAACTTACGGTTTAAAACCAATTAACAATGACCCGTATTTTAATGGTATGCTTGGGCAATATTTGCCGTTCGCCATTGGCAGAAGGTATTTTGCGCAATAAACTTCCCAAAGATTCTTATATTATCGATTCTGCCGGAACTGCAAGCTACCATATTGGAAGCCCTCCGGACAAACGCTCTATTGCCATTGCAAGAAAACATAATATAAACATTTCCAATTTACAAGGCAGACAGTTTAACGTTTCGGACTTTGACAACTTTGACCTCATTTATGTTATGGATGGCTTCAACTACAACAATGTTACTGCTTTGGCAAGAAACAATAACGATAAAAACAAAGTAAATTTTATACTAAACGAAGTTTACCCCAATAAAAATTTCGATGTACCCGACCCCTATTATGGCAGCGGTGATGGTTTTGTAAATGTTTACCAAATGCTTAACGAAGCCTGTAGTATAATTGCCAATAAATTAACACAGTAAAATGAAAGGCAAACTTTTTCTAATACCCACAACTTTGGGAGACAACAATCCCTTGGATGTTTTGCCCATAACCGTTAAACAGATTATTGACCAAACCGATACTTTTATTGTAGAAAACGAAAAAACCGCAAGACGTTTTATAAAAAAGATTTCACCCGAAAAGCCACAACCTTCCTTGCACTTTTTTCTGTTGAATAAATTTACAGATATTAACAGCTTGCCAAACTTTTTGGTGCCATGTAACGAAGGGGTAAATATCGGGCTCTTATCAGAAGCGGGCTGTCCCGGTATTGCAGATCCCGGTGCTGATATTGTCAATCTCGCTCATAAAAACAATATTAAGGTTATTCCTTTGGTTGGTCCTTCTTCTATTCTATTGGCTATGATGAGCTCTGGCATGAACGGACAAAGCTTTACTTTTAATGGCTATTTGCCCATCGAAAAAAACGAACGAAAAAAAGAACTTAAACATTTAGAACGCCTATCGTTTGAATATAACCAATCGCAAATATTTATAGAAACACCTTACCGAAACAACAAACTTCTTGAAGATTTAAGTCTTATTTTAGATAAAAATACGCTTGTTTGCGTGGCCTGCGATATTACGCTACAAACCGAATTTATAAAGACCCAGCCTGCACAAGCTTGGAAAAAAAATACGGTGAACCTACATAAAAGACCAGCAATATTTATTATCCACAAAAAATAATCTAATTTGGGCTTAATAAAATAACAGATGGAGCATTAAACCTTATCTGCTTGAATATATAATTATAAAACTATTCCTCCTCGTTATTAGCTGCTTTGGTTTTTTCTTCCAATTCTTCTTCTTCTTCTTCCAGATTACCCAATAAATCGTGCTGATGCAACAAGTTATACCATTGTATTACTTTTTTTATATCGCTGGTATAAACACGATCTTCGTCATAATTAGGTAAAATATCGAAAAAGTATGCTTCGAGTTTATCCTTGCCGTCCTTAGCCTTTACAGAAGTTTCTCCTCCATTTTCTTTTTTCTTAATACTGGAAAACACCTGTTTTAAAGGTACTTCTTCGGTTAAGGTGTAAATAGCAATTTCACTCAACACACTAACATTTTGCTGAATACTTACCGAAATTCTTTTTTTATCGGTTAAAGATTCTGCCACAAACCCAGATCTTGTTTGTGTTACTAATTTGTACAATCCCGATTTACCGGATATGGCCAATACTTTTTCTAAACTCATATATTTTTATGTTTGAGAGAGACAAATATCAATTGTTTGTTATTGTTCTGCAAATATTATCGCTTCTTTTTTTGATCGGGAAAACGCATTCTGTAATCTACTTTTATTTTCCCTTTGGAAATATTATTCAGTTTTCCTTTTATTAAACGTTTTTTCAGGCTGGATAGTTTATCGGTAAATAAAATACCTTCAATATGGTCGTACTCGTGCTGGATTACCCTTGCCATAAGACCACTAAACGTTTCGGTACGGGCATTAAAGTTTTCATCCAAATACTCAATTGTAATGTCTGGTTTTCGGTAAACATCTTCCCTAACATCGGGTATGCTCAAGCAGCCTTCGTTAAAGCTCCATTCTTCGCCCTCTTCACGGGTTATTTTGGCATTAATAAAAACACGTTTAAAGTTTTTTAGATTATTTTGTTCTTCTTCGTTTAAATCTTCGTCTTCTGCAAAAGGCGACGTATCGATAACAAACAATCTAATGGGCAGACCAATTTGTGGAGCCGCCAAACCAACACCATATGCATTGTACATGGTATCGAACATATTATCAATAAGCCCTGTCAATTCGGGATAATCCTTATCGATATCGGTTGCTTCTTTTTTTAAAACAGGGTCGCCATAGGCCACTATTGGTAAAATCATCTTTGTTTTTAATTTTGTTCAAAAATACAAATACTATCATTATAGCTAAACAAAACCATATTTATTTAGAATATAAATAACTCTGTAATATTAAAGTTGCACTTATTTCGTCTATCAAAGCTTTATTGCGGCGCTGTTTCTTTTTTAAGCCACCATCAATCATTGCCTGAAATGCCATTTTTGAAGTAAAACGTTCATCAACACGTTCTATCGGTATATCAGGAAATTGCTTTTGTAGTTTCTGTAAAAATGGCTGTATTAGCTTTTCGCTTTCAGATACCGAATTATCCATTTGTTTGGGTTCTCCCACTACAAATAATTCTACATTTTCCTTTAAGATATAAGTTTTTAAAAAAGTCATTAAACCGGTAGTATCGACCGTTGTTAGTCCGGAAGCTATAATTTGCATCTCATCGGTAACAGCGATTCCCGTACGCTTTAAACCATAATCTATTGCTAAAATACGTGCCATTGTTTTGTTTGTCGCAAATATAATGACATTCAAATTTATTTAAAAACAAAAAAGGCCATCTAACGTATAGATGACCTTATGCCTTAAAAATTAAACTAATTAAACTTTGATCAATTTATTTATTTCTGGAAAAATTATACTTAAATTGTCTAAGTTTCTCTGCGTATTAAAATAAATCCTAATATCACTTAATCTTTTAGCTATTTTTATGGTTTCAACTTTAATCCCTTCTTTATTATTGTTGAGAAATTGTACCCCCTTGGTTTTCACAATATTAACACATTGCGCGCTTAGGCGTTTATTTTTAGCTAAATCGTTACCACTGCTATTTTGGGCATAGCTTATGGTATAAAACATGAACGTAATAACAAATAGAAAGTTAATTCTCAATTTTATTTTTGATTTCATTGGGTAAGCAAATATATATAGAAACGATACTTTATTTATAAAAAATTAGTTGTAACTCCCTGTATATTCGATTAGTAGATGTAATGTTGATTTTTATCGCTAAACTGATAATAATTATATTTTATCGATAAAACAATGATTTTTTATGCTTGAAATGACTTTGTTCTGAAATTTCTTGAAATTGTGATTTTGTAATAAATAATGATTTATCTAAGCTATTTATGCTTTAGATAGTATATTTGCCTAAAATATTATATAGATGACAGAGTTAAGACAAATTATTGAACAAGCTTGGGATAACAGAACACTTTTAAAAGAAGAAAAAACAACCGCTGCCATTAGAAAAGTTGTGGATTTATTAGACAAAGGGGAGTTACGTGTTGCCGAACCAACCGAAAACGGTTGGCAGGTAAACGAATGGGTAAAAAAAGGTGTTGTACTTTACTTTCCTATTCAAAAAATGAAAACTCTGGAAGCTGGGATTTTTGAATATCACGACAAAATACCCTTAAAAAATAATTATGCCGAAAAAGACATTCGGGTTGTACCCAATGCCGTAGCACGACATGGCGCCTATATCTCGGCAGGAACCATTTTAATGCCAAGCTATGTAAACATTGGTGCTTATGTAGATGAAGGCACTATGATCGATACTTGGGCAACCGTTGGCAGTTGTGCACAAATTGGAAAAAATGTACACCTATCGGGTGGTGTTGGTATTGGCGGTGTTTTAGAGCCATTACAAGCTGCGCCGGTAATTATTGAAGATAATGTTTTTGTAGGTTCTCGCTGTATTGTTGTAGAGGGCGTTCGTGTAGAAACCGAAGCCGTTCTTGGAGCCAATGTTGTACTAACTGCTTCTACAAAAATTATTGATGTTACCGGCAATACTCCGGTTGAGATGAAAGGTCGGGTTCCTGCTCGTTCGGTTGTTATACCGGGCAGTTATACCAAAACGTTTGCTGCCGGTAATTATCAAGTACCTTGTGCTTTAATTATTGGAAAACGCAAAGAAAGTACCGATAAAAAAACATCTTTAAACGACGCTCTTCGCGATAACGATGTTGCGGTTTAATAAAAAGAAATCAATAATGAAAAATTCCAAATTCCAAATAATTTAAACTGGATTTGGAATTTTTTATTTATAGTTTAAAAGCTTTATGAAGATTTTAGTTATACAACAAAAAATGATTGGTGATGTACTTACAAGCAGTATCTTATTTGAAGTAATAAAAACAAAACACCCCAGTTACAAACTGCATTATGCCATAAATGAGCATACGGTTCCTGTTGTACTTAACAATCCGTATATAGACAAGCTTATTTTAATAGATACCGAAACACAAAAAAATAAAGCTAAATTTTACCGTTTTTTAAAATCGATTAAAGCAGAACGTTATGATGTTGTTGTAGATGCCTATTCCAAAATATCAAGTAATTTGATGAGTATTTTCTCCAAAGCAAATATACGGATAAGCAAATATAAGTTTTATACACATTTTTTATATACACATCCCGTAACATACTCTAAAGACCCCCTATCCAATGCCGGATTAGCTATTGAAAACAGATTACAACTATTACATCCTTTATTCGATATCAATCTTAAAGAGGAAATAGTCAAACCCAAAATATATCTTACAAAAGCCGAAATAGAACAGACAAAAACAATGCTTGTCTCCAAAAACATAAATTTAGATGTTCCAATTGTTATGGTGAGTGTCTTGGGCAGCAGTAAAAACAAAACGTACCCTTTGCCCTATATGGCAAAAATCATCGATTTTTTGGTCAAAAAAACAGATATGCAGGTCTTATTTAATTATATTCCAAATCAAAGAAACGATGTTGATAAGCTTTTCAGCCTATGTAAACCCCATACCAAGCAAAATATAAAGCTTGACATATTTGGAAAGAGCCTTCGTGAATTTTTGGCCATTACCAAACTTTGCCGAGCACTAATAGGCAACGAAGGAGGAGCTGTAAATATGGCCAAAGCTCTCAATGTACCCTCTTTTTCCATTTTTTCGCCTTGGATAGATAAAAAGACCTGGCATACCTTTAGCAACAAACAGAATATAGCCATACATTTAAACGATTTTAAACCCGAATTGTTTGTAAATAAAAATACTAAATATCTTAAACAAAATACCAACAAGCTTTACAACGCCTTTACTCCCGAATTAATCTTCCATGATCTTGAAATGTTCTTAAAAAACCTGAACAACTAAAAACAATATGAATATACTACATATTTCTGCGGTAAAAACTTGGGGAGGTGGTGAAAACCACTTAGAAAATCTTTGCTTTGAAATAAATACATCTTATCAAAACGATGTCTCTACACATGTTCTGTGTCCTAAAAACAGTAAACTATATAATAACTTAAAAGCTGCAGATACCATTTCAAAATTACATCAAGCTCCTTTAGCCTTTAAAGCCGATTTAAGGTTTTCGTTAAAAATAATTACTGTTTGCAAATCGGAACATATAGACATTATACATATTCACGACCCAACCGCACTAACATTAGCAGTAATTGCCGATAAGCTTTATAATAAATTACCACCTTTTATCTTACATAAAAAAACATCGTTTGCTATAAAGAACAGAAAAAAAACCCTATTTAAATATAACTATCCTAAAATAAAAAAGATTGTATGTGTTTCTAAAGCAACTGAAAAAATAACACTTAAAAGCATATGCGACAAAGCAAAAGTACTAACCATTTAATAATGGTATCCGTTTCGATAACCGCCATTTAAAAGCCCCCTTTTCACTACGGGAAAAACTCAATATTCCCCAAGGCAAGATAATTATTGGCACCATAGGCAACCATATAAGAGCCAAAAATCTAATTACCTATATTAAGGTAGTAAACGAAATTGTCAATACAAAAAAGAATGATAACTTTCATTTTGTCCAAATAGGATCTTTTACCGAAAGAACCACAATGTATTTGGAACTAATCGAACAATATGGCTTAAAAAACCACATTAGCTTTACCGATTTTGTAAAAAATGCATCGGCTTTTTTACCTCAATTCGACTTTTTTTTACTTACATCACAGTCGGAAGGTTTGCCTCAAGTGATAAACGAAGCTTTTTACTTTAAAGTCCCGGTAATATCGACAAATGCCGGTGGTATTACCGACATTGTAATAAATGAAAGAACTGGATTCTTGGCCAATGTAAATGATTACAAGGCATTGGCCGATAAATTAATGTTGGCACATCAAGATAAATCTCGTATCGAAGCTATAGTAAATAATGCAAACAAACAGCTATTGGAAGGGTTTTCTACAAAAATAATGGCACAAAAAACAATCGAACTTTATAAATTAGTACTTAATAAACGGTAAAACCCCAATTGTTCTTTTATATTTTTCATAAAAAAATCCATTTTAAACTTTATTTTTTAAAATACCAAAATTGGTACAAATCGATTTATTTTTTTTTGTATGCTTTCTAATTGTATTATTTATACGCAATGCTTCTTCATTTTTATAAGGCCTGTCGTGATATAAATGCACACAAACCAAACTGTATCGTGCTTGCAAAAACTTTACCCCTTTATTCATTAAACGCTCACCCATCTCGCGGTCCTCTCCTCCATATTGCATACGTTCGTCAAAACCGTTAACAGCCATAACATCTTCTTTCCAACAAGAGGCGTTCATCCCATCAAAAGTGGCTTTTGTTGGTGTAAAGGTATTTAAAAACCATGCCTTATTACCTTTGGCCGTTAATTTGTTTAACTTAAATGTTTTCTTTAAACCATGTTGCAAAAGCCAATTGGAGTTAAAACAGTTTTGTTGCTGTATATCATTTTCCGTAATTATTTTTGACACCGATTCCGGTAACTTAAAATATCCGCCCGAAAGTGCACAATTTTGTTTTCGCATGTTTAAATGAGCTGCCACAAAATCGTTTCTAACAATGCAATCGCCATCTGTAAAAATCAAATAATCTGAAGTTGCTTTCAAAATGGCCCTATTCAGTATTTTTGTTTTTTGAAAACCGTGGTCTTCCTGCCAAACATGAACAACATTTAACTTCGACCGTTGCTTAAAAGCCTCTATTACATCTTGCGTCGGTGATGCAGAACCATCATCGGCAATAATTATTTCAAAATGGGTCTCGGTTTGGCATTCATAACTCCAAAGTACCTTTTGCAACCATTGGGGCTGGTTGTAAGTGCTTATAATAACCGATGCTTTTTGCTTTAGGCTCATTGCAACAAAAATACTATTTTTACACTCAATTTATAATTAATTATGATTAAACTCTCTGGAGTTATAATAACCTTTAACGAAGAACGTAATATTGAGCGTTGTTTGCAATCGTTGGTTCATGTTGTAGATGAAATTGTGGTGGTCGATTCGTTTAGTACCGATAACACAAAACATATCTGCGAAAAATACAAAGTAAAGTTTATCGAACAGGAATTTTTAGGTTATATTGAACAAAAAAACTTTGCATTAACCCAAGCCAGCCACGATTATATTGTGTCGTTGGATGGTGATGAGGCACTTTCTGAAAAACTTCAAAAATCAATCATCAATTTAAAATCGAATTGGAAACTTGACGGTTATTATGCCAATAGGTTTAACAATTTTTGCGGACAATGGATTAAATATTCCGACTGGTATCCTAACAAAAAACTACGTATTTTCGATAGGCGGAAAGCCAGTTGGAAAGGTATAAACCCACACGATAATATCGTTTTAAACAATACTAACAATAAAACCGGACATTTACAAGGTGATATCCTGCACTGGACATATCAAACCTATTCTGAATTTAATTTAAAAACCGAACATTTTTCCAGCATTGCTGCCCAAGCCTATTTTAATTTAGGAAAAAAGGCTAGCATTTGGAATATTCTTTTTAATCCTACTTGGGCATTTTTTAAGGCCTATTTTTTAAGATTCGGATTTCTCGATGGACTAAACGGATTTGTAATTTGTGTTCAAACAGCAAATATTACATTTTTAAAATACACTAAACTTCGGGAACTCTATAAAAATAAAACGTCTTAGTCTTTTTTTATTGGCGATTGGCTTGGTCGTGTTTTATATCTTTTATTCCAGAAAAAAATACGTTTTTTAATTCTTATTTTTTTATAAAATTTCTCCTGAAAATCGATTGTAGATTGCCACATAAGCTTAAAAATAGCCTGCTCGTCCTCTCCCGAACATTTTGCATATTCGTTGCTCATTATCTCCACCATAGATTTATGTATGGTAAGCTTGGCAAAGTTTCTAATTCGGGTTTCAAAATCCATAGAACCAAATTCCATACGGTTTAAATCTACCAAATAAAACTCGTAGTTGTTATCGGTTCGTTTTATCAAAGTATTTCCAGGCGAATGGTCTAAAAAGTTCACACCATTTTTATGCAATTTGTAAGTAAATCGTGTAAAAGCCCTTAAAATGGCCTCATGGTCTGCAATACTAAAATCTGCGGTAAGTTCCCGATAGGTTAAATCGCATTCAACCAATGCACTCATATAATAACTTTTTTTAAATAAAAAAGCTGTTGTACTTAATTGATATGCTACCGGTACAGGTGTTTTAATATCCAAATTCAATAATTTGTTAGCATACTCAAAAGAACGCTGGGCTTTCGATTTTCGAAAAAACCGATAAATTAGTTGATTAACAATATTAGGTACCTTAAAAGATTTTAAGGTATGCTTTTCGTTGTTAATTTCTACTATTTTAATAACATTACGCTCTGCATCTCCCAATACTCGTGTATAACTGTCAAAATTGTCAATAGCCATTTTTATGGTACTATCATACTGTTTATAATTTGGAGATATAACCAACTTTTCGTTCATGAAAAAATATTTGTTTGGCTTATTGCCATATCCATACCGTTATAGCTATTCGGTCTTTTTGGTGCAAATATATCCAAATAAAAGCAAACCAATGGCACTACATTATTTGTTTTTTAGGCTATCAACTTGTATTTTTGACCAATAATCATATCGCACATATGAAAGATGTTTCTGCAATAATAATAAACTACAATTCTTCCAATTTTACTATAAATTGTATAAATTCTATCTTAGAACGGACTTCAGATACTATTTCATATGAAATAATAGTAGTCGATAATGCCTCCGAAACCAAAGATTTCGAGAAACTAAAAAGTGCTTTAAACAGATTAAGCCAACCTTTTGTAAAGTTAGTTAGAAGCCGTTATAACACAGGCTTTGGAGGTGGTAATATGTATGGTGTACAATTTGCTAATGGAAAAATTTATGCTTTTATCAATAACGATACAGTCTTACAAAACGATTGTTTAAATATTGTTTTTCAATTTCTTGAAAGTAATAAAAATGCTGCTGTTTGTTGCCCACAACAATACAACGAAAAAGAAGAAGTCCAAAAATCTTTCGATCACTTTTTAAGCTTAAAAAGAGAGCTTTTTGGTAGAAAATTATTGGAAAAAACAAATCCTGAAAATACCCAAAAAGACAAAAAATTTACAAAAACCCCTTAAAAGTACAAAGCGTCCCGGGATCTTTTTTAGTTGTAAAAGCCGAGCAGTTTCATCAAGTAGGAGGTTTCGATTCCAATATTTTTCTATACTACGAAGAAACCGATTTATGTTACCGAATTGCTAAAAATGCTATAAATGGCGATTGCTATTTAGTACCCAAAGGGAAATATACTCATTTTAAAGGACAGAGTACAGAAAAAAGCTTAGCTATAAAAAAAGAATTGAAAATTTCTTTATTGTACGTTTTACGAAAAAATTCGGGATATTGGGCCTACCAAATTTTAAGATGGCAGTTAGTATTTAAGTTCTTTTTTAAATCACTATTCAGGCCTAAACAAATTCCCCTTTTTATATTGTTTTTAAAAGGAGCCCCCATAAGTACATCCCTAAAACAGAGACAAATTATTACGGACCAATAGCTTAAAATATGTTATATAACAAACTGTTAAAACCAGAACGGTAATTAAAAACCACAGCATAATAAAAATACATTAACAAATTTTATAAAAAACAGCTAATAATGGCTAATCAATATACAGAAATAAAAAAAGCCCTCGAAGTTTTAAAAAACGGTGGTATTATACTCTACCCTACCGATACGGTTTGGGGCATTGGTTGCGATGCTACTAATCAAGATGCCGTAAAAAAAATATATGCATTAAAGCAACGCGAAGACAGTAAAACCCTTATTTGTTTGGTTGCAGACGACCGAATGGTTAAAAAATACGTAAAACAAGTACCGGAAACAGCTTTGGATATTATTGCCATAACCGATAAACCAACTACTATAATTTACGACAACGCCCAGAATTTAGCTCAAAACCTTATTGCTGCCGATGGCAGTACTGCTATTCGTGTACCAGATGATGAGTTTTGCTACCAACTTTGTAGAAAATTAAATGGAGCCATTGTCTCTACATCGGCAAACATAAGCGGACAACCTGTACCAAAATCCTTTAAAGAAATAACACCCGAGGTTTTAAAAGGTGTGGACTATGTTGTAAATTTGCACCGCGAAAAAATCTGTAAAAAACCATCGTCCATTATCAAACTGAGTAACAATGGCATTGTAAAAATTATTCGGGAGTAACAATACAACGTTCAAAAATACCGAATCCTACGGCAGCTCTATTTTAGATTTTGAAATTTGGAATTTGACAATTGATATTTCATTAATGAATTACAAAGAAGCACTACAGCACAATATATTTAAAATTATTTCCCAATCGGCAAAAGAGTTAGGTCTAGACAGCTATGTTATAGGTGGTTTTGTTCGCGATTATCTTTTAAAACGCGGTAACGCCAAAGATATCGATGTGGTAGCTATTGGCGATGGTATTGCTTTGGCTCAACAAGTTGCCAAAAATTTACCCAATACTCCAAAAGTACAGGTTTTTAAAACCTATGGTACAGCCATGCTTAGGTACGATGATATAGAAATTGAATTTGTTGGTGCCCGAAAAGAATCGTACACCAAAAACAGTCGTAATCCTGCCGTGGAAAATGGCACTTTACAAGACGACCAAAACCGGCGTGATTTTACCATAAATGCCTTAGCTTTAAGTTTAAATGAAGTTGATTTTGGCAATTTACTCGACCCATTTAATGGTATTGAAGATTTAAAAAACAAAACAATACGCACCCCATTAAACCCCAATATAACCTACAGTGACGACCCTTTACGCATGATGCGTGCCATACGGTTTGCCACACAGCTTAACTTTAATATTGAAGATAAATCGCTTCAAGCCATCACTAAAAACAATGCACGTATAAAAATTATTACCAAAGAACGTATTGTTACAGAACTCCATAAAATTTTGGAAAGCCCCAAACCTTCTATCGGATTTTTACTTTTGGATAAAACGGAACTGTTAAACCATATATTACCCGAACTTATCGCTTTAAAAGGTATCGACGAAATTGAAGGCCAACGCCATAAAGACAATTTTTACCACACCTTGGAAGTGGTCGATAATATTGCTCTAAACACCAAAAACCTTTGGCTACGTTGGGCAGCACTACTACATGATATAGGAAAAGCGCCTACCAAAAAATTTAGCAAAAAGGTAGGTTGGACATTTCACGGACATGAATTTGAAGGCTCTAAAATGGTTTTTACACTATTTAAAAGATTAAAAATGCCTCTGAATGATAAGATGAAATTTGTACAAAAAATGGTATTTATGAGTTCCCGTCCCATAGTATTGGCACAAGATATTGTAACCGATTCGGCGGTACGCCGCCTTGTTTTCGATGCAGGCAATTATGTCGATAATTTAATGACCCTTTGCGAAGCCGACATTACCACCAAAAATCCTAAAAAGTTTAAAAAATACCACAATAACTTTAAAATTGTACGCCAAAAAATTGTTGAAGTCGAAGAACGTGATCACATTCGTAATTTCCAACCACCTATTTCGGGAGAAGAAATAATGGAAACCTTCAATTTAAAGCCTTCTCGTGAAATAGGTATCATTAAAGAAACCATAAAAGAAGCCATTTTAGAGGGCGATATTCCAAACGAGTACAACGATGCTTTTAAGCTCATGCTGAAAAAAGGAAAAGAACTAGGATTAAAAACCGAAAAAAAGAATACCAAAAGTACAACAAATAAAGCCTCGAAAACATAAAATTATACACCTTTACTACTTAAAACCATCAAATCTTAATCGCTTTAACCTATAAAAACCTTGAAAACAAAAGACAACAAAAAAGTAATATATTGGCTATTAACAGGCTGTTTATTAATCTTTATTATGGTAGTTATTGGCGGTATAACACGCTTAACCCACTCGGGACTTTCAATTTCAAATTATAAACTTATAACCGGAACCATCCCACCATTAACCGAAACCGAATGGCAGGAAGCATTTAAGCTGTACAAACAATACCCCGAATATCAAAAACTCAATAACCATTTCGAACTCGAAGATTTTAAGGCTATTTATTTTTGGGAATGGCTACACCGCCTTATAGGCAGGCTTATAGGTTTGGTATTCATCATTCCTTTTCTTTACTTTTTAATCACCAAGCAACTCACAGTATCTACCATAAAAAAATCCATTGTTTTACTGGCATTGGGTGCTTTTCAAGGGTTTTTGGGCTGGTATATGGTTAAAAGCGGATTGGTGGACAGGCCGGATGTAAGCCATTTTAGGCTTGCCGCCCACTTAACTACAGCATTTATAACATTTGCCTATACTTTTTGGGTAGCACTAGATTTAATGTTCCCTAACAAAAAAAACATAAACACTCCTTTTAAAAATTTAATCCGGTGGGGGTACGCCATTTTACTCTTGCAAATTGTTTACGGTGCCTTTGTTGCCGGGCTCGATGCCGGTTTTATACATAACCATTGGCCTTTAATGAGCAATGGTAAATTTATTCACGAAACCGTTTATATTGAACAAAGCCCTATTTACAAAAACTTTATAGAAGGCAAAAGCGGTGTGCAGTTTGTACACCGCATGCTGGCCTATGTAGTTGTAATATTTATCATGGTAATCTGGCAAAAATCCAAAAAACTTACACTTACGCCACTACAGGCTAATGCCATTAACTTTTTATTGATAATGGTTGCCCTACAATTTGTTTTGGGCATTTTTACTATTTTACTGCATGTTCCCGTATGGTTGGGCATTGCACATCAAATAGGTGCATTTTTCCTGCTAAGTGCTATGACTTTTACACTCCATCGATTTACTAAATAATTAAAAATACCATACATTTGCACTTTAATTTAACACCATGATTTTTAGATTTAGAGTTATACTGGATAACGATACCGAAGATGATATTTTTCGTGACTTGGAAATCCGTGAAACCGATACACTAGAAGATTTACACAACATTATTACCCAATCGTTTGGGTTTGATGGTACCGAAATGGCATCGTTTTATTTAAGTGATACACAATGGAATCAAGGTGAAGAAATATCGCTTTTCGATTTAAGTGACGATAATTCTGCCCGATTAATGGAAGAAACCTCCATTAACGACGTAGTTAACGAAGTACAACCACGACTTATTTATGTCTATGATTTTTTAAGTATGTGGACCTTTTTTGTCGAATTGGGAGAAATTGTAGATGAAACCAGTGAAACCGACTACCCCAACCTCATGTTTGTTCACGGGCAGATACCCGATACCGCACCCGAAAAAAACTTCGAATCTGAAGACGATTTTAGTGACTACAACGAATTTGAAGATGACTTCGATATTGACGATTACGACAATTTAGATTTTGACGAAAACTGGAATTAATGCTATTTCGATTACCTTGTTTTATAATCTGTTGTACACTAAAAAGTTATCGAACTCTTTAAAATAATATCGGTAATATCGGTTTCGTTTAACCCATAACGGTACATTCCTGTTTCTCCTATGGCAAACAACGTGTTATCCTTTATTATAACATCAAAACACATTTTATCTAAACTATGGATCAAAACAGGGTTTTCGGCTATCGAAACATCAAATATTTTAATAACATCGTCGCAAACAAAAAGATAATCACGATAAAGCCCCAATCCTTTCGGAGCTGTTAAATTTCTGGAATGTAAAAGCTTTGGGACGGTTGGTTACTCTACATTATAAACTTCTAAAATGTTTACATTATTCCCACAAACACTATTGGAATGTAATGTTACAAAAGCATTTTTACCATTCGAAACAACAGGATCGCAAGCCGTTAAATGCTGTACGGCCGATAGTTTTTTTGGCGATTCGGGATTTTCGATAGAATAAATGTACATCCCATTTCTTGAACCGATATACAAATAATCGGCATCCGAAAATAATGTCTCAATATTAAACCCTACGTAAATTTCGTTTACCTTAACTGGCTGTTCCCCATTAATTAAGGAAAACACATTTAGTTTTTCGTAATCAACCGTATAAAGGTAATTGTTTTTTAAAGCGAAAATAGCCAAAGAACCTCCAGAGCCTTCGGTCTCATTGGAAAAAGAAGTATCCGAATCTTCGCTGCACCCGACTAAAAAGCACACAAAAATCAATATCAAAAATAAATATCTTTTCATTTTAATTCTCTTTTAAATTATTAG
>JBKEDH010000056.1:0-7112 GCA_047975295.1 Aestuariibaculum sp.
AACCAACAACCAATGGATGACTTAAAAATATCGAAAAGAAAACCGTCGTATCCCATCACTAATAAGTTAGATGCTTATTTAACACGCTATAACCGAAATATAGAACTTCCTATTTTTTACGATGATTTGTTGCGATTTCAAGGGTCGATTGTAGTGTACGATAAAGACGATAACGATACCTTGTGGATTAGGGTGTATTACAACGATTTTGAACGTGAGGAAATCGAACTGTCTCTAAAAAAGGTATATACCATTTTGCATTCCGATGGAAATGAGAGCAGCATTCCTTTTTTAAATGTAGATGCGATTGATTATTGTACGTTTGGCAATTCGAAACCCTTTAGAATTAAAATTCGGAATATTTTAAACGATAATTTCACTTACTTTTATATTAAACGTGCCGATGCTTCCCGAGTTTACGGTCTGGAACTGGAACATATGCTATCGCCTTATAACCTTAATTTTTTAGTTTATAAAGATACCTTGATAGAAGAGCATATAGCAGGTATTCCGGGCGATGAGTTTATTAAAAATTATTTATCTAAGTGCGATAAATCCGAAAGGGCGCAGATAGCCAAAGAATTTGTAAAGTTTAACGAGCGTTGTATGATTAGGCTTTTGGGCGATATGCGTTCGTATAATTATGTTATTGTACCAACACACGATTTTGACCATGTGGTATATAAGGTCAGGGCGATAGATTTCGATCAACAATCGTATGAAGGGAAGTTTAATATTTATAGGCCACAGTTTTTTAAGGAAAACTTTAAAATGGTCGAATTGGTTCAAGAAACATTCCAACGTTTGTCCATAGACCAATACAAAATAGAAGAACGCTCTATTTTGGTAAAACGATTAAAAAGTTTTCATGGCAGAATGGAAAAACTATTGGATTGTATGGTTAACGATAGTATTTCTACAGCAGAAAACATCGATTTGTTAAAAGGGAAAATTTACGATTATACATTAGACAAAACATTTTTGTCCTGCCAATCGATGGGGCAAATTCTTAAAAAATCGATGGATTACTTAACACACAACTACGAACACGTTAATCCAAAAGGGTTTAGGTAGGTATGCCCAAAACACTATTTATCCCACTCCAACAGCCGTCTTTCTCCTTCAATTTGTTTTACATCGGTTATGTCCTGCGACATTTCTATCACGCCTTTGTAATTTTTTTGTGCATCGCGAACAGCAAAATACCGAATGTATATAAGTCTTTCTTTGTAATTTATCCAAAAGGAGGCCTCGTTTTCCTTGCCGCTTCTAAAGGCTTCCAAAATTTGCAAAACGGTATCTACACTCTTTGGTGGATGACAAAAGCGTACTTCCCTACCAATAATTCCGGCACTGCGTGGAAATACCCGTTCTTCCCCTCTGTTATAAAAAATAACCTTATCGTTTTCATCAACATAAGTTAAATCTATGGGTAAGGTTCTTAGTAATAGATTAACCTGTTCTACCGTCATAAAACCTTCATCGTAATGCAGGGCACCTTTTTCGAATTTAACATCGGTTTTCCTAACAGTATCTTCCGAAGGGTGTACATAAACAGGTTCGTTTGGATATTTTTCGGGTGTATTTGCCAACATCCAGCCAATTTCATCTTCGCCTTCACGCATTTTAATCCAATCCTCGTCGGTTAATATGCTCATGGCATTTGGGAATAAAATAGATTCCTCGACACCCATTAAGCGCCGTAAGTTCTGGTCGATTAATGTAATATTTTGTTGGGCTGATTCAAAATCCCGTTCGTCTAGATTTTTACGGGCAATACGGAACATTTCGCGAATGGTATCGTGAAAGGACCACATATTGCGCGATGGCCCCGTCCAGCCTCGTTGTTCCAAAAATGGGAACAATTGGTTTTCCTTTCGTTCAAATCGGCGTTCTACCGTTGCCAAATGGTTAAAAATGTTATAGTATTTTTGATATTCTTCCTGCGGATTTGCCGAAGTAATTTCGTCAAGAAGTTGGTTTATTAATTGGGCTTCCAAGGCATACGTATTTACCGGATGCCCTGTTGCTGTATTGAATGTGTCCATAAAAAATATGTATTTCTTTAATTATTTGTTGAAAGTGTTTACCGAAGCTGCATCCGTTCCTTATCTTCTTCAACAGCTTTAATAAAATATCGGGTCTCGCCCAACCAAAAAAATGTACGGTAACGCTCAACATAAGTTAGTTTAACATACCGACCTTGATATTTTTGTAGTTCGGCAACAACCGACTCATTACTTTTTTCGACCGAAAAAGGAAATTGCAGCTCTTCGGATACACCTTGGCTCAATTGGCCTTCCCAAGTTTTAAAAACGACTCCTTTTTTGCTGAATTTTACCAACTCGCCGGCACGAACACCTTCGCTGTATGGTACGTAATACACAAAGCAGAAATAGCCCACACCAATAATGGCCAAGATGATAAAAAATCGGAATAAAAATTTTCTCATTTTTAGATGAATTGTTTACGATGAGACAAAAGTACTAAATCTTTTAAAGCATAATCTTGGCATTATGTTTTTTTATAGATTCAATATGGGCTTTGGCATCAAATTCATCCGATTTATATTTCTGGCCTCTGGTTTTTGACAGTTCTTGGCGCTCAATACTTCTAGCAAAACGCCTAATACTATCGTTTGTATTTAAAATAATGCCCGGAACTTTGGCATTGTTACCATTACCGTCCTTGGCTACCATGGTGAAATATGATGAGTTACAATGTTTTTTTACTCCCGTTTGAATATTTTCCGACTCTACCCTAAGCCCAATAACCATAGATGTTTTTCCGGTGTAATTTACCGAGGCCATAAGGGTTACCAATTCGCCAACTTCAATAGGGTTTAAAAAATCGACCTTGTTTACCGAAGCCGTTACGCAATAATGCTCGGAATGTTTGGACGCACAGGCAAAAGCAATTTGGTCCATAAGGTTTAAAATATAGCCGCCATGTATTTTTCCACTAAAATTGGAGTACGATGGCAGCATAAGCTGGGTCATTATTATTTGCGATTCTTCTATGGTTTTAAACATAACTAAGTAAGGTGTTAAATATTAAAGCGGTAATAATGGCAATGCTAAAACTAATTAAGGTGCCTATTAAAATATATTCGGTCAATTGGCGGTGTTTTGAATCTTTAAGGTCACCAAAACGAAAAACCGACTTTGCCGTTATTAAAAAGCCCACCGCCTCCCAATGTCCGGAAATGATAAAAACAAATACCAAAAAACGTTCTAAAACGCCAATATATTGACCCGCATCTTTAAGTGATTTATTGTGTTTTGTTAGTTCCGTAATGTTCCATTTCGTAAAAATGGTTTTCATGATTATGGAAGTTGGAACGGTTAAAAACAAAAGACACAATAACAGGAGCAAGCCTTTTTTTACAAAAATATCATTAATATCGATAACCGTTTTGGTGTACATAAGATAGCATCCTATAATAACCAAAATATGCAGTAACTGATCGACAAAAAACCATTTCCGTTTGCTTTTTTTCTTTTGAAAATAAAGTTTAAAACCATCAATTATCAAGTGGGATACACCAATAACGGCAACTATAGGCCAAAGTGATAAATCCCAAAGCAAAATAGCGGTTAGCGCCATGTGGATTAAAACGTGCAGATATAATTTGGAAGATTTAAGTTTCCTTTTTTCCTTGTCTTTTACCCATGTTTTTGGTTGGATAAAAAAGTCGGCTATAAAGTGGGCTATAAAAAGTTTTATTAAAAGTATCATAATGCAGCTGTTTTTTTGCGGTACATTTTGTCCAGTTCCAAAATTTCGGAAAGATGAGCCCGTTTTTGGCGCATACTTACCGCATTTTGGTTAATACCTATTAGTTTGCCCAACTCGCTCTGCAGCGCATTAGGGTTTTCTATACTTAATTTAACGATTTCGGCCGAATTTACCGTCCAAGAATCCATAGCAATAAGAGCCAGTTTAAAATATAGATTAAGTTCGCTATCCATTTCCGGATAATCGGTTTTTATTCTAAGATTTTGTTTTTCGTGCTTTAAAATTTCCAATGTTTCTCCCGAATATATAAAGGCAGGGCCACTCGATTCTTCAACCCTATGGCCTTGGTAAGTTTTATTACCAATACCAATGGCAATGCGTACATCGAGATTTTTTATGGTTTTAATACACGCTTTTATATAAATGGCAGCAAGAAAATTAGAGCTAATATGTTCGGTTTCTATCTGGAAACTGTCCCCCCGATATATATTCCAAAAAATGTTGTTTGGTCGTAAAGCCGATAGTGTTTTTTTTAAAGTACCGAGCCAAATATCGGGGTTGGTCTGTGCTCTGGATTTTATAATATCGCCGGTTAATACGCTTGTTGCATACATGATTTACTCAAATTTATTTCAAATATATCACTTTTTTATATGATAAACAAATATATCATGTTTTTGAGTAATATTTTAAATTATCATATTATTAAATGATAAAAAATCAAAATCAATTTTCTTTCGAGCGTTTTAGCAGTTTTTCATTTTGTTGCTTAGTCGCTTTTGCTCCAAGTATTTTTAGGTTCTCCACACGTTTAACCAAATTGCCCTTTCCGGTAAGTTTTACCATAGCACTTTCGTACGATTTTTGTACCGTACCTATTTGGTTGCCAACCTTGATGAGCTCATCGGTAAGGTTAACAAACGAATCGTATAAACGGCCGGCCTGCGTAGCAATTTCAATGGCGTTTTGTTGTTGTTTTTCGTTAGTCCACATGCTATCAATGGTTCTAAGTGTGGCCAAAAGGGTAGAAGGTGTAACAATAACGATATTTTTCTCGAAAGCCTTGTTGTAAATACTGTTGTCCTCGTTAACTACCACGGCAAAAGCAGGTTCTATGGGAATAAACATAAGTACAAAGTTGGGCGAATCAATATCATACAAATCTTGATAGTTTTTATCCGATAGCTGGTCTATATGCTTTTGTATAGAGCTTATGTGTGCCTTTAAAAACCGAGGTTTGTCGTCGTCGTTGGCATTTATCATGCGTTCATAATCTACCAACGATACTTTACTGTCTATAATCATCTTTTTGCCGTCGGGCAAATACAGTACCACGTCGGGCATAACCCGAGAGCCGTCTTCGCGCGTAAAACTTTGTTGTACAAAATACTCGCGGTCTTTTTCCAGTCCCGATTTTTCCAGAACACGCTCTAAAACCAACTCGCCCCAATTGCCCTGTATTTTACTGTCTCCCTTTAGCGCCCGGGTTAGGTTGGTGGCTTCTTTGGTAATTTGTTGGTTGAGCTCTTTTAAGCCTTCAAGTTGGGTTTTTAATGCCGAATGCATGCTTATGCTTTCCTTTTGCGTGGTATCGACTTTTTCTTCGAAGGTCTTTATTTTTTCCTGTAACGGATTTAAAATATTCTTGATGTTTTCTTTATTCTGAAGTGTGAATTTTTCCGATTTTTCGTCTAATATCTTATTGGCTAGATTTTCGAATTCTTTGGTGAATTTCTCCTGAAGCTTTTCAACTTCAGCCTTTTGTTCGTCGTTTTTTAACTTCAAATTCTCAAATTCCGTGTTTTTTATGGCCAATTCAAAATTTAAAAACTCTTTTTCCTTGCGGATACCTTCACGTTCGGTTTCTATTTTTGAAATTGAGTTCTTGAAATCATCTATTTGACGGTTAAAATTTCGAGTAAGTTTCTCAATTTCAACATCCAATTGTTGTTTGCTGTCGTTTAATAATTGTTGAAGGTTGAGGTTGCGCTCTTCTAAGGTGCTTTTTTCACTTTTACTTTTAAGTTTATTGAAAAGTAAGCCCAAATAGGCACCGATAAAAGCCGAAATTATAATACTTATAATGAGAATAAGGTTGTCGTCCATTTTTTGTAATTAGGTATTTTAACCAAAGATAATTTTTTAGTTTAAAGCTGAAAAAAAAATATAGGCTGAAGTTTTGTCTTGTACCAATAAACCCGAAGTATTTTACTTCTTCATTTTGAAACTTCCGGAAATAGTATCAAAAACAATTAAATCTTCAGGAAAAAGAGTATTAAATGCGCCTTTTTCAATGAGTTGGCATGGTAGGCCAATTTCGACGGTATTTTTATCCATCACGATTAAAACATCGCAAATCTGAATGGCCAAATCGATTTCGTGAGACGAAAACAGAATGGTTTTATTCGTTTCTTTTGCCAATATTTTAAGTAGGTTTAAAATGTAGGCCTTATGATATATGTCGAGATGTGTGGTGGGCTCATCTAAAATAATGAGTTTGGTATCCTGAGCAAGGGCTCGGGCAATCATAACCTTTTGCATTTGCCCATCGCTTAACTCAAAACATTTTTTGTGTTTAAAATTGTTTAAGTGGGTAAGTTGAAGCGCTTTATTTATAGCCAAAATATCACTTTCGGTCAAGGTTCCCACCCAGTTGGTGTAGGGCTGCCTGCCAAGAGCGACCAATTCAGAAACCGATAGGTTTTTTGCACTCATACTTTCGGTTAAGACCAAACTCATGGTTTTTGCCAGTTCTAATGGTTGGTAGTCGTCTAATTTTTTGTTGTTTATAAAGACAGAACCTTCTAAAACAGGTTGGACCCCTGTGAGTGTCCGTAAAAGTGTCGATTTACCAATGCCATTAGCACCGATTAGTCCAACCAGTTCGCCTTGGTGCAATTCGATATTAATATGACTTGCAATCTCTGTTTTCCTCTTTTTGGAAGTATAGCCTACCGATAGGTTTTTGGTTTTTAATATGCTATGTTGTTTATTGTTCAATATTTTAGGTTGAAAAGGTTTAGAGCCTGTTTAAATTTATATCAATTGTTTTTCTATGTCTCTTTTTGCGCATAATTTTATTAAAATTTCATAAAGTAGCCCAGCTATTATATTCTATTTTTTCTCATTCTAAATCAAAAATAAACTATAAAAAAATATAAACAGTCTCTTAAAGTTTTTACTCTATAATCGAGATTTGAATGCTCCGACGCTTGCGTCGAAATTTTTTATTTATTTTTTTTTCCAATTCATTCCTCTCGGGCTTACCTCGAGGTAGTTGACTCATTACATATCCACATCAATCAAAATATCATTTTCCTTTTTCTAACTAAAAGCCAAATTACAACAGGGGCTCCAATTAACGAAGTTATGGC
>JBKEDH010000107.1:0-4539 GCA_047975295.1 Aestuariibaculum sp.
TCTTTTTAAGTGAAAAATGAATAATTAGAAGTGAAAGATGTTTGTATGTGTTTAAAATAAGGAGCTAAGAATAAAGACTTTATAACTTTTCAACTAAAAAAACAAAAGTTGAAATTTTAGATTATATTATTAAAAAAGGACATCTTCAACCAACAACCAACAACCAAATTAAAATGAAAAAACTGCTATTGCTACTTCCTATTTTGCTGCTCGTATCGTTTACAGCTACCCATAAGTTTTACGTAAGTGTAACCCAAATCGAATATGTTGAAAACAAACAAGCTGTACAAATAATTTCCCGTATTTTTATTGACGATTTAGAAAACGTATTGCGCGAACGTTACGGCATAACAATAACCTTGGCTGATACCAACGACCCCGAAAGCAACAATACTTATATTGAAAAATATCTGTCCGAAAAGCTAAAAATACAAATAAACGGGCAAGCTGTTCCGTTTAATTTTATCGGTAAGGAATATAAAGCCGATATTATAAATTGCTATTTGGAAATTCCCGATATAACACACATAAAAACACTAAAAATAAGCAACCAAATACTATTCGATTTATTTCCCGACCAACAGAATATTGTAAAAACAAAATTATATTCAAAACAAAAAAGCATTATACATGTTGCACAAAAGCATGCAACATTGTTGGAATTTGATTAGAAATACAACTTTTTTTTGTTTTTTTGTAAAACATTAAAAAAATCCCTAAAATTTAGGCTATGGCAAAATTACCATATTGTTTCGTAGTTGTTTTATTTATTTCTCTATCGGTTTTTGCACAAGAAAACCAACAAAAGCAAACAGGACATACCAACAACAATAAATTTAAACAGTTGTACGACGAGTTTGCAACACCCAACATGTACCGCGCAGCTTCCGGTGCACCCGGTGCAGCGTATTACCAACAGCAGGCCGATTACAACATGGATATTGTTCTGGACGATGTAAATGCCAAGATTTTGGGTAACGAAACCATAACCTACACCAATAATTCGCCCGATAACCTAAACTATTTATGGGTTCAATTAGACCAGAACATGAGGGCGAAAGACTCCAAAACACCACTTATAGAAAATGGAGGCGTTGATCCGGTAATGCGCCCCGATCGGTTTTATTCCAAATATTTAAAAGAATCTTTTAACGGCGGTTTTAATATCCAATCGGTTACCAAAAACGGAAAACCTTTGGAATACATGATAAACCGCACAATGATGCGTGTAGAATTACCCGAAGTTTTAAAATCGGGCGAAAAATTTTCATTTTCCATAGCGTGGTGGTATAATATTAACAATCATGTGGACGGACGTGGTCGTTCCGGTTACGAGTATTTTCCGGAAGATGGCAATCGAGCCTATATTATAGCTCAGTTTTTCCCCAGAATGGCAGTTTATAACGATGTTGAAGGCTGGCAAAATTCACAATTTTGGGGGCGTGACGAGTTTGCTTTACCCTTTGGCAATTACCATGTAAACATCACCGTTCCGGCCGACCATATTTTGGATGCCACCGGAGTACTTACCAACCGAAAGGATGTATTTACCAAAACCATGCTTCAACGTTACGAAGCAGCCAAAAAATCGTACGACAAACCAATTTTGATTATTACCCAAAAAGAAGCCGAAGTAGCAGAAAAAAACACTTCATCAAAAACAAAAACATGGAAGTTTTATGCCGAAAACGTACGGGATTTCGCCTTTACCTCATCCAGAAAATACATTTGGGACATGATGGCCGTTAAAGTGGGCAGCAAAGACGTTATGGCGGTATCGTTATACCCAAAAGAAGGTAATCCGCTGTGGGAAGAATGGTCCACAAAAGCCGTAGCCGGCACTTTAAAAACCTATTCCCGAATGACTTTCGATTATCCGTACCACAAAGCTATTTCGGTACATGCCAAAAATCAAGGCATGGAGTACCCTATGATTTGTTGGAATTATGGGCGCCCCGATAAAAACGGACATTATAGTGACCGTACAAAATACGGTATGGTAAGCGTTATTATTCATGAGGTAGGCCATAACTTTTTTCCTATGATTGTAAATAGCGACGAACGCCAATGGACATGGATGGACGAAGGCTTAAATTCTTTTCTGGAATATATTGCCGAACAAGATTTCGCAAAAGCCCATCCAAGCGTTTTATCTCCAAAAGACAAAGTATATCCTTCAAGCCGTGGACCTGCCGTGAATATCATTAATTACATGGGAGGCAACCAGGAACATATTGCACCAATAATGACCAAGGGCTTAAATACCTATCAATTTGGCAATAATGCTTACGGTAAACCTGCTACTGCGTTAAACATTTTACGGGAAGCCATAATGGGTCGGGAATTGTTCGATTACGCATTTAAAGAGTATGCCAACCGTTGGAAATTTAAACACCCCACACCCGAAGATTTCTTCCGAACAATGGAAGATGCCTCAGCTTTTGATTTAGACTGGTTCTGGCGGGGATGGTTTTACACTACCGACTGGGTAGATATTGGTATAAAAGACGTAAAGAAATATTATGTTTCAAAAGTACCAAACCAAGCCATACGGGAAAGAGCCGAAAAAAACAATATGCCATTAAACCAATTGCCCCCATTGGTTTATATGGTAGAAGAAAACAGTAACGACTACAAAGAAAGTATAAACAACGGCAATTTGGTAAACACGCCACAAACATTAAATACTTTTTTAATGGATTATTTTTCGGCTGAAGAGCGTAAAAACATAAAAGCACCAAGTTATTTTTACCACATAACTTTTAAAAAACCGGGAGGTCTCGTAATGCCCATTATAGCCGAATTTACTTATACCGATGGTAGTAAGGAAACCATAACTTATCCGGCACAGATTTGGCGCTTGAACGACGCCGAAGTAAGTAAAGCCATTGCCACACAAAAGGAAATAAAAAGTATTGTTATAGACCCCGATTTACAAACTGCCGACATCGATACATCGAACAATACATGGCCCAAACAGGAAACACAAAGCGATTTTGAGAGGTTTAAAAATAATATGAAGCAATAATATCCATATAAACTACGGAAGGGAAAAAATAAAAAATAGGCAAAAAACAGTATTTTTTTAACCGATTGAAAAAGTTTAAATCAGTTCGAATAAAAAACTCACTATATTTGCATCTATATTTTGTTACAACATGTTATACCATCCCATTTTTATGTTTATTAGCGGTGCTGAAATAGTTTTTATACTATTTATTGTAGTTATGGTTTTTGGTGCTGACAAAATTCCGGAAATTGCCCGTGGCATGGGCAAAGGCATGCGTGTACTAAAAGATGCCACCAACGACATAAAAACCGAAATTACCAAAACAGCAGAAAAAAACAATATTGACACCAACGTCGTTTCCGATGTGCAAAAGGAAATAGATAGCGTAAAGGACGATTTAAAGGATTTTACCGGCTCTGTTAAGCGAGAACTGTAATTTTTTATAGAGAGTTCTATCCGCCTTGTAAACACAGAATAACCATAGTTAAACTTTTGGTGTGATCTCTAAACATTAGCCCAATCTTCACCCATTCAATATTAACACCATTTCTACTTAAAAAACGAATCGACAAACTCGTATTTGTTAAATACCTGTAAATCTTCGATGCCTTCGCCTACACCAATGTATTTTACAGGAATTTTAAACTGATCACTTATACCTATTACCACACCTCCTTTTGCCGTACCGTCCAGCTTGGTAACCGCAAGCGAAGATACTTCGGTTGCTGCAGTAAACTGTTTGGCCTGTTCAAATGCATTCTGTCCGGTCGAACCATCTAAAACCAACAGTACATCGTGCGGTGCCTCTCCCACTACTTTTTGCATAACACGTTTTACCTTGGTAAGCTCGTTCATAAGGTTTACTTTGTTGTGCAAACGGCCTGCGGTATCGATTATAACCACATCGGCATTTTGGTTTACTGCACTTTGTAAGGTATCGAAAGCTACCGATGCCGGGTCACTTCCCATAGATTGTTTAACAATGGGCACATCGACACGGTTGGCCCACACTTGAAGCTGGTCTATCGCCGCCGCCCTAAAGGTATCGGCAGCACCAAGCACCACTTTTAAGCCCTGCTTTTTAAATTGGTAGGCCATTTTACCTATAGTTGTGGTTTTGCCCACACCATTTACGCCTACTACCATAATAACGTATGGTTTTTTGTTTTGTGGTACTACAAATTCGGTAGCCTCGCCGGTATTGATTTCGCTAAGTAAGCCTGCTATTTCTTCACGAAGAATGGTATTTAGCTCGTCAGTACCTAAATATTTGTCTCTGGCCACACGTTCTTCTATACGTTCTATTATTTTTAATGTAGTATTTACGCCTACATCGCTGGTTACCAAAACCTCTTCTAAATTGTCGAGCACCTCGCTATCGACTTTGGATTTTCCTGCAACGGCCTTACTCAATTTACCAAAAAAACTGGTTTTCGATTTTTCCAGACCTTTATCTAAGGTTTCCTTTTTTTCGGATGAAAATATTTTTTTAAAAAAACTCATATTGTGTTGGTTGTTGGTTGAAGATG
>JBKEDH010000158.1:0-13801 GCA_047975295.1 Aestuariibaculum sp.
ATGCCACCGAAAAGATAACCAAAAACAGAACCTCGATAGTTATTGCCCACAGGTTGGCCACCATAAAAAAAGCCGACAATATTATTGTTATGGACAATGGAAAAATAGTAGAACAGGGCACGCACAATGCGTTGTTAAAAATAGAAAATGGTTATTATAAAAACCTTTACGAAGTCCAATTTACAAACGAAGAGGTAGTATAAAACCTACTTTAAGTTTTATTTTAAAATACAAAATTTAAAACTTGTTCCCGTACTGTTTTTAATGCCAAAAATAGATAAAACAATGGTAGCCATATCATCCTTAGAATCCGTGTTGAGATTTTCATGCAATGTTAAGCCAAATCTTTTTTAATTGTTATACCCAATTCATCTAAAGTGTCGTAAACCACAAATTCACCGTCTTTAAAATACGATACGTGTCCAGTTTCTTCACTTACCACAAGCGCTAAAGCATCGGTTTTTTCGGTAACTCCTATGGCAGCCCTGTGGCGCAGACCAAAACGTTTAGGAATATTTTTTTCGTTATTTACAGGCAATATGGTTCGGGTGGCCTTTACAATGTTGCCATGTATAATAATTGCACCATCGTGCAACGGACTGTTTTTAAAAAAGATACTTTCTATAATGGGTTTGGTTACGGTAATTTGCATCCTATCCCCTGTTTCGGCCAAAAAATCCAGATTGTTATTACGCTCAAAAACGATTAGAGCTCCTGTTTTAGATGTGCTCATCTTCTCGCATGCCGAAAGTATGGAATCGACATCGGTTTCGCTACTGCCCTCGGTTTTTAAGAAACTAAATTGTTTTAAAAACTTACGCCTGTTTTTAATGTTCGTAGAACCAATCATTAATAAAAATTTGCGTATTTCGGGCTGGAATACCACAATTAATGCAATAATACCTACCCGCATAAAACCACCAAAAATACTGGATAGTAGTTCCATATTAAGAAATTCGGTAAGCTGCCAAACCAAATAAATAATAATAATACCAATAAAAATATTGATAGCTACGGTTCCTTTAACCAGTTTATAGACATAATAAAGCAGCAGTGCCACTAGAATAACATCAATTACATCGATTACCGAAAACTTTAAAATGTCGTTAAAAATATCCAAGGCTTAAAATGTATTTTGGGTAATAAAAGTAACTAAATAAAGGCTAATACCAAATAAACTTTAAAACGATGCCAAAATAAATTCGTGCTTTAATATTGAAAACTGTTTGGTGTCGAGTGTTTCTAATTTCGATTTTACACTTATGTACTCCTGAAAACTTAGGTTTTCGCTAAAGCTCAACACCACCTCTATAGTATCTTTATGGTTTTCCATTAATTTTTTTAACTCTTCAATTAAGTTGTTAATTGTGCTTTCTTTTGAAGTAAATCCATCAAAAACACCCATTATCTCAATATTGTTGGATGAATTAACCTGTATGTTAGCTTTTAATTGGATTGGATCGGGTTTGTTTTTTTCTTCTGAAAAAAAATCGCTTGCCGGTTCGGTGTGATATACTATACCTGTAAACGCTATAAATCCCAAATTATTGATACTTGTATCATGACAGGTAAAATAGCTTTTGGCACCTTCGTTTTTATGTTTTGAGCCTTTCTTTTTTTCCTGAAGAAATTTAATATGTGGGATAACTTGCTTTAAATTTAAACGCTTATCCACATTTACCAACCAATTTGTAGTGCCTATTAGGTTTCTTCGATTAAATTCCACGCTATCGACTTCCTTTTCATTATAAAACAGATAAGCCGCCGAAACATCTGTAATTTCGGATATTTTAGAATATTCAATTTCCGGCAGAAATACTTTTTTTTCCTTGCCACAAGAAATAACAAGAGCTATAAAAAATAAAGATAATATTGTTCGGTTCATTTTAATTTAAGGCATTGGTTAGGGTTATGCATTCCATGGCTTCCTTAACATCGTGTACCCGTAGTATGGAAGCTCCTTTTTGTAAGGCAACAGCATTTAAAATACTGGTACCGTTTAGGGCTTTATCGGGTGTTGTGTTTAGAGTTTTATAAATCATCGATTTTCGGGAAATACCTGCTAACACGGGTTTTTCAATCATTTTTAAAAATTCTAAACCATTCAGCAATTCAAAATTCTGTTCTGTAGTTTTTGCAAAGCCAAAACCGGGATCGATAATCACATCTACAATCCCCAATGCTTTGGCTAAGGCAATACGTTCTGAAAAGTAATAGATAATATCTTTTATTAAATTATCATATTTTGTATTTTGCTGCATGGTTTTGGGTGTACCCCGCATGTGCATCATTATATAAGGTACCTGTAATTGAGCAACGGTTGGCATCATATTCGCATCTTGTTGCCCTGCCGAAATATCGTTTATTATTGCAGCTCCCCCATTAATGGCCTGTTTGGCTATTGTACTTCTAAAAGTATCGACCGAGATTAAGCAGCTTGGAAATTGTTTTAAAATCAATTCTATTATGGGTAAAATACGCTTTAATTCGGTGGTTTCGCTAATATGGTTGGCATTAGGTCTTGAGCTGTACGCACCAATATCGATAAATGTAGCTCCTTGTGTTAACATGGTTTCGACATGTTTTAAAATATCGACTTCATTTTTATACTTGCCTCCATCGTAAAACGAATCGGGAGTTAGGTTTAAAATCCCCATTATTTTTGGGCATGATAAATCTATAAGCGTACCTTTGCAATTAATGGTCATTCGTATTTTTATTCTAAATTATATGTTAATAACCCGTACAAAGGTTTTGAACATTTAAAAAATTAGGCGAAATTTACGCAAAATTCATTCAATAGATGCAAGAAACCTCAAAACAATACGATACGGTTATAGATACCTGCAAAAATTTATTCGTTAATAAAATGGCCGATTACGGCAGTGCATGGCGCATATTGCGGTTGCCATCGTTAACCGACCAGATTTTTATTAAAGCACAGCGCATTAGAAGCCTTCAGGAAAACGAGGTGAGAAAAGTAGATGAAGGTGAGATTAGCGAGTTTATTGGTATTATAAATTACAGTATTATAACACTAATTCAATTAGAAAAGGGTGTTGTGGAGCAACCCGATTTATCTACCGGGGAGGCCACAAAACTTTACGATAAACATGTGGCCATTACCAAAAAATTAATGGAAGACAAAAACCACGATTATGGCGAAGCATGGCGTGATATGCGGGTAAGCAGCCTAACCGATTTGATATTACAGAAAATTTTACGTGTTAAACAAATAGAGAATAATAAAGGTAAAACTCTTGTTAGCGAAGGTATAGATGCCAATTACCAAGACATGATTAATTATGCGGTTTTTGCACTTATTCATCTTAATAACCAAACAAAAACTCTCGTATAAAATAAAAAGCATGAAGATATTAGTAGCTTTAAGCAGAATATTAGTTGGTGTACTATTTATAATTTCAGGATTAATAAAACTTAACGATCCACTCGGGTTTTCTTACAAATTACAGGAATACTTTAGTTTAGATGTTCTAAATTTAACATTTTTAGAACCTTACGCTTTAGTTATTTCTATTTTTGTAGTTGTTTTTGAAGTAGTTTTGGGTGTGTTTTTGCTTATTGGGTACAAGCCAAAATTCACAGTTTGGAGCTTATTGGGTATGATTGTTTTCTTTACTTTTTTAACCTTCTATTCGGCTTATTTCGATAAAGTGAAAGATTGTGGTTGCTTTGGCGATGCGTTAAAATTAACACCGTGGGAAAGCTTTACCAAAGATATAGTATTACTGCTATTTATTTTAATATTGTTTTTTGGTGCGAAATACATAACACCGGTATTTAGTAAACTAACCACGACTATCTTGGCTCTTTTAAGTTTTATATTCTGCATGTGGCTGGGCTACCACGCACTAATGCACCTACCGGTAATCGATTTTAGAGGTTACGCCATTGGAAAAAATATACCGGAAGGCATGTCCATTCCGGATAATGCACCTAAACCTATAGTAGAATACGCATGGAAATTTAATGTGGGCGACCAAGAAAAAATTATCGTTACAAATGGCGAATATCCAACGGTTGACGGGGAATTTGTTAGTGTTGAAACCGAAGTAATAAGCGAGGGCTACGAACCTCTTATTTACGACTTTTCTATCGAGTCTGCCGATGGCGAAAACCTAACCGAATCTTTTTTAAACAAAGATAATGTTATCGTTATCGTTGCATACAATCTGGAAAAAATGGAAAAAGGTGGTGCCGAAAAGCTAAAAGCATTATCGGAACGTGCCTTAAAAAGTGGATATACAGTTATTGGGCTAACCGCTTCGGGCGAAGATATAAAACAACAAATAAAAAACACATATAATTTGAATTTCGATTTTTATCTGTGCGATGAAAAAGCATTAAAGACCATAGTACGTGCCAATCCGGGAGTTATTGAGTTGGATAAAGGAACAGTAAAACAGAAACGGCATTGGAACGATTTTGAAAAACTACTACTGGAGGCGGAAAAATAAATCTCTTTTAAGTGAAAAATGAAAAGTGAAACCTGTTAAAACCAAAGTTTTAAGACTTTATAAAATAACGAATAAAAAACAAAAACCATCAACTACTTCCTAAATAAAATATATTATGGCATTCTAACTTTGTTTGGAGTAGTAACCGTTATTTTCTTTTTATTTAACGTATTGCCGGGCGATCCCGCACAAATGATGCTGGGACAAAACGAAGACAGCAACCAACTCGCTACAATTAAAAAAAAATATGGCTTCGATAAACCTATAGCAACGCAATACCTTTATTATTTAAACGATTTATCTCCAGTATCACTCCACTCTAATAATCCCAACGACTATACATTTTTAAGTAACGACAAATACAGAGCAACAAAACTTTTTACTATCGGCAATATCACAACTGCCCTAAAATGGCCATACTTACGCGAATCGTTTACCAAACAAGGCAAAAAAGTAAGCCACGTATTGATCGAAACATTGCCAAATACCTTTGTTTTAGCTATTTCGTCCATTATTATCGCCATGGTTATCGGTATTTTTCTGGGAGTTATTTCGGCTCTGTATAAAGACCGATGGCTCGATAGAACCATACAAGTATTCAGTACATTTGGTATGAGCGTTCCTTCATTTTTTAGTGCTATATTGTTTGCTTGGCTATTTGGTTACGTATTGCATAAATACACCCATTTGGAAATGACCGGTAGCCTTTACGAATTAGACGATTTTGGTGAGGCTATGCACATAAAATGGAAAAACCTTATCCTGCCCGCTATCGTTTTGGGTATTCGTCCGTTAGCTGTGGTTATCCAACTTATGCGCAATTCCCTGCTGGAAGTTTTTGGGCAGGATTACATACGAACCGCACAGGCAAAGGGTTTAAACGAATTTCAGATTATAAAACGTCATGCCTTAAAGAACGCATTAAATCCGGTGGTTACCGCTATTTCTGGTTGGTTTGCCTCTATGTTGGCAGGAGCCGTTTTTGTAGAATATATTTTTGGATGGAACGGTTTGGGAAAAGAAATCGTCAACGCCCTAAACACTTTAGATTTGCCCGTTATTATGGGAGCGGTATTGGTTATCGCACTGCTTTTCATTATTATTAATATTTTTGTGGATATTATTTATGTTTGGTTAGACCCTAAAGTAAAACTTCAGTAAATTTGCAGTTATAAAAGCCCGTAATAGACATTTGTAAAACAATAGTTAACACCAACAGACATAATAAATTACTATGTTGCAAAAATTTAAATAGATGAGAAAAACAGTATTAATTATTCTTGCTTTCGTTGTTTTATCATGCAAACAAAAAGAAGTACCTACACAATTTTCGGCAGAAGCCCTTAACGATACCTTTATTACTTTACAAGACGAAACCGTAACATTTAACGACATTATACAGGCCCACAAAGGGCAAACCCTGCTTATTGATGTTTGGGCATCGTGGTGTAAAGATTGCATTGAAGGTATGCCAAAAGTAAAAACCCTTCAAAAAGAATATCCTAATGTTACATTTTTGTTTTTATCGCTAGACAAAACAAAAGAAGCTTGGAGAAAGGGCATTGAAAAACACCACGTAACTGGCGACCATTACTTTATGCAGTCCGGTTGGGAAGGCCCTTTCGGGACATCTATCGAACTTAAATGGATACCGAGGTACATAGTAGTGGACAAAGACGGAAAAATAGCCCTATATAACGCCACTACTGCCAATGATAAGAATATTGTAAAGACACTTGACCTATTAAAGAAATAATTCAACACCATCAACTATCATTTCAATCATAAAACCAAAAAACACATAAATTTAAAAAAAGCATGAGAAAAAACATAGTAGCCGGAAACTGGAAAATGAACAACGATTTATCCCAAACACAAGCATTAGTAAACGACTTAAAGGCCAAGACCCAGACGTCGAATGCCGAAGTTATGATTGCCCCAACATTTACAAACCTACATCAAGCCATTCAACAGTTAGAAGATAGCAATATTGAAGTTATTGCACAAAACATGCACTTTGCCGAAAACGGTGCGTACACAGGCGAAATAAGTGCCGAAATGTTAAAAAGCATTGGTGTAAAAACCGTAATCTTGGGGCATAGCGAGCGTCGTGCCTACTTTAACGAAACCGACGAAAGTTTGGCCAAAAAAGTAAATGCAGCATTGGCCAATACCATGCGTGTTGTTTTCTGTTTTGGAGAAGAACTTGCCGACAGAAAATCGGGGAACCACGAAACAATTGTAGAAAACCAAATAAAAAATGCCTTATTTCATTTGGATAGTACCGCCTTTAAAAACATTATTTTGGCCTACGAACCCGTTTGGGCCATTGGTACAGGCGAAACCGCAACTCCCGAGCAGGCTCAAGACATGCACGCTTTTATTAGAAAAACATTGACTAATAAATACGGAAGTGCTATTGCCGAATCGGTTTCCATCCTTTATGGTGGGAGCGTAAAGCCCAATAATGCCGAAGAAATTTTCTCAAAACCAGATGTCGATGGTGGTCTTATTGGAGGTGCATCGTTAAAAGCCGATGATTTCTTTGCTATTGTAAATGCTGTCTAAAACATATTTACTTAACTTAATAAATTATAAAATAGACCTGACAGGCTTAATTTGTCAGGTCTTGAAGTTTGGGAAACTAATTTAAAAATATGTCAGGTATTATATATATAGAATACACGTTTTCGGTTTCACCCTTACAGCCTGCAGTCGAAATTTTGATTGCCGAATTGGGTTATGCCGGTTTTGAAAGTTTTGTCGAAACCGAAAAAGGCGTGACCGCTTATATCCAAAAAAATGATTGGTATAAACAGATTTTAGAAGATATTCAAATTTTAAATTCCAATGAATTTGAGATTCTATATACTTCCGAAGAAATTGCACAGACCAATTGGAACCAAGAATGGGAAAAAAACTTCAACCCTATTGAAGTGGATGGTCTGGTAACCGTTCGTGCACCCTTTCACGAAAAACCAAACACCACGTACGATATTATTATCGAACCCAAAATGAGCTTTGGAACCGGCCACCACGAAACCACCCACATGATGATCCAGCATATTTTACAGAATGATTTTAAAGGAAAATCGGTACTGGATATGGGCTGCGGAACAGGTGTTTTGGCTATTTTAGCCGAAATGAAAGGTGCCAAACCTATTGATGCGGTCGATTATGATAATTGGTGCTATCTTAACAGTTTAGAAAATGTAGAACGCAACAACTGTAAATACATTACCGTTATTGAAGGGGATGCCAATGTTTTAAAAAGGAAAAAATACGATATTATAATAGCCAATATAAACCGAAATATTCTGTTACGGGATATGGCCGTTTATGCATCGTGTTTAAATAAAAACGGCTTGTTGTTTTTAAGTGGTTTTTATGAGAATGATATCCCTATAATTACTGCCGAATGTGATAAATATATGTTGAAATTCTGTGAAAAATTGGAACGGAACAATTGGGTTGCATTAAAATTATTAAATTTGTAAAAACTTTTTTAAAAATGGGCACTATTGAAAAGGCATTAGAAGAAGTCCTTTTAAAGGAAGACATTAAAAAACAAAATGAAATTGTATTGTATAACGACGATGTTAATACCTTCGACCACGTTATAGATACACTTATTTTGACCTGCGAGCATACTGCCGAACAAGCCGAACAATGCTCTATTATTGTACATTATAAAGGAAAATGCACCGTAAAAACCGGCGATTACGACGATTTAAAACCACGCTGCTCTAAATTATTGGACGCCGGCCTTAGTGCAGAAATAATCTAATAGCCTCCTTTTTTAAACAGACAAAACAGAAACTACCGTGTAAACTAGTTGTTTTTTGGGATTAGCAACGTTTTAATGTGGCAATTTATCTTTTAAAAGACCATATACAAAAGTACCCAAAACGGCTGCAGCAATTACAATAAGCATACTATAAACACCGGTACCCAAAAGTATAAACATAGGTCCCGGACAAGCACCAATCAATGCCCAGCCAAGTCCAAAAATAATACCACCAACAATATACCGAACAAAACCTTTAGCTTTTTTTGGTACAAAAATACCAGAACCTTTAATCGTTTTTATAAATCCCTTTTTAGATACCTGTAAAAATATAATTCCGGTTACAATGGCCGTACCTATAATACCGTACATGTGAAAGGATTGGAATTTAAACATTTCATATATGCGGTACCACGACACAGCTTCAGACTTGGTTAATACCACACCGAAAAAAACACCTATCAATAAAAATTTCAAATATTTCATAATTTAAAAAATAAATGGAAAAATTAAGTGAACCATAACCAATCCACCAATAAAAAAACCAATAACAGCAATTAACGATGGTCTTTGTAAACTACTTAAACCTGTAATGGCGTGTCCCGAAGTACAACCACCGGCATAACGTGTACCAAAACCAACCAAAAAACCACCTATAACCAATAGCAGTAAGCCTTTTGGAGTGCTAATGGCTTCTATACCGAACATTTCCAATGGCACCAACAAATTACCTGCATTATTAAAGCCCAAAAGCTGTAAATCTTCAACCGTTTTTGGATTTAAATTTATAGGATCGTGGTTCGACAAATAGGTTACAGCAATATACCCACCTATTACACCTCCCAAAATAACAATAAGGTTCCAAATTTGCAATTTCCAATCAAACTTAAAAAACGAAGCCACTTTACCACCTCCTAAAATGGAACACATAGTCCTAAAATTAGAGGATACGCCAAATGTTTTTCCAAAGTAAAGCAATAACGCCATTACCAAGGCTATTAATGGACCGGAAACATACCATGGCCACGGATTTAGAATATGGATCATACCTAATTATTTTTTAGTCTGCTAAAGTACATAGTAAATATGTAGTATAAAAACCCGTTCGTGTAACAAATGTTACAAATCCGGTTACTACCTTATTTAAAATACGGGGTTTGTTTTTTTAAAGTTTACTTAGAGCCTGTTTAAATTTGTATCAATTGTTTTTCTATATCTCTTTTTGCACATAATTTTCGTTAAAATTTCATCAAGTAGCTATTTTGCCTCATTTACATCAAAAATAAACTATACAAAAAGTCTATCATACAAATTTAAATAGGCTCTTAAAACTGAAAATATTTTTAAATATGTTGCTTTTTTTAATAAAAAGACTATATTTGCACCCACAAAAAATGGCCACGTGGCGCAACTGAATAGCGCACTTGATTACGGCTCAAGAGGTTGCAGGTTTGAATCCTGCCGTGGTCACAAAAAAAATCCGTATATAGCTTACACATAAGTTTTTACGGATTTTTTATTTAGAAGTGGTTTAAACTTTTTCTATTTGCTAAAAAATTGTCCTTTTTCAGCTCTTTTTTGCCTTTTTCTTACTCCGTAGCCTTGCTATGCAATTCTAAAACGCCTTTAAATAGCCAAAAAATGACTAATTTTCGCTTAAACACAAAAAGTTTAAGCCACTTCTTAGTGTTTTCAGTAGCTTTATTAATATTTTGTAAATAAATTGTGTAATACAATAATAAAAGCTTTACATAATTTGAATATATTTGTCCGAAATAATTAATTAACTAATAAAAATTGAACTTTTATGAACTGGTATTTAAAAGTAATAAAACAATATGCCGATTTTAATGGTAGGGCACGTCGTCAAGAATATTGGATGTTTGTTCTATTTAACATTATTTTTGCAGTAGCAGCTATAATTTTGGATATGCTTATAGGTGTTGCTACCGAAGGTGGCTTTGGTATTTTTTATATCCTTTACGTTTTATTTGCCTTACTTCCCGGATTGGCTGTTACCGTAAGGCGCTTACACGATACGGGCAAAAGCGGCTGGATGCTCTTGTTGGGGCTTATTCCTTTGGTTGGTCCTATTTGGTTATTTGTTTTATATGTTACCGAAGGCGATAAGGGCTCGAACGAATATGGTCCGGATCCTAAAATAGGAAATATAGACGAAATAAGCGAAATAGGCACTTTACAAGAGTAATTTTAAAAATAATATATAGTCCATAAAAACCTATTCTTAATATTTTAAGGATAGGTTTTTCTTTTTATGGGAAGTCTATTTTTTATCCGGTATAACCAAATAAACATACGTTTTTCTGGGCAGCAGTTACTAAAAATAGTGTAACATTTTATTCTATTTCATTTATATTTGGGATATTAATATAAATTGACAATTTCAGATAGCTCAATCAATCTTTTCACAATGCAATAAAAAACACAAATGAAACCAATTGAAAATATAGAATTATCGTTTCTTAATTTAAATGATTACGACGAACTAAAGGAAGCCATGATCGCTTCGTATTCGAGTATGCCAGATGCTTATTGGAAAGAGCACCATATAAAAAAATTAATAGACGAATTTCCCGAAGGGCAGGTCATTATAAAGGTAAACCATCAAATTGCAGGCTGTGCCCTATCAATAATGGTCGATTACGATAATTTTTCCAATTTCCACACCTATAAAGAAATAACGGGCAATTATACCTTTAGCACCCACACCAAAAATGGTGATGTTATTTATGGGATTGAAATTTTTATTAAACCCGAGTTTAGGGGATTACGTTTGGGCAGACGCCTTTACGACTACAGAAAGGAACTTTGCGAACGTTTAAATTTAAAGGGAATTGCCTTTGGTGGCAGGATACCCAATTATAAAAAATATGCCGATAAACTTTCGCCCAAAGTCTATATTGAAAAAGTAAAGACTAAGGAAATACACGATCCTGTCTTAAATTTCCAAATATCGAACGACTTTCATCCCACCCGGATTTTAAAAAATTATCTTGAGGGCGATGCCGATTCGAAAGATTATGCGGTTTTGTTGGAATGGGACAATATTTACTACGAAAAGCAAAACAAAAAGGCCACAACCATAAAAAAAATTGTACGTTTGGGACTTATACAATGGCAAATGCGCTTATATAAAAATTTGGATGAGCTTATGCAGCAAGCCGAGTTTTTTATAGATGCCGTTTCGGGATACCGTAGCGATTTTGCATTGTTCCCCGAATTTTTTAATGCACCGTTAATGGCCGATAACAACCATTTATCGACTCCCGAAGCCATACGCGAACTAGCCAAACACACCGAAAAAATAACACGCCGGTTTTCGGAACTTGCCATTTCGTACAACATTAACATTATTACGGGAAGCATGCCCGAAATGGTTAACGATAAGCTTTATAACGTGGGCTATCTATGCCGTCGCGACGGTAGTATAGACCGCTACGAAAAACTGCATGTTACCCCCGACGAAGCCAAGGTTTGGGGTATGGTTGGCGGCAACACCATAAAAACTTTCGATACCGACTGTGGAAAAATAGGTGTTTTAATATGCTACGACTCCGAATTTCCAGAGTTAAGCCGCCTACTTGCAGACGAAGGTATGGATATTTTATTTGTTCCTTTTTTAACTGATACCCAAAACGGATATTCCAGAGTTCGCAACTGCGCCCAGGCCAGAGCCATAGAAAACGAATGTTACGTTGCCATTGCAGGTAGTGTTGGTAATTTGCCCAAAGTACAGAATATGGATATACAATACGCACAATCTATGGTATTTACACCATGCGATTTTGCTTTTCCTACTAACGGTATAAAGGCAGAGGCTACACCCAATACCGAAATGATTTTAATTGCCAATGTAGATATCGATCTGCTAAGGGAACTCAATCAGTTTGGTAGTGTAAAAAACCTAAAAGATAGGCGTACGGATATTTTCGAACTCAAAAAACGGTAGAGGCATAGAAGTTTTTACTGTATTTTAAAGAAAAAATTTCTTATATTAGCTTAGAAACAATTCTATTCAAAATAAATGAAAGCTGTCGTATTAACACCATTCAACCATAAGGGCAGTAAACAAATAGCCATTAAATTTAGATTTAATGATGAGATACGGCTTCATTTAAAAAAACTTCCGCAGATAATCTGGAGCCAAACACACCGTACGTTCTATATCAATTTTTCTACCAAGAACAAAAGCCTTATTTACAACCATTTACGGAGCATAAATTGTTATGTGGATTATAGCGCCCTAAAACAAAAGCAAACCTCCACTCCTACTACTACAAAAGTCTCCAGGCTAGTCTTGCCTGTATTGAACGAAACACATGCAGCCCATTTAATTAAGTACAAAAATTGGTTAAGACAAAAGCGGCTAAGCCACAATACGGTAAAAACTTATGTAGAGGTAACAGCATTTTTTATGCGGTACGCACAACTTAAACATACTTCAAATTTGGGCATTAAACTTATAGAAGCTTTTAATTTTGATTTTATAGTAAAGGAGAAAAAGTCAGTTTCGTACCAAAACCAGTGCATTAACGGTATTAAAAAATACCTACAATACAGAGGTTTAGACATTGAAAATTTACAGTTACAACGCCCAAAAAAGGAAAAAAAACTACCTACGGTTTTAAGTACCGACGAAGTGAAGCGGCTTATAGAAGCCACCCGAAACCTAAAACACAAAGCATTGCTTAGTTTAATATATTCGGCCGGTTTACGTATTGGAGAAGCCCTTAGTTTAAAAGTTTGTGACATTGACAGCAAGCGTATGCTTATTTTTATTAAAAATGCCAAAGGAAAAAAGGATCGCTACACATTACTATCGGCCTCGTTTTTGGTACTGTTACGGCGATATTATGTTGCTTATCGGCCAAAAAACTATCTATTCGAGGGTCAGGTTAGTGAACAATATTCGGCTGCCAGCGCCCAACGAATCTTAAAGAAATCGGCAAGTAAAGCCGGTATAAAAAAGCACATTACATTACATACCCTACGCCATAGTTTTGCCACACATTTACTTGAAAACGGTACCGATATTAGGTTTATACAAGAGCTTTTGGGACATGGAAGTCCTAAAACCACGATGATTTACACACATGTAAGTGAGATGAGCATAAAAAAAATTAAAAATCCGTTTGATAATTTAGAATGAAGTTATAAATTGTACGAAAATTAAGGAGCTTTTTTTTAGTTATAGATTTTTTAAAGATGAAAATAAACGATAAAAACTTCCGTATAGCCACCTCTTTTAAGATTATAAAAGAAAAGAAGTTCCTTATATAAACAAGTTGGCGATAATTAAGCTAACGAAAGTTTAATTCTGAACTTATGAGGAGAAACTTACCTAAAGATTTTAAACTACCTGATAATTTTAAAGAAGCAGCAGAAAACTATTTTAGCTCTTTAGATAATCCTAGTTTTGAAACAATTATTAGAGATTTAATTGAAAAATATGGAGTAGAAAATACTTCTAAAAATTTTGAGGTTAATGCAAAAGTTTATGAAGAATTAAAAGGAA
>JBKEDH010000206.1:0-4438 GCA_047975295.1 Aestuariibaculum sp.
ACCTGTAAAAACCTCTGAGATATAAAATACACTAAGCGTGTTTTTAGTTTTTAGAGATACACAGGCTCTAATAATAATTATTTTTCACTTCCACCAATAGCTTCTTTAACTTTATCGACAACCATTTTATAAGTAATGCTCCCCGCTGCATTTTCGTAGCCTTTGGGTACTTTATTTCCGTAAACCGATGTTGGTATTTTGGGGTACTTTGCCCTATCTGCCAGCAACATATAATTTTTTGGTTGATTGAATGGTGCAAAACCTGCAAATGGATGTGTTACACCCCAAATAGCTATGGTTTTTACTCCAAACATGGCCGCTAAATGGCCATTTCCAGAATCCATGGCAAGCATAACATCTAAATTTGAAATAATATCCAATTCTTCTTCAAAAGATAGTTTTCCTGCAAGATTTACGCAGTTTTCAAACTTGGCTTCGAAGGTATCCAAAATTTCCATTTCTTCTTTTCCGCCCCCAAATAGTATAATTTTGTATTGCTTGGAAAGAGCTTCAACAACTTTTCCCATTAAATCTAACGGATACATTTTTCCGCTATGGGCGGCAAAAGGAGCTATACCAATCCATTTATCTATTTTTTTTCCCAGTAAAGTTGTGTTAATAGTTTTTGGCTTTGGAAATATAGGTTGGCTTAAATCGACAGGAAATCCTAATTTGAAAAACACATCGGCATAGCGTTGGTGCGTGGTTTTTAATTGCTTAAAAATTTCACCTGTGGTCAAGGCCTTTTTTTCTTCCCTGCCTTTATCTATAACAGCAATATGCTTACTTTTTATAAATGTTCTAATTATTTTTGAGCGTAGCACATTGTGTAAATCGGCAACGGCGCAAAACGAATAGGTTGCATTTAGCTGTTTTGTAAGTTTATAAAGACCGTTTATACCTTTATGTGCGCCCTTTACATCGGCTACCACAACCGAAACGTTTTTTAAATCCCTAAATAGCGGTTTAAAAAATGCCCGTGTTAAAACGGTTATCTTTAAGTGTGGATGTTGCTTTACCAAGGTGCGTAAAACAGGAACCATTATAGCGACATCTCCCATGGCCGAAAGACGAATTATTAGAATATGTTTTGGTGCATTTTGCAAAACGTTATGCAACAAATAAAATTTGAATAAGGACTATACTAAAAGTTTTAATTGCCATATATTGGACATTTTTTTCGGTTTCTTCAAATTATCCGTTCCAATTCGAATGTTCGCCATCAATAGGAACAAGGTTGAATTGAATTGGATTAAAACAAGTTTAATATAATAACTATAACGTTAAACAACTATTTCTTTCCCCGTAAAACAGGGTTCAGTTCGTTGTCGTTGTACATTTTCATTTGTTTATATACTTTCATATACTTATCGCCTTTGGCTATATCGTTTAATAAAGTGTCTATAGCGGTCGATAAATCGATACGCTGCTCTAACAGTACATCCAATTTTTTTTGGCATGCCGCACGGTGTTCTTCAGAGGCATCCTGTCGTGTGGCCTCTTCGTTCATATGGTATATTTTTAAGGCAAGAATAGACAACCTATCGATACCCCAAGCCGGACTTTCGGTATTTATAGTAGCATTTTGCTTAGGGGCAACATCTTTATACTCGGTTAAAAAATAACTATCAATATACTCTACCATATCGGTTCTGTCCTGATTGGAAGCGTCTATCTGTCTTTTAAGTTTTAAAGCAGCAACCGGATCGATTTGCGGATCGCGAATAATATCTTCGTAATGCCATTGCACAGTATCTATCCAACATTTTCTATATAATAAATGTGCTATTAAATTACTTTCGGGATAGGCATTTTCAAAAGGTTGATTGACCGTATTTACTATATGGTATTTTTCTATAACATCTTGGAAAATCTTATTAGCTTTATCTGTAAACATCTTATTTTATTTTTAACTACAAATATACATCTAAATAATTATAACTCCATAATTTATAACCAATGGAAATCCTTTAAATTACAGTAATAACAATATAAAAGGCAATAAAACCAATACGCACAAAAACACTTCCTTAAACCATTTTTCCTGAATGGATGCAATATAATTGGCCATAATAATAGTTAATGGAGCAAAGGAGAACAAAAATTCACTTCCTGCTTTTTGTGGTGAAATAATAATAATGACCAATGCTATACTAGCTGTAGTAAAAATAAGTTTTATTGATGCTTTAGATGCTTTTTTTCGATTTTTAATATGATTGACATAAAACAAGGAAGCCCAAATACCAAAAGAAAAAAACAGGGTAATGGCAATTAAATAACGTGCCGAATTATAGGAGCTAAAATCGTAGTTTATTTTTGGGTTTATATTGAAAATACTAAAAAAATCATCGTATAAAATAACCGATAGGGCAGTTCCTATTACAAAAACAGAAGCAATGCCCAATAGGGGAACCAGATAGTATTTTAAATTATTGCCATTGTGCAAAACAGAGCCTATTATTACCAGTACAAAAAACAAAATAGACCAAAAATAAAACAAAACAGCCAAGGCAATCCAAAATCCGGAATCAAAAAGCTTACTATTGGTATTTTTAACAGATTTCAAACTTAAAATACGTCGCAGCCCCAAAAGAACAAAGATGTTGGAAAGTAATATATTCTGGTTAGAAGTGGTATTTACAAACAATAAAAAGAACAGGCTAAAAATAAGAACATCTAAATTATTCTGTTCTACCAGTTTATTTTTTAATACGATAAAGTGCGCTATTAGTATTGTAAAATAACACATAAAAAGCATAAAAAGTTGCTTTAAAACAAAAGCGAACGTTACTTGGTGCCATTCTATGTTTAACCGAGCCATAATAAAGGCCAATAGAGTAATTATAAAGGCAACAACAAAATTTATTGATTTAGATTTGCTAAAAATACTTGCAATCATTAACTGTTTTTGTATTTTTGTTGAGTAAATATACTAACTATGAAAGATTTCTTTTATGCCATACAGGATTTGTTTGTAAATGTTTTGTTTTCGCCATTGGATGCTTTAAGAGCTTTAGAGCTTGAAAATTGGTGGGCTGCCAATACCCTATCGTGGATTTTTATTATTATAGGAATTATTGCGATGGTATATTGGATGCTTCAGCTAAAACGATACAATGTTACCGAACCTGACGATAAAAGCATTACATCGCATTCGTACCTATAGGTCGAATCCGATATCCTTACGATAATACATCTTATCGAAATGTAGCTTTTCTATATTTTGATAGGATTTTTTTATGGCTTCTCGATAGGTACTTCCATAAGAAGTTACTGCCATTACACGTCCGCCGCTTGTTAGTGTTTTTCCGTTTTGTATCTGTGCTCCGGCATGGAAAAGCACAGAATCTTTAACTGTTTCTATACCCGTAATTTCCTTATTTTTTTGGTAAGCTTCGGGATAACCGCCAGACACCAACATAATAGTGGTTGCGGCACGTTGGTCTATATTTAACGTAATATCTTTAAGGGTTCCTTTTGCCATAGCCTGCAATAGCTCAACAAAGTCGTTTTTTAACCTTGGCAACACTACTTCGGTTTCGGGATCTCCCATACGTACATTATATTCGATTACTTTAGGATTGTCGCCCACTTTTATGAGTCCGATAAACACAAAACCCACATAAGGCAGGTTGTCCTTTTTAAACCCTTGTATGGTTGGTTTTACAATGCGCTCTTCAATTTTATTTAAAAACTCGGGGGTAGCAAACGGCACAGGAGAAACGGCACCCATACCACCTGTATTTAGTCCTGTATCACCCTCACCAATCCGTTTATAATCTTTTGCGGTTGGCAGTATTTTATAATCTTTGCCATCGGTAAGTACAAAACAACTTAGTTCGATACCGTCCAAAAATTCCTCGACAACCACTTTGGTACTGGCATCTCCAAATTTGGCATCGATTAACATAGTTTTTAGTTCGGTTTTGGCTTCGTCCAAATTATTTAAAATAACAACACCTTTTCCGGCTGCCAATCCATCGGCCTTTAACACATAAGGTGGTTTTAATGTTTCCAAAAAAGCATAACCTTCGTCCACATTACTTTTTGTAAAGCTTTTATAAGCTGCTGTGGGAATGTTGTGACGAAACATAAATTCTTTTGCAAATTCCTTACTGCCTTCCAATTGTGCTGCCAATTTTTGGGGACCGATAACGGGAATATCTTTAAGGGCCGAATCATTTAAAAAATAATCGTGAACACCATTAACCAGTGGATCTTCGGGACCAACCACTACCATATTGATGGCTTTGTTTATTACCAGCTCCTTAATTGCATCGAAATCGGTCACTCCAATATTTACATTGGTTGCTATTTGTGCCGTACCCGAATTTCCGGGTGCTACAAATAACTGTTTGCATTTTGGACTTTGGGCAATTTTCCAAGCAAAGGTATGCTCCCTTCCACCGGAACCGAGAATTAGAATATTCATGTTTTG
>JBKEDH010000003.1:0-27429 GCA_047975295.1 Aestuariibaculum sp.
CGAAGACTTTTATCTTTTCGCAACCATTCAGCAATGGTTTCAGGTTTATGAAAACTGAATATATTTCTTCCTCTTGGTTTTGGGTCTCGATAATCGGTAAAACGCGTTATCGTTCCTGTACTTTCATAAACACAAGGTAAGGGGTCGTTATTTAGATACTTCAGTTTTGCGTTAGCGTAGTTTGAGGATTGTTCCTCAACAACTGTAAGTCTATGTCCTTCGTCTTCACGTTTCGCTTCTATAATTCCGACTGGTTTTCGGTCCACAAAAAGAACATAATCTGCTGGTCCGACATCAGTCTGGTATTCACGTACTGCAATCCCTTTGCTGGCGGATAAATCAACTTTATTTTTAGACTGAACTAACCATCCAGCTTCTCGCAGCATTTCGTCTATTTTATCACGAGCTATTTGTTCAGGATTTTGGTTGATATTTTCAGTCATTCACAATTTTAATTTTTAAATCTTTTTTCGGTAGAGCGTTGGCAAAAAATAGCTCTTTTGGTTTTTTTAGCGTTGGCATTCGTGTTGGCAAAAACCAAACGTGCTGTTTGTGGTTGGCTTTTAGTATGAAACACAACTATCGGTATAATTAAGCCTGTTTTGTTTTAATAACCTCAACCGTTCGTACTGTAGCTGCTGTTACCGATAATGGAAGTACCAAAATAACACCCATAATCGGAATAAACAAAAACAGCATAAATACAATACCGTTACCTATGGCCAAACCTCGGTTTTTCCTAACAAATTGAATACTTTCACCATATTTAAAATGACGTTCGAGCGTGTAGTCCATATTACCAAAACCGGCATAATAGGCCTGTACCAAGAACAACAATACGGTGGAAACAATACCGATAATCGGAATAAAACCTATAATTAAAATAGGAAACGTTAACAATAGTTCCATACTTAAATTACGTACGTTTATACGGATACCGCGCCACAATTGTTCCGAAAACGTGGTGTTACGGTGTTGGTGGCCATCGCCTACAAGATGCTTTTCTATTTTTTCGGAAACAGGGCTCATAAACGGTGCCGATAAAGCCATAACAACGTGCTTATAGAGTATAAGCCCTAAAACAACAATTAATATACCACCAATAACATTGCCTATAGCAGTAAAGGTTTCCTTACCCCAATTCCAAACCCATATTTTGGCAATAAACCCTCCTATATTATCAGATAGTCCATAAACCAAAACACCAATAAGAATAGAGAACACCAAACTTATGGCAATAGGTATGGCAAAATATTTCCAAAGTTTTAGTTTCGATATTAAACTAAACGTACCAAAATATGCTTTAACTCCTGAAATGATATTTTTTAGCATAGGCCTTAATCTTCTCCAAAGAAAAGAGTTTTTTGTTTAAAATGATTAAGAAAGACTTTTATATTCTTTTACAGCATCAATAAAAGCCTGTGCATTTTCCAATGGAATATTGGGCAATATACCGTGTCCCAAATTTACAATATATTTATCCTTTCCAAATTCGGTAATCATTTGATGCACCATTTTTTTAATTTCGGCTGGAGGCGAAAGTAACCGTGCGGGATCAAAATTACCTTGTAAAGTTATGTTTCCTCCCGTTAAATAACGGGCATTTTTTGGTGAGCATGTCCAATCGACACCCAATGCCGAGGCGTTGCTTTGTGCCATTTTATCTAAAGCGAACCAACAGCCTTTTGCAAAAGCAATTACGGGAGCATCGTCTTTTAATGCTTCGATAATTTGATTGATGTATTGCCACGAAAACTCTTGGTAATCGGTTGGGGAAAGCATACCACCCCACGAATCGAAAATTTGTACGGCGTTGCAACCAGCCTTTACCTTTTCCTTTAAATAGGCAATCGTGGTATCGGTTATTTTTTGAAGTAATTGGTGGGCAGCTACCGGATTGGTAAAGCAAAAGGCCTTTGCCTTATCGAACGTTTTACTGCCTTCGCCCTGTACGGCATAGCATAAAATAGTCCATGGTGAACCTGCAAAACCAATTAAAGGCACTTTGTTGTTAAGCAGTTCTTTGGTGGCTTTAATGGCCTTATAAACATAATCCAAACTTTCCTTTACATCGGGAACAATTACGTTTTCTACATCTTTACTTGTACGAACAGGATTGGGCAAATAGGGACCAAAGTTGGGTTTCATTTGCACTTCTATATTCATAGCCTGTGGAATAACCAAAATATCACTAAATAAAATGGCGGCATCCATACCATAACGCCGTATGGGCTGTACGGTTATTTCGCTGGCCAATTCGGGTGTTTTACAACGGGTAAAAAAATCGTATTTTTTGCGTAACGCCATAAATTCCGGAAGGTAACGCCCCGCTTGGCGCATCATCCATACCGGCGGACGGTTTACGGTTTCTCCTTTTAACGCTCGTAAAAATAAATCGTTTTTTATGCTCATGTTTATATTTTTCGTTAGTGTAAACAAACTGAACGGTTCCTTATTAGCTTCATATTTTTAAATATAGTGTTTGTTCACCAGTTCTATAACGCTTTCTACTGTTGGTATTTTAGCGACCCGAATATCTTTAAAATGCTTTTTGGCTTCTTTTGCGGTCGATTCGCCTATACAAAACGCAATAACCTGTTGTTTGTTTTTTTGTATAAAACTCTCTACAGTCGATGGACTGAAAAACATAACACCCTCAGCCGAAGTACTTACTTCTTCACCATCATATTTTGTTTGGTAGGCTTCAATTTCGGTGAGATTTATATTGTTTTTTTGAAGCGTATCGGGCAAATAATCCAATCTTAAATTACTACAAAAATAGGTTATTTCGGTGCCATCCATATACTCAACCAAATAATCGGCAAGCTTTTCGGCATTATTTTCAACGTGTTTTACCGGGCCTATTTTCTTTTCTACCAAACGCTTTGTTCGCCGCCCAACACAATAAATATTTTTAAATTGAAGCTCGGTAGCCGAAAAATTGGTCAATAAGGCTTCAACAGTATTTTTACTGGTTATAATAACATTTTTTATCTCATTTTTTAAAAATCTGGGATGGATACGGTTTATACTTATTTTTACAAAGTCGCTGCTTTCTACATTTACCTTTTCATGAAGCAGTAAGCGTTGGCCTTCGGTTAGCGATTTTGTAGAATATATATTTGCTTTTTTTTCGTTGTGCTTTATGCTATCCAACAAACGTTTGCCACCACGCTCAATAATATAATGGGCACAAAATTCGGCTATTTTTTGGTGCTTGCCCAACTTTTCGGTACGGGTTATATCAATACGTTTGGTACCATCTATACTAAGTAATACGCCTTTAAAGTTAACCTCGTCGTTTTTAATTTTGGCCAATGCGCCTATTGGTGCGGTGCAACCACCTTCCAATTTATTTAAAAATTCGCGCTCTATCGCAGTACAGATTTCGGTTTCTTCGTGGTTAAGTTCGGTACAGACCGTTTTTACAAAATCATTTTCATCCAAAGCGGTAATCATAATAGCACCTTGTGCGGGTGCGGGAACCATCCAATCTAAATTAACCGATTCGTCGGGACGTATCCCGATACGGCCAATACCTGCAGCAGCAAAAATAGCACCGTTCCAATCTTTATTGTCTTCCAATTTTTGCAAACGGGAATTAACGTTTCCACGTAAATCTACAATGGTATGAGTAGGATAACGGTTAAGCCATTGCGCACGGCGGCGCAAACTTCCTGTTGCCACAACAGCATGCTTGGCACCCAAAAATTCTTCGTTGTTTTTAAAAACCAAAGTATCGCTTACGTTACCTCGTTTTAAAACAGCAACCTGTACAATGCCTTTTGGCAAAACGGTAGGTACATCTTTTAGGGAATGCACAGCAATATCAATGTCGTGGTTTAGCATGGCGATATCGAGTGTACGCGTAAAAATACCGGTAATGCCCAGTTCATAAAGGGGCTTATCCAATACTATATCGCCGGTGGATTTTACCGGAACAAGTTCGGTTTTGTAGCCCAAATTTTCAAGTTGATTTTGTACTACTTTGGCCTGCCACAGCGCCAATTCGCTATCGCGGGTACCAATTTTTATAATTTTAGACATGTGTTTGGGTTTCTAACTGGAATACTTTTTTTATAAGTTCCAGACTTTCATCGGTAGAAACATCATCATCTTTTAAATGATGTGCAAAATGATTGGTTATTTTTTGAATAATATTATTACTGATGGTTTCGGCCTGGACTTCGTTAAAATCGGTATTTTTTTTACGCTGGGTTTCCAATTCGCTTATTGCGAAATCCTGAAGTTTAAGTTTTAAGGCCTTAATGGTGGGTGCAAATTTTCGGGTTTCCAACCAACCGTTAAATTCGGCTTTTACATCTTCTATAATAGCCTCGGCAAGCGGAATGTGTTTTTTACGCTCTGCTAAGGTCTTATCGGTAATTTTGGATAAATGGTCCAAATGTACCAAGGTTACATTATCTAAATCCGTAACATTTGGATTCACATTTTTTGGTATGGACAAATCCAAAATTAATAACGGTTTTTTAGTTTGTATAATTTGCTTGTCCACCGTTGGGCGACTTGCACCGGTAGCCACTATTAAAACATCCGATTGGTTTATTTCTTCCTGTAAATCGGCGTAATCCTTAACGGTTAAATTAAATTTTCCGGCAATTTTTTCGGCTTTGTCCTTAGTTCGGTTTATTAGGGTAATATGCTTGTTTTCGGTGTGTTTTACAAGATTTTCACAGGTGTTCCGACCTATTTTTCCGGTTCCAAAAAGCAATATATTTTTGTTTGAAATATCTTCTACATTATCGAATATATATTGTACCGATGCAAACGATACCGAAGTTGCTCCCGACGAAATATCGGTTTCGGTTTTTATACGTTTACTGGCCTGTATAACTGCATTTATCAACCGTTCGGTAAAATGATTGAGCAAACTGTACTGTTTCGATGTTGTTGCACTCTTTTTTAACTGGCCTATAATTTCGAAATCACCAAGAATCTGGCTGTCCAACCCGGAACCTACCCGAAACATATGGGCAACGGCATCTTTATTTTTATACACATAGGCTACTTTTTGAAACTCATCGACCGTGCCTTTGGTATTGTTGCAAAGCAGTTGTATAAGCTGGAACGGGTGTTGCGCAAAACCGTAAAGTTCTGTACGGTTACAGGTAGAAGTAACTATTAAACTTTCAATTTGGTTGTTTTCCGCTTCTTTTAAAAGTGCTTGCTTGGCATCTTCATCCAAACTAAAACGGCCTCTTATCTCGGCATCGGCTTTTTTGTAGCTTAAACCTATAGCGTAAAACGAATTGCTTTTTGAAACGTTATATTTGTACATACTTTCACCTAAAATGTACGCAAATGTAAATGCTTAGCAAGAAAAAAAATAACGCTAAAAGAACTTTTAATATCGTTTGTGGTTTTTTAAACACTTTTTTGTTTATTACATGATAAATATCATACTTTTGCAGTTGTACAAAGGTGTTTCGTTGTTTTTGTTTAGATTGAATCTAAATAAGAATTTTGTTAACAAAGAAATTTATGGAAGCAAAAAATACCGCTAAAGGTTCGTTTAACGAAACTGAAGTTGAAGATGGTTTTTTGGTATTGGTTTACCAAAACGAACAGCATTTAGTGCAAAGTATTGAGCGTTATATAGATAGTGATTACATCCAGTTTCACTTCTGTTTAAAGGGCTCAAGCAAATTTATTTTTAACGAGGGGCGCTATTCGCTTAATATTATCGAAGAAAACTCGTTGTTGCTTTACAATCCGCAACGCGATTTGCCTATACATTTGGAGGTAGAACCTAATTCGTGGATGCTTTCCATTTTAATTTCCATTAAAAAATTTCATGGTCTGTTTTCCCAAGAAGCCGATTATATTTCTTTTTTAAACGCTGATAACAAGGACAAAAAATACTATAAAGACGGTATTATATCGCCATCTATGGCCATTGTTTTAAGCCAGTTAATAAATTTTAACCTAAACACATCCATAAAAAACCTGTATTTTAAGGGTAAGGCCTACGAACTGCTAAGTTTGTATTTTAACCGAAATGAAGATGCCAATGCAGAACATTGCCCGTTTTTGGTAGATGAAACCAATGTTATAAAAATACGCAAGGCTAAGGACATTATTATTTCCCGAATGGCCGAACCGCCAACCTTACAGGAACTTTCGGAGGAAATAGGACTGAGTTTAAAAAAACTTAAAGAAGGTTTTAAACAAATTTATGGCGATTCGGTTTTTAGTTTTCTATTCGATTATAAAATGGAAGTGGCCCGAAAACTTTTAGAATCGGGCGAAAACAATGTAAACGAAGTGGGCTTACGTGTTGGCTACAGTACGGCAAGTCATTTTATTTCGGCCTTTAAAAAGAAATATGGCACCACACCGAAAAAGTATATCATGTCCTTAAATTAATTGAAAATGGCATATTTAAGTCCGCAAATTGAAGCACTATTAAAACTGAAGAACGAAAAAACTTAGTAACCAACAGTACTTCCTGCGGTATTTTTCAGGATTGTGGGCTTATTAACAGTAGCCAAAACAATTATTCAATTAAAAATAAATGAAAAAAGGAATTTTATTAGTCAATCTCGGTTCGCCCGATAGTCCAACACCCAAGGATGTAAAAAAGTATCTTGGTGAATTTTTAATGGATGAGCGTGTTATCGACATCCCGCTTGTGGCAAGAACCGCTTTGGTTAAAGGTATTATTTTAAAAACCCGTCCCAAGCAATCGGCAGCTGCCTATAAAAAAATATGGTGGGACGAGGGGTCTCCCTTAATTGTTATTTCCGAAAGACTTCAACATAAAATACAACAACAAGTAGATGTTCCTGTAGCATTGGCCATGCGGTATGGCAGTATGACCATAAAAAAAGGGCTTCAGGAGTTAACGGATAAAGGTGTCGGTGAGGTTTTATTGTTTCCGCTATATCCACAATTTGCCATGGCTACCACCGAAACCATTACGGTTTTGGCCGAAAAACTTAGGCAAGTCCATTTTCCGCAGTTAAAAATAGAATCGGTTCCCGCATTTTACAACAATCCCGACTATATCGAAGTACTTTCTAATTCTATAGCCAATTATTTAAAACATAAAAACTACGAACATTTACTGTTTTCGTACCATGGCGTTCCCGAACGGCATATTAAAAAAAGTGATGTTACAAAATCGCATTGCAAAATTGATGGTAGTTGTTGCCAAACAGCAAGTTTGGCACACGAGTTTTGCTACCGCCACCAGTGTATGGAAGTTACCCGTTTGGTTGCCAAAAAGCTAAACCTTGAAACGGATACCTATTCCACATCATTTCAATCGCGGTTAGGCTTCGACCCTTGGTTACAGCCCTATACCGACCGCACCATTGAACGCTTGGCCAAACAAGGTATTAAAAATATGGCTATTGTTACACCTGCATTTGTAAGCGATTGTTTGGAAACTTTGGAAGAAATTGCCATGGAAGGCCAAGAAATTTTCCATGAAATGGGCGGTAACGATTATACTACTATACCCTGTTTAAACGATGATAATGAATGGGTTGCCCTATTATCGAAGTGGATCAATAATTGGGTAGCAACCAAAACATTGGTGTAATGGCTAAAGTAGTGTTGGAAGATCTGGGAACGCAACCCGTAAGCAAATTGCTTGTACGCCAAGCTGTCCCTGCATCAATAGGCATATTGGTTATGTCGCTTAATATTCTTATCGATACCATTTTTGTTGGACATTGGATTGGCCCAACTGCCATAGCCGCTATAAACGTGGTACTTCCTGTATCGTTTTTTATTGCTGCATTGGGCATGTCTATTGGTGTGGGCGGCGCATCTATAATTTCGAGAGCCTTGGGCGCAAACAACACCGAAAAAGCATTAAAAACCTTTGGTAACCAAATTACCCTAACGTTTTTATTAACTATAAGCATGGTTGTTTTCGGTTTATGGTTTGTAGATGATATTATTCCCGTTTTTGGCGGTAAAGGTCTCATTTTCGAACCAGCCAAAATTTACTATAAAATAGTACTATACGGTGTACCCATCTTGGCTTTTAGTATGATGGGAAACACCGTAATACGTGCCGAAGGAAAGCCTAAATTTGCCATGTATGCCATGATGATTCCTTCGGTAAGCAATTTAATACTCGATTATATACTGATAAATGTATTGGATTTGGGAATGACCGGTGCCGCTTGGGCAACAACAGCATCTTATTTATTTAGTTTTGGGTTTATTGTTTGGTTTTTCTTTTCGAGAAATTCCGAATTAAAAATAGGTTTGGTCCACTTAAAATTACGTTTATCCATTGTAAAAGAAATAAGTGCCTTGGGCTTTGTTACCTTGGCACGCCAAGCGGTGGTAAGCGTTACATATTTGGTTATAAACAACATATTGTTCCGTTTAGGTGGCGAAGTATCTATAACTGCTTATGCCATTGTTGGGCGTATGCTTATGTTTGCTCTATTTCCTGTTTTGGGTATTGCCCAAGGTTTTCTCCCCATTGCGGGATTTAATTACGGTGCAAAAGATTATACAAGAGTACGCCAAACCATCAACATTTCTATAAAATACGCATCTATATTGGCCTCTTTTATTTTTGTACTGCTTATGCTGTTTCCCGATACCATAACCAAAATGTTCACTACCGATACCGATGTTTTACAAAAAACACCAACCGCTATGCGTTGGGTATTTGCGGCCACGCCCATAATTGCTCTCCAATTAATAGGTGCTGCATATTTTCAGGCTATTGGAAAAGCAAAACCTGCTTTAATACTTACTTTGCTAAGACAAGGTATTTTCTTTTTGCCCTTGCTTTTTATTTTACCTAACCTTTATGGCGAATTGGGCGTTTGGATGGCTTTCCCTATTGCCGATGTACTTTCTACATTGGTAACGGCCTATTTTTTAAACAGGGAGATTAAAAACACATTAAAACTTTTTTGATTATGGAATATTACGGTTATATAAAATCCTTTCATCTTATTTTTGTTATTACATGGTTTGCCGGGCTATTCTATATTCCTCGGTTATTTGTATATCAAATAGAAGCATTCCATAAACCATCGCCCGAAAAGGAAATTTTGGGTAAACAGCTTAAATTAATGGCCAAACGTTTGTGGTACATTATTACTTGGCCATCGGCCATATTAGCTAGCCTTTTTGCAGTTTGGCTGCTTATTTTAAATCATAATCTTTTGCAACAGCCTTGGATGCACGTAAAACTAACCTTTGTGTTTTTACTGTATATCTACCATTTAAAAACACATCAGTATTTTAAGCAATTGCAAAACGATATGGTAAAAAAAACATCGGGTTTTATGCGTATTTGGAACGAAGGTGCCACGTTTATCCTGTTTGCCGTGGTATTTTTGGTAGTTTTAAAAAATGCCATCAACTGGGTTTGGGGTATTGTTGGTATTTTGGTTTTGGGTATATTGATTATGCTTGGGTTTAAGATTTATAAACGGATTAGGGAGAAAAACCCAGAGACCTAATTGCCTTTTTAATCTTTCATTTTTAAGATAACCATTTCAACACGTGGTATTTCAAAAGGCGAATAGATAATTTCGTATTCTTCACCTTCTTTTAAATTAAACCCTTGTGTTAAGTGAATGTCTTCGCCTTTAATTATTCTATATTCAACTGTTTCGTTCAGCTTAAAGGTTATGTTTTTGGTATCGTTAAATATGGTGAACGTAGTGTTTTCAATATTTTTAACTATTCCTTTAATTGATTTTCGGGTAACGTGGTGTATTTTTTCCGGTTGCCAAACGGGGGCTTTGTCCATATCGACTTTTAAAGTGCCGTCCAGTTCAAGAACTATTACGGGAACGGTTTCCGTAAGTTTATTAGATGGCAGGTTTATTGTAATTTCGTCATTTTGATTGAATGCCAATACTTCGCCATTGCTTAATATTGAGGCCGAAATTATGGTGTTGGCTATACCGCTCAGTTTTATTTTGGATGTGCCGTTCCAATGGAACAAATGTAAATACAGCTTGTTGTTTTTTGAGGTTATGGAACCCCATCTGTATTCGTTGGAAAACGGTGAGCCATCTGTGCCGTAAATTGATTCCGAATTAAGTGTCATCCATTTGGAAACAGCTTCTAACCTAACTAATTCCTCTGGTGTAAGCGAACCATTGGGTTGTGGACCGACATTTAACAGGAAATTGGAATTTCTACAGGCTGTTTTCGATAGCATGGCAATAATATCTTTTGATGATTTCCAGTTTCTATCATTATTGTCGTAGCCCCAATTTAAGCGCATAGTCATAATCGACTCGACATAGCCTTGGTTGCCCGGCGATGCAATTTCCCTATCGTCCAAAATGGAATAATCGCCCAAATTATTGCCAAGCCGACTGTTTATAATACAATTGGGCTGATACTTTTTAACCAAATTATAGCACATGGTATTAAATGCTTTATGGTGGTTAACGCCCATATCGAACCAAAATAAATCTATGGTTCCGTAGTTGGTAAGTATTTCGGTGAGTTGCTTCTTAACAAGTTCTGAATAATTATTGGTTATGGCGTTTGTATTATGGCGTATTCGCTTGCTGTTTACCCAATCCTTTTCATGCGAATAATAAATGCCGACACGCATATCCTGTTTATGGCACTCGTCTATAAATTGTTTTACAATATCTTTTTTATAAGATGAAGCCTCGACAACGTTCCATTTATTGGTTTTTGTGCCAAACATAGCAAAGCCATCATGGTGCTTAGCAGTTAAAACCATATATTTCATTCCGGCAGCTTTAGCCGTTTTTACCCAGTTTTCAACATTAAACGCTGTTGGATTGAATTTTAAAGCAGCCTTTTCGTAATCACTTTTTAAAATGTTTGATGTTAAATAAAGCCATTCGCAACTAGCGTCGCCCATTTCTTTACCATAATCGACACCCTTATATTCGCCTCCAAAGGTTGCACCTACACCCCAATGAATAAACATGCCAAAACGAGCATCTTTCCACCATTTCATTTTTTTATCCAACCGGATCTGTTCTTGTGTTTTGTTTAAAGTCTGCCCCACAGATAAGTGGGTAGTAAACAGAAAAAAAACGAGTAAGCAATATATTTTATGTTGTATAAGCATATTCTGTTAAGTTTTAAAGCCAAAAGCCGAAAGTAGGAAATACTAAAAATCTTGGTTTTTGGCCTCTGGTTCTATTTTCATTTTTCACTTCTAATTTAAAAAAAGATGTTTCGGCAAGCTCAACATGACATATCCTAATCTACTTCTTTTCTCTCTTTTTTAAAGTCTAAAAACCCTAGTTCCTGATTTAATTTTCACTTTCCACTTTTAGTTTTTCACTTCTAACTTAAACCGTTACATATCCATCCACTTTAATTCGTCCCACCGTGGGTCGCCATCATTTTTTTGTTTTGCGCCCGGCGTGCTTCTTCCGTTGTTTATATATTGGGTAAGAAGTGTTTTTAACTCGTTTTCAACATTTGGTTTTTGTCCGTATAAATTAACCGATTCTTTAGGGTCGTCTTTAAGATTGTACAGTTGGAATTTAGGTTCGACAATACTATCTTTTTTAGGATGTGGATAGCTCCATCCACCAGAATCGGGACATAAAATAAATTTCCAATCGCCCTTACGAATGGCAAAACTACCGTTTATGGAGTGGTGCACAGTTGCCTCACGTGTATAATTGGTTGTTTCGGGATTTTTTAACAAAGGTAGTATTGAAAAACTATCCTCTGCAGTATTTTCGCCGTAAGATGTTTGCGTAATGGCTGCACATGTAGCAAAAAAATCGTTTAAACAAATGGTTGTTTTGCAGGTTGTTCCCGCTTTTACGGCATTGGGCCATTTTACAATAAACGGTACACGGTGTCCGCCCTCAAAAATATCGGCTTTCATACCGCGGTAAATATGGCTTGGGTAGTGGCCTTTTTTCTCCAGTTCCTGAAAATCGGCTCTTGGAGAGCATCCGTTATCGCTTGTAAATACGATTAGGGTATTATCGTCTATGCCCAGTTCTGTTATGGCTTTTTCCAATTGCCCCATATAATAATCGACCAACAGCACAAAATCGGCATAAGGGTTTAAACCACTTTTACCCTGCCATTCCGAAGTAGGCAATATGGGCGTGTGTGGTGCCGGTAAAGGCAAATACAGAAAAAATGGTTTATCTTCCTTGCTTGCTTTTGTAATATAATCTATGGATTTTTCAAAAAAATGAGGAGTTACCTTTTCATGTACAAAGTCGGGAGCCGTTAAGCCTTTTCGCCACATGCCTTGATAATCGGTGTTTTCGGTACTATCTACCGGAACCGCTGTTGGCATATCGTTTTCAACATAAACATAAGGAGGCATATCCAACGAACCACAATGCCCATAGGCATAATCGAAGCCGTTTACATTAGGTGAGTTTTTAACAGGTTTGGTAAAGTCTATATTACCATTTTCGTGTTTTGCCCAGTCCCATCCCAAATGCCATTTACCTATAAATGCCGTGCTGTATCCTGCTTTTTTTAATAAATCGGCAACCGTTTCCCTTTCGGGATTTAAAAGTGCCGGCGATTCGCCAAAAACAACACCTCGTTTTAATGTAGAACGCCAATTGTAGCGCCCTGTAAGCAATCCGTAACGGGTTGGCGTACATACCGAAGATGAGGTATGCGCATCGGTAAACATCATACCTTCGGAAGCCATTTTATCTAAATGTGGTGTTTTTATTTTCGACTCCGGATTAAAACAGCTTAAATCGCCCAAGCCCAAATCGTCGGCCAATACATAAATAATATTGGGGGTTTTTACTTTTTGGATTTCTTCTTTATTGGTTTTACAACCAAATAGTACACTTAACACAACCATTATACTTAATAGCTTTAAAGTGTGGGGTTTTGTTGTTGAAGTTAGTTTCACACGAATAAATTTAAGTTAAACATTTGATTTTGAGTTTTTTTAAATAATACAGCAAAAAAACCGAAAGCTTACTGTCCGTTGTTTTTATTCATGACCTTTTGCGGAGGCCTTTACCTTGGCTTTGCTAAATCCCTCAATGAGGGTTTCATCTATTTAAATTTTGTAACAAGTCGTTTTAAAAAAATTAGTTATATCTGTTGGTATTGGCCATTACCTACCAAATGCCCATTATAGGCCTTCATAGTTTATTTTAGTTAGTTTGGGTTAGGTGTTATTTTACCATCCAGACATGTCATTTTCTTTTTAAGTTTTTCAACCTGTTTCGGGTTTTTTAAGGCTAGATTATGTGTTTCTGCGATATCATCTTTTAAATTATAAAGACTAATGGGAAATTCGCCATCGCTTTTTTTCCAACCCAGTCTTTTTTTAATGTGCAATTTCCATTCTCCATTGGTAAAAGCCTCCAAATCGCCATTGCGACCGTAATATAACAATTCGAATTTCTTTTTGAAAGTTTTATCGGGATACCATAATAATTTACTAATGTCCCTACCATCTATTGCCGATTTGTTGGGTATTTTGCCTCCTGTCATTTCAATTAACGTAGGAAACAAATCCAAAGTCGAAACAGGTGTTTTGGTTACGATACCTTTAGGTATTTTTGCCGGCCAGCTAATAATGCCCGGAACCCGCATACCACCTTCCCAAGTGGAGGCCTTACCGCCCCTTAAAGGCTTTGCCTTACCGCCATTTTTAAATCGGGTTGCCGGACCGTTATCGGATGTAAAGACAATAATGGTATTCTCTAAAATATTTTCGGCTTCTAATTTTTTAACGATTTCACCCACACTCCAATCCAATTCCTGTATAACATCGCCATATAATCCTCTTTGGCTGGAACCCTTAAACTTATCGGAAGCATGCCAAGGATCGTGGGGCATGTTATGTGCCAGATAAATAAAGAAGGGAGCCTGACTGTTTTTATCAATATAATTGACCGTAGCATCGGTCCACATTTTTGTTAAAAAGTCTTGATTGGGTCCCTCACTAACAAGCTCTTCATTTAAATATACCGGTAAAGGCGGAGATTGGTATTGGTTTTTTTCGTAGAAATACCTATCCATATCGTTGGAGTACGGCACGCCGTAAAAATAATCGAAACCTTGGTTATTGGGCATAAATTGTTTTTCGTGTCCCAAATGCCATTTACCAATACAGGCTGTTGCGTAACCTTGGGTTTTTAGGGCTTCGGCAATAGTGGTTTCCTCTGGAGCCAGCCCCGTTTTGGAGTATGGATAAATAACTTCTTTATGAAGTCCCACCTTTTTAGGATATTTTCCTGTTAAAATAGATGCTCGAGATGGTGTACAGACCGATGCTGGCACATAAAATTGTTCAAACCGTATGCCTTGATTTGCCAAATTGTCAATGTTTGGCGTGCTTAAATCGGTAGCACCATAACAACTTAAATCGCCATAGCCTTGGTCGTCGGTAAAAATAATAATGATATTTGGTTTTTTATGCTCAGTGTTCTGTCCAAAAACATGAAAACCCATTAAAAATACAATGGCGTAAAAAAAATTTTTTATCATATTAATTATCAATATTAATAATTTTCACATCGCTTGTTTTTCCATCTTTACTTACCGTAACGGCTTTTATCACCTTAATGGTATCTGTTTTTATAGGTAATTTATATAGCTTGGAATTTTTATTTGGCGTACTGCCATTAGTGGTGTAATAAACCGTCCCATAATTGTCTAAACTGAATAGTTTTACTGTTTTTTCTTTGTTGTTTATTTCAAAACCGGGTGCTACCAAAGTAGGGAACAGGTGTGCATAATTGGCATTTGCCGGTTTGTTGTAGAATTTATTTAGAAAAATATCGACAGCCTTGTTAAAATTGAGTTGCGAAGCTTCCCTATCGTTCCAGACAACCTTTATATGTTTGGCCTGTTTTGGCAATATAATAACTTTTGAAACCTTAACCGATTTACCATCAACATAAATGGCTTTTACATTTAAGAACCAAGGAATATGGAAATATACGTTATCGACTTTATCGTTGTTCCAATTGAAATTAAAATCGACATTAAAGGCTTTCTTTTCACTTTTAAGCGAATAGGATATATTACCAAAATAAGTTGGTGCTTGGTTTACCTTAATATTTTTTCCTTCTTGAATCCACTCGGGCGAAATAGCCGATAGTAAATGGATATCGTTGCCCTCTTCACGCACCAACATATTGCGCAACAATTCGATATAACGGGCAGACATCCATCCATGTGGTTGCCTGTTATGCTCCGAATCGCGATTTACCCAAGGTGTTGCCCGCCACTCGAAACCGGCATGTGTACTTGTAGTGTGTGCCAATACGGCATATAAATCTTCAACAACTTCCTTTTGGTTGCCCATTACTAAATTACCGTTGGTAACATAAAAGGTTTCGTAATGGTGAATACCCCGAAATGGTAGCTCTTTATTATTTAAAATAGAATCTTTTGCTACATAGGCATTACAACCACTATATGTGGCAACACCTTCCATATAGTTGTAAGTACGTACGGTTTTTAGGGTAGTTGCAACTGCAGGATTGGTTTTGTCGATGGCCTCGAACGGATAAAGTCCCGCCGAAGCATTAGCCCAATCGTAACCGTCTTCGACCTTATCCATTCCGGGCGGAATATAACCGCCAGATTTATCGGTTAGGGTTTTAAGCTCTTTTTTAAAGTTTTCGGAGTAATCGTTGTACAGTTTTGTCCATTCTTCAACCTTTTTGGTATCTTCCATGGCATTTGCCATATAAACTGCGTAGCGAAGACCCAAAATAACCCAAAAACTGTGTCCTGTGTAATGTCCGTCAATATGTTCGTTGTCATAAGGCCATGTTTTGGGCCACAGACCTCTATCGTCCAAAGCTACTTGGTTTTTAAAATCGAGAATATGGTTGTCCAGTAATTTGTAAGCCCTTTTAAGTAAATCCGTGTCTTTATTCTGCCTATAATATGACCCCAGAGCCCAAAGTACCTGCCCCCAATAATCGTGGCAAAATTTATTATAAATACCTGTACGCTGCCTAAAATGGATATCGTTGCCTTCAATATCTTTTATAAAATAGGGCTCGATAACCACTCTGCTTTCCTTATGGAGTCCCAACATATCGTAAACACGGGCAAAATAGGCATTGTCCCTCACATAAAAATAATCGTATTGAAATTCGTTACATTTTTGGATAAATCCTTCGCCATCTTCCAAAATATCCCGTGCCGTAAGCAAATAGGCATACGATGCTTTGTAAGCATCCATAACCTTTTTTTCGGGGAACGAAAACACATTTAAAGCCTCCATTTCGGTATTCCAAAAGGCTATGATTTTTCCTTTTACGGTGTTGTAACGGTTGGTTTTAATGGTTTCTATTACTGTATTGTGCTTTGTAGTAGTTGGTACATACGGCATTTTAAAGATAAACTCATGGCTTTCGTTTGGTTTTAAACTTATGGCTGTACCTTGGATATTATCGCCTTGAGCAGAAAAACCGGTAGGGTATTGAACTACAAAATGATTGCTTAAACGAGCCATGCCGCTATTGTAATCATACAATTGTAAATTTGCTTTATAATCCTCGTAATCCATATATTTATTTTGGTACCAAGGCGTGCAATACATGTTATGTTTGATAAATGTTTTGTTTTTGGGAGCATTTAAAAGCTGTTTTATTCTGAAACCCAATTTGGCCGTTTTTTGCTGATTGGAATTATTGGTAACCGTCCATTTAACATAAGTAACAAGATTGTTTTGGGGGTTCATATTCAAGGGAGCAGAAAATGCTTCTAAAGCATAATTGATTCCGTTATCGTTAAAGTTGAATTCTATAATGGGAAGGTAACCGCTTTTTAACAGTACCACGCGTTCTTTAACCAATTGCAGATTGTTACCATACAAAAACTCAACTGCCATAAACGACGATGAAAATGTACCACCATTGGTAACGGACATAGCCTCTGGAGCATCCTTAAAACCCAATTGCTCTACGGCATTGGCCATATAACTGAACTCTGATTTTTTTTCTTCTTCTATGGAAGTAAATGTTTGCGAAAATGTTATACCTGTTATAAAGCAGCACAACATTACCTGTGTTAGTTTATTTCTTATTTGGTTCATATTTCTTATTTCTAAATTAGTAAACCTACATTTTATACCTTTAACTTCACTTACAATGAAGATGAATATACTCAGTTTAAAACCTGATAGGTTTTGAAACCTACCAGGCTTAATAACATAACAGCTTATTTATTAGTTCTAAGGGATTTTTGTTATGTTTTCTTTTTAATCAATTAAATTCTTTTAATGGAATATGGACATTAAAACTTAAATCGTTGTCCAACAGCATGGCCGCACAGAACAATACTGCAGGATTACCGTTTTTATCGAACCAAATTTGCGGACGTTCCAAATGTTTTAACTTAGTGGTCGTACCATCGACCCAATTGATTTCGGGGTACGATACCAAAGGATTTTTCGCCAAGTCCCAATTAACACCATCGGCCGATTGAAAAAGCACCAAACCTCTATCTTCTTTTAAATAGTCGCCATATTGGTCGTCGGCAATAGCGTAGTATTTACCGTTTTGGTACCACATATAAGGGTCTTCGGCAGTAGCTTCGGTTAAAACGGCATTTTCGTTTATGGTAAACGGACCTTCCGGAGTTGGTGCCGTTGCCAAACATTGAATGGCCGTAAAATGATCTGTTTTTTCAGAACCTTCCGGCCGTGATTTAAAAATCATTAAATAGCTGCCATCGGGCTTTTGGCAAACACTGGGGTTTACCATGTAGCCGTGAGCCGCTTTTCCTTCTTGGTAATCTATTAACGGAGCATCACTTACTTTCCAAGGACCTTCGGGCGAGGCGGCTACAGCAACACCAATGCGCTGTCCGTAAGTAATATTTTTCCGTGTCGGTGTTAAACCGTAATCTTTTACATGATGGGATATAAAATATAAATAATACTTGTTGTTAAACCTTTTTATATGTGGGTTATGGGCTGCTTCTTCATTCCAAAAGCCTTTACCAAAACCTGTTAAAATAGTTTTCTTATAGGTGTAAGGTCCCAATGGCGAAGTGGCCGTTGCATAAGCAATTTCGGAGTCCGGCAGCCAACCTTTAAAGGCTTTTTCTTTTGGCCATCGCGAATAATATAGGTGATAAATACCATTGGCTTCGACCATGGATGCACCCCATACGTAATAATCGTCGTGCCCCAAAACACTATATTTTTTAGTTTTTTGGATTAATGCATTAAAATTTAATTCTTTATCGGATTTAGGCGGTTTGTTGGATGTATTTTTACAACTTACAAACAATACGATTAAAAATGAGGCATAAAATTTAAAAATCATGGTAATTTACTTACAGGATACTATTTAAACATTATTTATACGGAAATAATCTGTTACATGTTTAACGGCATGCCAACCTTAAAAGATTGGCTTACCGCTAAAACTTGAATCAACCTTAACAAATTAATATCCCTGATTTTGATTTTCTACATTAATATTGGGGTTATTTCTAATTTCCGAACCCGGAATAGGCATTAACTCGTATTTCGAGAAATACCCAACTGCCCAATTATGGTGAGGTCTTGCCGAATTCCATTTAGGATTGGCTGCAACGTCTTCTTTTATAAATTTATAGTACGAATCGCCATTTGGTTTTTTCATACGGGTTAAATCGAACCAACGCTGAAATTCACCAAAAAACTCGATACCTCTTTCGTTGGAAATAGCGTCTCTAAATTCATCTTTATCGGTTATACCCGACAATAATGTTGCGTTCGATCGGCTACGTACCTCGTTAAAAGCATTATAGGCAATTGTTGTAGGCCCGTTCAATTCGTTTTCAACTTCGGCCTTCATCAATAAAATATCGGCGTAACGTAAAATATACAGGTTATTGCCAAAATTCCTGTCGTCGCTATTGCCCGGATCTTGATACTTTCTACATCCCGGCCCAAAGGTAGCAACATTAGCATGCTCCGGATACCTTCTTACCGTAGCATTCGGGTTATTTATATTGGGATACGATGTTAAGAATATTTCGTTACGGGTATCGGTAACATAATCGCCGGTGGTATAACGGTCGTAACTGGCATGTTGCACTATCATTTGTCCTCTGGTCTTTAAGTTAACATAAAGAGGGGCGATATTGTTGGGAAGGAAAAAATCGGCCATCATACTTCCCTTTGCCGAAAAATCGATTTCTTGATCATCGTTTGCAAACTGAATGGCAAAAATTTCTTCCGAATTATTTATGTTTTCATTGTTAATATTGAAAACATCGCTGTAATTGGGCAATAAGGAATAGGTACTTATATTAAAAAAATCGTCCAATACACTATCGGCTTCAATCCATTCTTCCTGAGACATGTGTACTTTTGCCAATAATCCCAATGCGGCACCCTCTGTTGGATAACCATAATCGGTTTCTACTGTTGGCAAGTTGTTTGCTGCAAACATTAAATCTTCTTCTATAAAAGTATAAACCTCGGCTTTGGGCGAACGTGCCGGATACAAGTTTTCATCGTTAACATCGTATTCTCTAACTAAAGGAATATCGCCCCATAACCTTACGGCATTGTATAAATTTAAAGCTCTAACAAATCTTACTCTTGCCAATAACAGTTGTCTTTCTTCGTCGGTTATTCTATCTGTTCCTTCTAATGCAGAAACAGCAAAATTGGCTTTACCGTGTAACACGAATACTTGAGCCCATAAATTTTCAATATATTCATTATTGGAATTTAAAGAGCCATTGTAAAACGGTGTTGCAAAAGTAGCTACGTGGTGGTAACTATCATCACCCGGATATCCTGCAACAAGCAAAAAGCCTTGTTTATAGTAATATCGGGCCGTTAATGCTGAATACACCCCGATAACCGCTTGGTTTGCTTCGGTATAATTGTTTAAAAATGAATCAACAGTTAATTCCGAAAAGGATTCTTCTTCCAAAAGATTGCTACAGGAGGAAAGCACACCAAATATTGCTAATATGGAAAGTATTTTTTTCATTTTCTTGTAATTTTTTATTTTAATGTTATGTTAAGCCCCAACTTAATGGTTCTAGGCAAAGGATAGGATCCTAAATCGACACCTGGTGATAACGCCGAACTAAGACCCCGTATTTCGGGGTCGTACCCCGAATAACTACTAATAACAAATAAATTTGAGGCCGATATATAAGGCTTAATAAACTGAATTCCTTTTATGTTTTTTGGTCGCCAAGTATAGGCTATGGAAATATTTTGTAGTCTTAAAAACGAACCGTCTTCTATATAACGATCTAAATATTCCTGATCTATACGTTGAAGTGTTGGTTTTGGGTAAGTGGCATTGGTACTGCCTTCTACCCATCGGTTATTATAGGCATTAGTGGTTTGGTTATAACGGCCTTCCCAAATATTCATGCCTTCCCAAACGGCATTATTTAAGTTCATAACATCGTTGCCCAACATACCGTTTATTACAAAACCAATAGAAAAGCCCTTATAATCAAACGAAGAAGTAATACCATATATTAAATCTGGTTCGGGGTTTCCTATAACGACTTTATCCTGTTCGTTTATTACACCATCTTGTGCATAAGTTACCGTTCCATCGGCAGCAACTGTTTCGGTAGCCTGATCGACATAAACAAAAGTACCGGGTACCGGTGCCGAACCATCTTTTGTTGGTGCATCGATAACATCGGCTTCGGTTTGGTAAATACCATTGGTTTTATAACCATAAAAAAGCCCTACTGTTCTACCTAAATACGATATATTTGGTGAACCTGCCAAACCAGAAATTTCCGTTCCTATCATCGACTCTTCTCCATCAAGCCCTTTTACTTTCGAGCGGTTTTGAGACAATGAAATGCCAACATTCCATTTTGCGTTTTCATTCTTGATAATATCACCATTAATTGAAAATTCCCAACCTTTATTCTCTATTTCACCTGCATTTACAGTTGTTTCAGAAAACCCACTGGATATAGGAAATACTTTATCTAAAAGTAAGTCTTCGGTGTTTTTCTGATATACATCGGCCGTTAGGTACAAACGGTTATTAAATAATCCTAAATCTACACCTATATTGGCCTGATAGGTGGTTTCCCATTTTAAATTGTTATTGTAAATATAAGTTGAAGAACTTACACCCGGTATAAATGAGCTGTTTATCGGGTAACGTGCGCCACTATTTAATCTTGGAACGGTTGATAGTACATCTATAGCTTGGTTACCACTGGCACCATAGCTTAAACGCAATTTAAGCTCAGATATATTCGCTGCATTTTGCATAAACTGTTCGTTATTGATTTTCCAAGCAAATGCTGCCGAAGGGAAAAAGGCCCATTTATTACCTTTTGCAAAGCGTGAAGAACCATCGTAACGGCCAGTAAAGGTTAATAAATATCTATCGTCAAAAGCATAATTGATACGTCCAAAAGCTGAGGCCAAGCCCCATTCGGTATGGCTGGACACCGGTACTTCGTTAGTATCTGCCCCAACAAAGCTTTCGTAACCTAAAGCCGATATTTCAAAACCGGAAGCATCCGTTCTAAAGTATTTTCTTATCCATTTATGTGCAGATCCACCAATAACACCGGATAGTTTATGTACATCGTTAAATGTTTTATCGAAAGATAATGTATTTTCGTTAACATAATCGAAATTGCTTATTTCTGTCCTTGCTATGGCAACACCCGGATCTTCAGGCCCTCTCGATTGTCCTCTGGATGTAAGATTTCCCCAAAATGTATTACGCAAGCCATTGGAATAATTAAATCCAAAATTGGTTTTAAATTTAAGCCATTTTGTTAACTCTATGGTAGCATATAAGTTAGCTTGAGCAAAGTTGGTACGCAGCTCGTCGGTAGTATCCTCTATTTGGATAATAGGATTAAATTCGGCTTGTTCGCCATCTAATATAATATCATCAAGACTTATGTTATTGTATTCGTCCAGCCAATCATTATCAAAAGCCTTAAATTGTACAGCCTGCATAATCGGGGAGTAAAATCCATTTGTGCCTCTGTTGGAATATGGCACTATATTGCTCATGGTATTACTAAAATAACTATCTAAACCAATATTTAGAAAATCGTTGGCCTTGGCTTCAACATTCGAACGGAGCGAAATACGCCGTTGATCGGATTTTATTACAGTACCCTCGGCATCGTTATAATTTCCAGAAAAGGAATATTTAATACCTTCTTTACCTCCCCGTACAGAAAGGCTAATATCCTGCCCTAAAGCAAAGCGGTACATTTCGTCCTGCCAGTTTATATTTTTATCGTAAATATTATATGTTGAAGGGTCTCCCAATGTACCATAAATAGGGTCATTTCCACTATTTATAGCTGCTTCATCGTACAGCTGCGCCCATTGTTTGGAATCTAACACATCTATTTTTTTCGTTAAAGCCGAAAAAGAAGAAGACATGTTAAGTTGAATAGTAGCTTTGCCCACTTTACCCTTTTTGGTTGTTATAATAATAACACCATTGGCTCCTCTGGCACCGTAAATAGCAGTTGCCGAAGCATCTTTTAAAACACTAATCGATTCGATATCGTTAGGGTTAATCATAGATAGTGGGCTCGGTGCGGGAGCATCTTGGCTACCACCACTATAAAATGACGATGCCGAGTTCATTTCAAAACCATCGACAACATACAAAGGTCTGTTGGAACTGTTTAGCGAATTACCGCCCCGTACCGTTACACTTACATCACTTCCCGGAGCACCACCCATAGTTGTAACCTGTACACCCGGCGTTGCACCTTGTAGCAATTGTTCGGGCGAGGATACAATACGTTGCTCGACATCTTCGGTTTTTATTTTTGCTACGGCACCTGTTAAATCAGATTTTTTCATTTCACCATAACCAATCAGTACCACTTCATCCAGACCAATTTGGTCCGACTTCATTATAATATCAATTTGCGAACGTCCATTAACCGAAATTGTTTGGCTTTCCATGCCCACATACGAAAATTGTATTTTTGAGTTTGTCGAGGCTACCGTTATGGCATAAATACCATCAAAATCCGTTGCTACACCATTGGTTGTTCCGTTTTCCACAACACTAACACCGGGTAGAGGCAGACCGCTTTCGTCAGTTACCTTTCCAGAAATTTTTTGCTGTGCATAAAGCTGAAAAGAGAAAAAACAAAAGCTTAGCAGCAATGTTAATAGTTTGTTTTTCATAGTTAATTTAATTTGATAAATTTTGATTTAGTTGTTTTTAAATTTTTACAATTATACAAACCATAGGAGTAGAAAAAGGGGTAACAAAAGGAGTACTTTTAACTTTGTTTTAAGATTTTTTTAATAGATGATTTGAGTTGAAAGTGAAAAGTTAAAAATGAAAAAATTGAACCAGTAGCCAAGAATCAAGAATTTTAACTTTTAGACTTTAGTACACGACAAAAACTCCTTTTATTGGTTTGTTAGCTATCAATGCATCAAAATAATTTGTGATTTTGTCATGCACCATGCCAGACTTAATTAAACATCAGCTTCTATTTGCCGTGTTAAACTAATAAATTGTTCCACGCTTAACTGTTCGGGACGTAAATTAAAAATAGGTTCTTCACGCAAATTATCGCTTAAACCAAAAGATTTTAAACTATTTCGAAGCGTTTTTCGCCGTTGTTGAAAAGCTGTTTTTACTACTTTAAAAAATAGAATTTCATTGCAGGATAAGCTAAAATTGTCTTTTCGAGTTAATCGCAATACACCCGAATCGACTTTTGGAGGCGGATTAAACACATTAGGCGGTACTGTAAATAAATATTCGGCATTGTAGAACGCCTGTGTTAGCACCGATAAAATACCATAAGTCTTATTGCCCTCCCTTGCACAAATACGCTGAGCAACTTCTTTTTGAAACATTCCCGAAAACTCTGGAATCTGAGTGCGCATTTCCAAAGTTTTAAATACAATTTGAGAAGAAATATTATAAGGAAAATTACCAATTATAGCAAAAGGCCCACCATTGAATACTTGGTTTAAATCGAATTTTAAAAAATCTTTTTCAATAATTCGGGAAGCAAGGTTTAAATAATTGTTCTGCAAATAGATAACCGATTCGGTATCGATTTCTATAACATAGGTTGTAATATCTTTTTTTAACAAGTATTTGGTAAGCACACCCATACCGGGACCAATTTCCAAAACAGTATTATAACCATTTAAGGTAAGGGTATCGGCAATTTTGAGAGCCACAGTTTCATCCTTTAAAAAATGTTGCCCCAAATGTTTTTTGGCTTTTACCTCGTGTTTATCTAAATGTTTTCCCAATAGACTAATTATTTAAATGTTACGGAATACTCGTCAACAATTTGTAATTCGGTACAAAAAGACAGGACTTTATCTCCAAATGCCTTAAAAACCTCTTGTTTTAGTTTTTGGTCGTGTTCCTTAAAAAAAACATCTAAAGCTTCACGCGAACGTGCTTTATATTGTACGGAATAGGTTTTACCGCCCATTTCTTCTTCAACTAAAACACGAATTAATGTGGCTTTTTTAAAAGCTCCGGTAGCCAATACTTGGGGAATGTGGTTTTTAATCCAAGTTAACAATTGATCATGGATACTTTCGTCTATGTTAGAGGTTATGTTGTATATGTACATTTTGGCTATAAGTAATTTTATCTGCTAATTATATTCATATTAAAATTAAGAGCCTGTTTAAATTTAAACAGACTCTAACAAAATTCAGCTTTTATTTTATTCACTATAGTTTGGGCAAGCTTTTCTTTGCTTTCTATGGTCCAACCTGCAATATGCGGTGTAAGCAATACATTTTCGGCTTTTATTAAATACTGAAAAGCTTCTGGCATATTGGCTGTAAATAAAGACTCGAACGAGGCTTTTTCATACTCCAACACATCCAATCCTGCACCCAAAATTTTACCGGATTGTAGTGCTCCTACCAAATCTTTGGTTACCACACTTTTACCCCGTGCTGTGTTAATTAACCAAAATGGCTTTTTAAAAGCCTGTATAAAATCGTTGTTTACCATATTTATGGTTAATGGTGTTTGTGGTGTATGCAAACTAAGTACATCTGTTTTTTGCTGTAGTTCGTTTAACGAAACCTGTACAGCATTTTTATCGCCTACATTGTCTTTAATATCGTAACATAGCACCTCCACATCAAAACCACGTAGTTTTTTAGCAAAGGCCTTGCCCATGTTGCCGTAACCTATTAAACCTACTGTTTTTCCGTCAAGCTCGGCACCTCTATTTTCTTCGCGAAACCATTGACCGTTACGTACTTCTTTGTCGGCTTTGTTAAGTTTGTTAAATAACGATAAAATCATGCCCAAAGCTTGCTCTCCAACAGCATTACGGTTTCCTTCCGGTGCCGAAATAAGGGTTATGCCTTTACCTTTGGCATAATCGTAATCGATATTTTCCAAACCTGCACCCACACGACCAATAAATTTTAATTGTACAGCGGCATCGAGAAATGGCCTATCAATAGTAAAACGACTACGAATAATAATACCGTCGTAGTCTTTTATTTTTTCTTCTATTTGGGCTTTTGTCGAGGTATAATCTTCGTGATTAATAAAGCCCAACGCGCTTAACTGCCTAAGCATTAATTCGTGGTTGCTGTCGAGATGAAGGATTTTCATTTTTTTTATTAAGTCCTGTTTTTATTACTTAGTTAACAACTTGATATAAACTTTACTAAATCGATTACAAAAATCCATCATTGAACCATTAGTACAATTAGACAAAAATGGCTTTAAGCTCGGTAGCTTCGGTTGGTTTTAGTTTACCTGCCAGTATTAAACTTAATTGTTTACGGCGTAAAGCGGCGGCAAAACGCTCCTTTTCAAGCTCGGTCTCCGGAATAAGTTCGGGTACAGCTACCGGTCGGCCTGTTTCATCTACGGCAACAAAAGTGTAAATACCCTCATTGGCTTTTGTTTTTTGTCCCGATTCACGGTCTTCAATCCAAACATCAATGTACACTTCAACCGATGTTTTAAAAGCACGGGACACCTTGGCTTCTACCGTTACAACGCTACCCAACGGAACGGCTCTGTTAAAAGCCACATGGTTAACCGATGCCGTTACAACAATGCGACGGCTATGACGACGGGCAGCAATACTGGCAGCACGATCCATACGTGCCAAAAGCTCGCCTCCAAATAAATTGTTCAAAGGATTGGTTTCTCCTGGCAAAACCATATCGGTTAAGGTTGTTTTAGATTGTTTGGGTGTTTTAGCTTCCATAGTATTTTTATTGTCGCAAAGGTAATGGTATTTTTTATGTTAACATCTGCTTTTATTCCAAAACACAATGTATAAGCGTATTTTATTTATTGGTATTATAACCTATATTTGCGTATGCTTTTTCAAGAAATTTTAGGTTTACCGCATATAAAGACCCATTTAACGCAAAGTGTCGATAATCGCCGTATTCCACATGCCCAGTTGTTTGTTGGCCCCGAAGGTTGTGGCACTTTGTCTATGGCTATTGCCTATGCTCGGTATGTTTTATGTAAAAATACAAATGGCGAAAACACAAACGGAAATGAATCCTGCAACCTAAAATTCAATCATTTATCGCATCCCGATTTGCACTTTGCCTTTCCTGTTGCTACAACCGATAAAATTAAAAGCCACCCTGTTTCCTCTCATTTTTTAGAAGATTGGAGATTATTTATTAAAGAGCAGCCTTATGGCAACTTATTCGACTGGTACAAAAAACTCGGTGTAGAAAACAAACAAGGACAAATTGGTGTCGACGAAGCCCAAGATATCGTTAAAGCCTTATCGTTAAAATCGTATGAAGGTGGTTATAAAGTAATGATTATCTGGATGGCCGAAAAGATGAATACATCGGCAGCTAATAAGCTTTTAAAACTTATTGAAGAACCTCCCAATAAAACCCTTTTTATTCTTATTGCCGAAGACGAAGAACAGATTATAAACACCATACGGTCACGCTGCCAGACACTTCACTTTCCTCCATTGGCAGAAAACGATATTAAGCAAGGATTGATAAACCAGTTTAATATTGCCGAAACCGATGCGGTAAAAATTGCGCATCAATCCAATGGAAATTATAACAAGGCCTGCGATTTGGTATATCACGATTCCGAAGATTTACAGTTCGAAAAATGGTTTGTATTTTGGGTAAGAAGTGCTTTTAAGGCTCGCGGCAACAAAGCTGCTATTCACGATTTAATTTCGTGGAGCGAAGAAATAGCCAAAACCGGACGCGAAACCCAAAAGCAGTTCCTTCATTTTTGCCTTGATCTATTTAGGCAAGCATTATTGCTAAACTACAGCTCAAGCAATTTGGTTTATTTTGAACCCAAAGCCGATAATTTTAAACTTGAAAATTTTGCACCTTTTATACATGGAAACAATATTTCGGATATTGATAACGAGTTACAGGATGCTATTTACCATATTGAACGCAACGGTAACTCTAAAATTATCTTAACCGATTTAAGCATAAAGCTTACCCGTTTACTGCATAAAAAAGAAACAATTAAAAATTAAAAGTAAAAA
>JBKEDH010000073.1:0-14249 GCA_047975295.1 Aestuariibaculum sp.
TTGTTTAGGTCTTCGAAAGCCTTTTTTAAGCGTGCTACAAATGTTTTTTCGCCTTCGCGTACCCAAACCCGTGGATCGTAGTATTTTTTGTTGGGAGCATCGTCGCCTTCGGGATTACCAATTTGCGATTGTAGGTAATCGGCCTTATTTTTCATATAATCTCTAATACCGGTAGTGAAAGCATACTGTAGATCGGTATCTATATTCATTTTTATTACACCATAACCAATGGCTTCCCGTATTTCTTCGACCGAAGAACCGGATCCGCCATGGAAAACAAAATCGATATGGTTGTGCTCTACGCCATATTTTTTAGAGATATAATCCTGCGAATTTTTAAGGATTTTTGGGGTAAGTTTTACATTACCTGGTTTGTAAACACCATGAACGTTACCAAAAGCAGCAGCAATGGTAAATTGATCGCTTACTTTGCTTAGTTCTTCGTAGGCGTAGGCTACTTCTTCTGGTTGGGTATAAAGTTTGGAATCGTCAACATCGGTATTATCGACACCGTCTTCTTCTCCGCCGGTAATACCCAATTCGATTTCTAAGGTCATACCCATTTTGGACATCCTTTTCAGGTATGTTTTGCATATATCGATATTTTCTTCGATAGGCTCTTCCGAAAGGTCTATCATATGCGAGCTAAAAAGAGGTTTCCCTGTTTCGGTAAAATGCTTTTCGCTGGCATCTAATAATCCATCTATCCAAGGTAAAAGTTTCTTGGCACAGTGGTCGGTATGTAAAATAACCGAAACACCGTAAGCTTCTGCCAAGGTATGTACATGTTTTGCTCCTGCAATGGCACCAACAATAGCCGCTTTTTGGCCATCATTGCTTAAACCCTTACCGGCGTTAAATTGTGCACCCCCATTTGAAAATTGTATAATTACGGGAGCATTTAAAGCTGCGGCAGTTTCCAGTACACCATTTATTGTGTTCGATCCTATTACATTAACCGCAGGTAGGGCAAACCCTTTTTCTTTTGCCAGTTTGAATATATTCTGAACGTCTTTCCCTGTAGCAACTCCGGGTTTAATATTGTGTCCCATGTTTAATTTATTTTTTTATTTCTTTTTTTGATATTTGATTGTTGTCTCAAAAGTAATTAAATTTTGAATAATTAGGGGAGGAGAATAGGTTAAAACGTTAAAAAACATCCGAAAACGTTTTAGTAATTACGAATTATGACTGTGGATTAACGTTTTTTTAATTTTATAGTTCCGGGTTTAGTACACGGAAAAAAATCAAAAAATATTCTCAATACATTAATAATCAAAATATTGAACTTAGAGACCTCACAGGTTTTTAAAACCTGTGAGGTCTTGGAAATCAAATTAATAAATCAAGTAAGTTGATTTTTGTCGTGTACTAAATGTTTTTTCAATTAATGTATTAGAAGGGATAGTTAATGCCAATATTGTAAACGGCTTTACTGAAATTATAGTCTTTAAACCACCGGAGGCCTTCTTGGTAAGAGGGGTTGTAGGTTTTAAAGCCTACATCTAAACGAAATACAAAGAAGTTAAAATCGTAGCGTAGGCCAAAACCAGAGCCCAAAGCAATGTCCTTTAACGAGCTAAAACTTGAAAAAGTAGCATTGTCGTCTTCTACATTATCCAAAACGTTCCAGATATTGCCTGCATCGGCAAAAAAAGCACCGTTTAGACTTTCGAAAATATTAAACCTATGCTCTAAACTAAAGGCTAACTTTAAATTGGCTTCGTTAAATTCGTTTGCCGAGGTAGAGCTTCCGGGACCCAAACTATAGGCAGACCATGCTCTGTTGTCGTTGGCACCACCGGCAAAGAAGCTTTTAGAAAACGGTATGCTTGTAGAATTACCGTAAGGGATGGCAATACCTGCAAATACCCGGGTGGCAAGTATGTTTTTTCGGCCAAGATCCCAATGTTTTACATAGTCGAATTCGGTTTTTATAAATTGTGAATATGCCACGTTGAAAAGTTCGTAACGACCATCGTTATTTTTTTCAAGACCAAAAGCTCCCGATAAAATCGAGAGAAGATTGCCGGCCAGCTCGATCTTGGCCCGAAAAATGGAAAAATCCTCATCGACCAAATTTTCACGTTCATCGTTTGTTATACTAAAACTGGACGAAATGATAAGATTGTTTTCGGTTAGCCGTTTTTTACGTTCGTTTATGCCGTTAACTTCTTTATATTCGTCCGGATTACTCGATTGGTAGTCGGTATCCGATAAAATCATATCCATAAAAGCATCGGATAGACCTTTTTCCAACGACGGGTTGCCATTAGGGTCGGTACCGATAAATTCCGAAGGCGTATTATAGGAATTAAGAGCAATGTAGTTTAAGTTGTTAAACGAACTGCTATATACGTTAAAGTAGTTTTTAATATTAAGATTCCGTACATATTGTACGTTAAACACATCTAATTTGTCGGTTACTTTTTTTGAAGGCTGCCAGTTATAATTAAAAGTACCGTTAAATGTTTGTTTGTCCAGCCCAATATTGGTCTGTCCGCTGGTAGATAAGCTTATTTTTGTGCTGGGCGACATATATTTGGGCATTATCCTGTCGGTATTAAAGGGGAAGAAAAACCGTGGAATGGTTAAGTTTAGATCTATACCGTATTCGTAAATATCAAAAAAGCGATCTTTTTCTATATTACCATCTTTAGAAGCTCCAATAGAGGTAAAACCCGATAGTTGTAAGGTTTCTGCACCTTTAAAAATATTCCTTGCCAATATACTGGGACTAACCGAAAAACCTACCGACTGTATGTTGCTTTGTGATACATCGGTACTGAAACTTAAATTGAATTTTTTTAAGGGTGTTAGCCTAATCGTATCGCTTAGTGTGTTGTCGCTGTTTTCGGTGTATTTTATATCGGGGTATTTAAAAGTGCGGAGCTCGTTAATATGACGGTAGGTTAAAGAGCGGTCGGTATCTTTAAAAATATTGCCCGGATTTATAAAAACAGCATCGGTAAGTGCCTTAGGTTTGTAACGAAGCTTGCCATAACTGTAAATTTTAAAACCTTTGTAGAAAGCAGAATCCTGAAAAGGACGGTTTCTTTTCTCGTAACTATAATCGGTAATAATGGCAACGTCTTTTATTTTATATATTTTAAAAGGAACTCTTTTGGCCACGTCGTTTTCGCGTATGGTTTGGTTCTGTATCTGTAGTTCTACATTTACCTTTTTATTGGTGCCTATAGTGTCTATTTCGAAAGAGACATATTCTTGGTCGAAATGATAAACACCAGAATTCCTCATTAAACGGGTAATCCGGTTGCGCTCCTGTTCGAAATTAGAAGATCTGTATTGTTCGTTTTGTTTAATAAAACTCTCTCGTTCTGTTTTTCTATATAAAGAGTCGGTTACCTGCGACTGTATAGCTGTTGTTATTGTATCTAAAATATAGGCATCACCTTTTTCTATTTTGTATTCAACTTCTGCCCTTTTTTTAGGAAGTTTATTAACGGAATAGTCGGTTTTAACATTAAACCAACCATTGTTTATATAATATTGTTCGAAGTTTTCTGCGGTTTTTTTTGCTCTTGTTTCGTTAACGATTACCGGAGCTTCTCCTGTTTTTTTTATCCATTTGTTAAATCCTCTTCTGTTTTCCACAACCTTGTCCAATTGTTTGCGGGATAACCATTTGGTTTTTTTGTTTAACTTTTTAGGATTGTTATAATACTTATCGACCAAAAAAGAATCTATATTAGGTTTTGCCGTATTATAGATATGCAGCCGCAAGGGTGTGTTAGTAACTGGAATTTTACTATTGGGCTTTTGGTAAATTAAACTGTTTAAGGTTTCGGTATTGTTTTTTTTACCATCTACCCAAACTGTATTTTTAGTAAGTAGGTGTTCGTTGTCGGAAACCCGTTTTACGGCATCGCAAGCAAAAAATAGCCCTGATAAAAATAATAGTAAGATAATCTTGTAAAATGGTCGTACCAAACGAAATTTAATTTTTAAGTTAAAGCTTTTAAAACAATAAAATGCCTTTTGGGTTAAAACTTGAGTTCAAAAATACATTATTTATAGCTGAAAAAAATAATGGTTAATTAAAATTATATTTTTTTGTTTAGTACACGACAAAGATTCTTTTTAACTTGTCGAGTCTTTTTGTTTTTAATCAAAAATGAATATAAATTTGATCAAAAAAACGGATACTTGTATTATTTTTCAAGCAAAGAGTCGTTTAAACAAAACATCATTCTTTTTACAAGGTTAAAATATTTATGAAACTCTCTAAAAACCAGATAAAATTAATAACGGGTTTAAAGCAAAAAAAGTTTAGACAGCAACATGGTTTATTTGTTGCCGAGGGCGTAAAAACGATAAACGAATTACTACAATCGCATTTTAAGTTAAAAACGTTATATACTACAGTATCTTTCAATATTAATGCCAAAAATGAAGTTTTAATTTCCGAAAGTGAATTAAAACGTATTAGTTTTTTAAAAGCGCCAAACAGAGCTTTGGCCATTTTCGAAATTCCTAAAGAGAATCCAATAAAAACAGAAGGACTGCTCGTAGCTTTAGATGATGTTAGGGATCCTGGAAATCTAGGTACTATTATCCGTTTGTGCGATTGGTTTGGGATAAAACAATTAATTTGCAGTAGCAATACGACAGATTGCTATAACCCAAAAGTTGTACAAGCTACAATGGGTTCGATAACCCGGGTAGATATTGCTTATCTGGATTTGTCCGATTTTTTAAAGCAGGTCGATTTGCCGGTTTACGGAGCTTTTATGGAAGGTAATAATGTTTATAACGAACCGCTTCCCGGTAGCGGTATTTTGGTGATGGGGAATGAAGCAAACGGAATTTCCGATAATATAGAGGCCGTTGTAGCCAACAAAATCTCGATACCACGCTATGGCGACCTGCAGGCCACCGAAAGTTTAAATGTGGCTACCGCAACGGCTATTTTGTTAAGTGAATTTAAACGGCGCTAAATTTACGTTTTATTGAAAGGTGAAATTGATAAATACACCTCTGGATTTCATACTGTTAATGTTGCCCGTCCAAGGGCTGTTGGGATCTTTATCTCTAACCAATTCGTCGTTAATGGCAAAAACACCTCGTATTGAAGGTGTAAACTTAAAGTTGTGCAGATAGAAATCGATGCCAAAGCCCAGTTCGTAAAAGAACATATTTTTCTTGCTTCTAAACTGTCCATTTGCATTATCGTCCCTGCTACCTTCGTTACTCGAAAGGTTTAAGGCTGTCGAGGCACCGCCAACAATAAAAGGTTTAAAGTTGTTTAAGCGCTTGGTCGAAATTTTTAAGAGCAAAGGTATATGGATGTAAGTAGATTTTACCTCACGTAAGAAGTCTGACGATGTATAGCTGCCACCTTCGGGAAAATCGGATTCGGCAAAATGGAGCTCTCTTGTGGTCATGTACAGTCCCGGCTCCAATCGTAAATCCAAAAAATTGTTAATACGCAAATTTCCTATAAGGCCTACATTAAATCCCGTGCTTCTTTTAACATAGATGTCCCGTAAATCCTCGTTGTAATCAAAATTAAAATCGTAATTGTTAAACCCTAAAAAATAGCCCCAACGCAATAGGTTATAATCGGTTGTACCCTTACCTTGGTTGGCATCGTAAGTAATTTTTTCTTTTTTAAAAAGTTGGGCGTTCGCAGTTTGGTAGCAAATAAAAACCAACATTAATACAACAATATGTCTCATGCGTTTTATTTAGACGATTTGTAAATTGTGGCAACACCTAATGTTTGCGGAAAATCTTCAACATTAATAAACCCAATTTTGCGTAAAATATTGTTTAAGGCTTCTCCAAAAGGAAAATTCGATGCCGAGTCGGATAGATATTTGTAAGCACTACGGTCTTTAGAAAACAGTTTGCCAATAGTGGGCAATATATATTTTGTATATAGTTTATATCCTTGTTTGTATGGTGTTTTTGTTGGTACCGAGGTTTCCAGTATTACAAAAATACCATTGGGTTTTAATACCCGAAGTATCTCTTTTAGACCATTTTCAAGGTTTTCAAAATTCCGGACTCCAAAAGCAACGGTAATAGCATCGAAAGTGTTATTGGCAAACGGTAGGTTTTCGCTATCGCCCAAAATCATTTCTATTTTATGGTCCAGCCCTTTGTTTTTTACTTTTTCTTTACCTATTTCGAGCATACCGCTACTAATGTCCAAGCCTGTAATTTTTGTGGCATTGGTCTCGGTTAGGTTAATGGCCAGATCGCCAGTACCCGTAGCGATATCGAGAATGGTATCTGGATTTGTGGCTTTAACAAGTTTAACCACTTTTTTTCGCCATTTTATATCGATTCCGAAGGAAATGACACGATTAAGCCCGTCGTAATCGCCCGAAATAGTATCGAACATTTTGGTTACCTGTTCCTTTTTTCCTAAATCGCTGTTTTTGTATGGTTTTATTTTCGACAAAATTGGTATTTTTTGCAAACCTACATAATTTATTTTTGCTTTAAACCTGAGTTATTGAAATATGTACATTAGCCCTAATAAAAAAATTGTCGAGCTTAGAGCCTGTTTAAACTTATATCAATTGTTTTTCTATATCTCTTTTTGCGCATAATTTCGTTAAAATTTCAAGTAGCCCAGCTATTATCTTTTATTTTGCCTCATTCTGTATCAAAAATAAACTATACAAAAAGTCTATCATAAATTTAAAAACAGGCTCTTAAATTATTACAAGAAATAGATGTCGTTACATCTTTATATTGGTATGTTTTTGGTAAATCTCATCCACACACCTATACATCGGCATATCTGCCCGTCATCACCATCAATCATAAATATTTAAAATACCAATACTTATTTGTAGTATATTTGCACTACTTTTTTTGATTATAAAAAATGAAAATAATTATTGCAGGAGCTGGCGAAGTAGGATTTCATTTGGCCAAGCTACTATCGTACGAGTCGCAGGAAATAACACTAATAGATACCAGTAAGGAGAGTTTGCAGTATGCCGAGACGCATTTGGATATTAGGGTTATTAAGGGAGATACTACATCTATATCCATTTTAAAAGATGCCAATATAAACAGTTGCGAACTGTTTATAGCGGTAACATCGAGCGAAACCACCAATATAACGGCTTGTGCCTTGGCCAAGCAGTTGGGTGCAAACAAGACCATAGCGAGGATTTCCAATACCGAATTTATAAACCACAGAAACGAGATCCGTTTTGCGCGTTTTGGTATCGATGAATTGATATCACCCGAGGCATTGGCAGCTTCGGAGATCGAACTGTCGTTAAAACAAAGTTCTTTTAAAGAAAGTTATGAGTTTGAAAACGGAGCACTTTCCATGGCCAGTTTAACACTTTCCAGATCGGCTTCTTTTGTGGGAAAAACAATAAAGGAAGCTGCTCAGATTTTTCCCGAGATACATTTTGTGCCCATAGCCATCCAGCGTTTTGGTACACAGTTTACTATAATTCCGCGGGGAGATACCGTGTTTGAAAGAGGAGATAAAGTGGTTTTTATAACTTCGGAAGGAGGTGCCGAAGAGCTTTGTAAGCTTACAGGAAAAGCCAATAAAGAAATAAATAACGTTATGGTTTTAGGCGGTACGCTTATAGGATATAAGGCCTCACGGAATTTAAGTGACAAATCATTTAACGTAAAACTTATTGAAAAAGATAAGGATCGTGCTTTCGATTTGGCCGATATGTTGCCAAAAACCATGGTAATTAATGGCGATGGACGTAATGTTGACTTACTTGAAGAGGAAAATATTGATAGTATGGATGCATTTATAGCGGTTACCGATAATTCCGAAACCAATATTATGTCGTGTTTGGTGGCAAAATCCAAAGGTGTGAAAAAAACCGTTGCATTAGTTGAAAATATGGATTATTTCGATTTGTCGCATTCCATAGGTATTGATACTTTGGTAAACAAAAAGCTTTTGGCTGCCAATAATATTTTTAGGTACATACGAAAAGGCGAAGTAGTGGCCATGACCAAGCTAAGTAACCTTAATGCCGAACTATTGGAGTTTGAGGTTAAGGAGACCTCGAAGGTATGCAATAAATTTATAAAGAATATAGGATTTCCGCGTTCGGCCATTATTGGCGGAGTAATAAGGGATGGTGTAGGTATGACTGCCTTGGGCAATTTTAAAATCCAAAAAGGAGACCGAGTAGTTGTATGCAGTTTGTTACAATCTATAAAAAGTGTGGAAAAATTATTTTTGTAAAGAGGAATAATGAAACACCCATTATTAAGTTTTAATCACACAGCAGAATGTTAATTTGGGGTTCCATGTGACCATCAAAACAATAAATATTAACACATGAAACTCAACTATAAAATTATATTTCATTTTCTTGGGCTGTTATTGCTGTTTAACGGAGGCTTTATGTTAATTGCTTCGCTTATAAGTTTAATTTATAGCGACGGGGCGACTCTAAATATATTAATGGCAGGATTTACGGTTATTTTAGCCGGTGTTATAACCATGCTGTTTACCCGAAAGCACAGTAAGGAAATGAACAAACGTGAGGGGTATGTTGTGGTAGCCTTTGGATGGATTATGATGTCCCTTTCGGGAACTTTACCTTATTTAACAACGGGAAGCATACCCAGTTTTACCAATGCCTTTTTTGAAACCATGTCGGGTTATACCACAACAGGAGCTTCTATTTTAAACGATATCGAAGCCTTGCCCAAAGGTGTTTTGTTTTGGCGCAGTACAACCCATTGGATTGGTGGTATGGGAATTATTGTTCTTGCCATTGCTATTTTGCCTTTGTTGGGTATTGGTGGTATGCAGCTTTTTACAGCCGAAGCACCCGGGCCAAGTGCCGATAAGCTCCATCCACGAATTACCGATACAGCCAAACGTTTATGGTTAATATATTTTGGTTATACCGCTGCCGAAACACTCTTGTTAAAGTTAGCGGGAATGTCGTTTTTCGATGCAATAAACCATTCTATGGCAACGCTCTCAACGGGAGGGTTTTCTACAAAAAATGCCAGTATAGCTTACTGGAACCATAAACCTTTAATACAATATATTGTTATTCTGTTTATGTTTTTGGCAGGAGCCAACTTTGTGCTAAGTTATTTTGCATTTAAAGGTAGGATACAGAAAATTATCCAAGATGATGAGTTTAAACTCTATTTTAGATTTGTTGCCGTATTTACAACAATAGCTGGACTTATTATTTATTTTAGTGCCGATATGTCTATTTCGAGTATAGACCACCCCATGGTTTGGGGCGAGGCCGAAAGTGCTTTTAGACATGCCTTGTTTCAAGTGTTAACGGTAATTACCACCACAGGTTTTGTTTCGGCCGATTATACTTTATGGACACCCTTTTTAACCGTTTTCTTTTTCGGACTTATGTTTTTAGGTGGTTCGGCAGGAAGCACATCGGGAGGTGTAAAAGTAGTGCGCCATCTGTTGCTTATAAAAAATGGGTTTATGGAGTTTAAAAGAGCTTTACATCCAAATGCTATTTTGCCCGTGCGCTATAATAAGAGAGCAGTTACAGGAAATATAGTCTTTAACGTTTTGGGCTTTTTTATCCTGTATATGCTATCTTTTATTGTGGGAGCCTTAGTATTTTCTATGTTCGATCTTGATTTTGAGTCGGCCATAGGGCTTTCAGCGTCCAGTTTGGGTAATGTGGGACCGGCCTTGGGCAATTTTGGGCCGGTTAACAATTATGCGGCATTACCACCATTAGCACAATGGTGGGCTTCGTTTTTAATGCTTATTGGCCGTTTGGAGCTATTTACGGTACTTATTTTGTTAACACCGTTTTTTTGGAGGAATAGGTAGGTAAGCGGGGGTACAATAATAAATTAAAGGTTTGATATTTGATGTATTTTTTTGAGGAAAATCGAAAGGATATATCTTTAAAACCAACATATCAGCCCAAAAAAGATACAAGATTATATTACGATTTAAATTATAGCGTATATTTAACTTAATACCAAAATTATACCGTACATTTGCACGCTTAAAATAAAGATGCGTTATGGCGAACATTAAAAATATTGCGATTATAGCTCACGTCGATCATGGTAAAACTACTTTGGTCGATAAAATTATGTATCATTGTCAATTGTTCAGAGAGAATGAAAATACAGGTGATTTAATTCTGGATAACAACGATTTAGAGCGAGAAAGAGGAATAACCATAACATCTAAAAATGTTTCGGTTACTTATAAAGGATCAAAAATTAATATTATAGATACACCAGGCCACGCCGATTTTGGGGGGGAAGTAGAACGTGTACTTAATATGGCCGACGGTGTTTTACTTTTGGTCGATGCTTTTGAAGGGCCTATGCCGCAAACCCGCTTCGTATTACAAAAGGCCATAAGCCTTGGCTTAAAGCCTTGCGTGGTTGTAAATAAAGTAGATAAAGAAAACTGCACACCCGATGAGGTACACGAAAAAGTATTCGATTTAATGTTCGAACTTGGCGCAGAGGAATGGCAATTGGACTTCCCGACAGTTTATGGTTCTGCCAAAAATAATTGGATGAGTGAAGACTGGCAAAAACCAACTAATAACATCGAGCCTTTACTCGATATGGTAATAGAACATATACCCGAACCCAGAATAGAAACGGGAACAACCCAAATGTTAATTACATCTTTGGATTATTCGTCGTTTACAGGACGTATAGCTATTGGACGTTTAACCCGAGGAGAATTAAAGGTTGGACAAAATATTTCATTGGTAAAACGCGATGGCAGTATTACAAAGTCAAAAATAAAGGAACTGCACACATTTGAAGGTGTAGGACGTAAAAAAGTAGAAGCCGTTCAAGCTGGCGACATTTGTGCCATTGTAGGTCTTGAAGGATTTGATATAGGTGATACCGTTGCCGATTGGGAAAACCCCGAAGGCCTAAAAACCATTGCCATAGACGAACCCACCATGAGCATGTTGTTTACCATTAACGATTCACCTTTTTTTGGAAAAGATGGAAAATACGTGACTTCCCGGCATATCAAGGAGCGTTTGTTTAAAGAACTTGAAAAAAACTTGGCTCTGCGTGTCGAGGAAACCGATAGCGCAGATAAGTTTATGGTTTTCGGTCGGGGAGTATTGCATTTATCGGTTTTAATCGAAACCATGCGTCGCGAAGGTTACGAACTTCAAATTGGACAGCCACAGGTTATTATAAAAGAAATTGATGGTGCAAAATGTGAACCCGTTGAAGAAATGGCTATCGATTTACCCGAAGAAGTTTCAGGAAAAGCCATAGAGATGGTAACACTCCGTAAAGGCGAAATGTTAAGTATGGAAGCTAAGGGCGAACGAATGGTTTGTGAGTTTATTATACCATCAAGAGGAATTATCGGGTTACGAAACCAATTGTTAACGGCAACAGCAGGCGAGGCCATTATGGCACACCGTTTTAAAGAGTATCAGCCACTAAAAGGTGGTATTCCCGAACGCCAAAACGGAAGTTTGGTATCTATGGAAAACGGTACTGCAATTCCTTATTCTATTGATAAGTTACAGGAAAGGGGCAAGTTTTTTATCGATCCGGGCGACGATATTTACGAAGGACAGGTTATTGGCGAAAATTCGCGTGGCGACGATATGACCGTTAATGTGACCAAAACCAAAAAATTGAGCAATGTGCGTAGTGCCGGAGCCGACGATAAAGCCAGAATTGTACCGGCAATTAAATTTTCGTTGGAAGAAGCTTTGGAATACATACAAAAAGACGAATATGTCGAGGTAACACCCAATCACTTGCGTTTACGTAAAATATTATTGACGGAAGTAGATAGAAAACGAAATAAATTGGTTTAAAACGGTGCAGGCCAATACTGTAAAACAGCCTGTTTTAAGGCAAGTGGTACACTCAAAATACATTGATGTTTTTGGAGTAGTTCTAGTCTTGGGCATTAGTATATACAGGAAATTTCACGAAACCATTTACTATCAAGGCGGTATTGTTTTTAACATACCGCCTTCTCAGTTAATAAGCTATATAGAAAAAGGAGCTTTCCCCATTGGACTGCTTTCTACCTTGGGAGCCGTAGTGTCGTTATTGGCAGCAAGAATGATTGTTAAGCAAAAAAACCTGGGAAATTTAATAGGTGTTTTTACAACTGTAAATTCCGGTATTATCGACTATTTGTTTGGTAACCATTCGGCCATTATCACTTATCCCTTAACATTTTTTATAGCCATTCTCGCTACAAAAAAATGGTACGATGGTGAAAAAATAAAACGAGCAGATACCAGATATTACCTTTTAATACTTTGTGCTTTTACACTAGCCTATGCGTTAGTATTTTTGGGATTTTGTTGGTTTGGAACTCCCATAAACACTCCTATTTTTAAGCATAGTGTAGCCATTATTTTTGGAATTTCATTGGTAGGGAATATTAGTACGGTTTTTAAATACGAACAAACATTTTTAACTTGGACGTTTTATAATCTGGCACAGATTACAAAAAATGTAATACAGGGCAATTTGGCCAATGTAATCAAACATTTGTTTTATATTGCCAATTCAATTTTAACATTCTTCGATTGGAAAATAAATGGCGATGTAGTGAAAAAAGTAAAAGGACAATAATATATGGAGATTATTGGCGTTAACATTACGGAATGGATTGGTTATTTGGCCATGGCGACCGTATTAGTTTCGTTTTTAATGAAATCGGTTAAAAAATTACGCTTAATAAATGCATTGGGCTGTTTGTTTTTCGTGGTCTATGGTTTTTTACTACAGCCCGTTTCTTTCCCTATTATAATAACAAATACAGCAATATTTTGCATTAATTCTTTTTACCTGTTGAAAAAACAAGGTTAGATGTACGTTTTTTTATATGTTAGTTTGTTTTGTCGGCATATTTTATAAACTGAGCCTGTTTTTTGTATTAGTACAAAATTATTAGTTATTTTTTGTGTTCCGAATTTACTTACCGACTAAGCGGGATTTTAAATTTATCCGGGATATGGATTGTTGCCCAATTAATACTACCCCTACCTGTACATTTATGGTTAAGAAATAAAGTACAATATTGAAAAGAACATTAGGCCACATACATAAACTGGACAAGAGAAAAGATACTTCTCTATATACGGTACTTATTGCGGTTAAAATAATAGTTGGTATTATTATAACCAAGGTGTTGTCTGTTGTTGTAGGACCTTTAGGGTTAGCACTTGTAGGTAATTTTCAGGATTTTGTTACCGCCTTTCAAAATATCTCTATAATGGGATTTTATAAAGGTGTTAGCAATGTGGTATCTCATGTTAAGGACAGTATTTTGGAGTTGAGTAAAGTTGTTTCAACGGTATATTATATTGGCTTTTTTGTTACTTTTCTTGTTTCGTTTTTTTGTTACTTTAACGCAGAGTCCATCAACAAATTAATTTTTCCAAGATATAATAGCTACGCTTATGTTGTTCGGGTTTTTGCTTTAGTTTTGCCTTTTTATGCTGTAAATATGTTTTCGTTTGCCATAATGTGGGGTTTTTCTAAGCGGAATAGTTTTATGGTTATAAACATTATAGGGCAGGTGTTGATTGTTTGTATAGCCCTGCTTTTAATTTTTATTAACAGGGTTGAAGGCGCCCTTATTTCCGTTGCCATATCAGAATCCATTATTTTTCTAATAACGTTGGTAGCTATTGTAAACAGGCGTAGTATGGTGCCGCTTGTTAAAGTTGAAAATTTTGATTTTGGGGTTCTAAAAAAGCTTTGGTCTTTCTCTCTAATAGCGCTGTTTGCATTTGTTTTTGCACCGTTAATATCTATTACAATTAGAATGTATATTATTGAAACGGTAAGTTATAGAGACGCTGGTTTTTGGGAGGCCATACGGCGGGTTTCTAACGGATATATGGCCGTAATCGGGCCAATTGTGGCTATGTGGGCATTGTCTGGATTTCCAGAAATACAAAGTTTTAAAAAAACAAGAAAAAGGATAATACAATCTTATAGAAAGATAATCCCTATTTTGGTATTGATATTATTAGTTGTATTTTTTACAAAATCTTTAATCGTAAAACTTATCTTTACAGACGAATTCGAGCCCATTAAAAACCTGTTTAAATGGCAACTTATGGGGGATTTTGTAAAAATGTTATCGGCAGTAATAGTCTATCAGTTCTTGGCTAAAAGGATGTTTTGGTATTATGTTGTTATCGAAGCATTTTTCATATTTATATGGTACACAACGAGTGTTTATTTTATAGATATGTACCATAGTGCTCAAGGAGCGGTAATTGCCCATTTTGTAA
>JBKEDH010000001.1:0-1825 GCA_047975295.1 Aestuariibaculum sp.
TTACAAAATAATGGGAGTTTAGTAGGATTAGAAGACACTGTAGAGAGAGAAAAATTAGAAAACAAATCTACACTGTTTAAATCAGAAAGAGCAAGAGAATTAGGAACATTAGCTTATCACGAGATAAAGAAATTAGGTAATGAAGTTGAACTTGTTGACTACCAAGTAGTAGCAAGTGAACCTGAACTTAATGACGTAGGATTCTTCGATTTCGTTCTTAGAGTAGACGGTAAGTTAGTATTAGCAGATATGAAAACTGGATCTAAAGTACAAGGTTCTAAATTAGATAAAGTTAGATACCAACTATTAGGTTCTTATAAACATAAGTTTAAAGGTATCTACGGACAATTCCCAGACAGAGTAGTTGTTATATCAGGTACTGAAGATGAGTTTAAACCAAGTGCCAACAGCGAGAAGTATTGAGATAGAGTCGGACAGACAATAGATATTACTAACGATGACTTTGATGGTAGATATAGAACTACATATATTGAGTTAGCAAAACTATATCAAAAGCTACTATCATTAAATATTTTAAAAAGAAATAAATTAATTAACCAAATTACAATTTAATCTGGTATAATGTATTTAGGTAAAAGGAGGTAATATGGAAAACAACATCAATCTTGAACTACTAAAAAAAGTTAGATTAAAACTCGAAGATCTGAATAGAGAGAAAGAATTTCAAATTCAAAAAGTTGAAGACAAATTCGCTAACAAAATTCAAGTCTTAGAGGACTACATTGAAAACCAAGAATCATTAATTGATTCAACATTCGATGATTCTTTAACTGAAGATATTGTTCCATTAGGAAACAATCTATTCAGAAAGAAAGCAATCAAAAAGAAAGTGGATACAACTAAATTCATTGAGAATGTTAAGATAGGTTTAGATACAATCTTAGGAGAGAAAGAAGCTTCTAAGTTAATGGACGAGGTTATGGAGGTAGCAGAAACTACAAAGGTCTCTGTTAACAGAACAAACTTCGTTAAAGAATTGAAAGCAAAAGCAAAGATCATTGCTTTAGATTCAAGTGGAATAATTAGTGCCGCTGAAGACAAATCTTCTGAAAAGACTATTGACTTCCAGACCGTGTCTGGCAAATAAGGAGAAAAGATTATGCAAGAAAACGCAATGAATAATAGTAATATCATTATCAAATTAGAAGATATTACAGTTCCTATTAAAGCATTTAGGAAATACTTAGACTCAAAAGGTATTACTTTTGATTCAATCGAAGCAGAGAACACTGCTAAGATCAAAGAAAACAAATCTCTTACTGATGAAGAGAAAAGTAAAGCATTACATTCAGTTAAAGGTGTATATGCTTTCAGAGAAAAGTTAATGGTTAAACAATTACTTTTAAAATTCTTTAACAACGAAATCATTTTACAACAAATTGTTGTAGACGACATTTTCAATTGAGTTGAGCACACATTCAAGTTAGTTGAAAAAGAATTAGACATCGAGTTCTCAGATTCTGATAGAGCAGAAGTAGCTTTCGAAGTTATTGGAACATTCGAAAACTTAATGAGTAAGCTTAACACTTCAAACTACGCAGACGCTGAAAGAAAACTAATTGAAGAATATCAAGCAAGAGCGGAAAAAACTTTAAAAACAAATAAAGACATTCGTGAAAAAACTGAAAGAATTGAAAAACCAATTCAAAGACCAATTGAATCACCAGAGGAGGAATAATGTTTCCAGAAAATATAAAAACAGAAAAGGTAGAAAGAGAACAAAAGATCTCTGCCTTAATCTACGGTGGGCCTATGTCTGGAAAGACATATATGGCACAAACATTCCCAAACACATTACACTTTA
>JBKEDH010000098.1:0-25967 GCA_047975295.1 Aestuariibaculum sp.
TTCCAATTCATTTCCATTATCAAACCTAACCACATTTATTCCGTCCAATGCTATTGCATCAACAGTTGTTACAGTTCCCATTGTCCAATTAATCTTGGTATTACAGCGCCATGTTTCGATAGCACGTAAAAAAGAGGCATTGGCAGCCGTATTACTATTAATGTCCTGAGACGGTCTAAACGTATAGCCTCCAGAACCATTGCTGTTAATATGTTGTACCAAATAGGCTTCCGAACTTCCATTTGGCACTGCATTAATTTCGGAATAAGGCACATCAATACTTCCACTCGATTCTATACTTACACCTCCGCTATCGGTAACTAAAACAGTTCCTGTTCCGGCCGATGAAGGCACATGTACCGTAATTTGGGTATCGTTCCATGTTAATACTTCTCCACTTAACGCATCTACAAAGGTTTCCCCTCCATCATCGGCATTTCTAAAGCCTACTGTTCCTTCTGTCAATCCAAATCCGGATCCGGTTATGGTCAATACTGATTTTGTTCCTGCCGATATTGTAGAAGGACTCAACCCACTTATACTCGGCGCCAATGTTTTTCCAGTAATATTACGTTTTGACATCGACCTCCCGCTAAAAGTTTTAATCTCTTTGTAATTTTCCGATGTATAACTAACAATTTCAGCATACACAGCCGTCATTCCTTCCTTTTTTTCAAAAACGTTTACAACCGTATTATTATGTAAATTGTATTTATAAAAGCCCTGCGCCGAACCAACGGCCATGTACTGATCGGATACCGCTTTAGTCCTTTTTAATGCCTCTCTAATATCTTTTAGTACAAAAATACCAATATCCCCTTTTCTTAACTTTAAACTTGGGTTTACTATTTGCGATTGTTGGCCTACAGTCCCTCCCCTTGTTACAACATTTACCGCCGTTATAGCTTCACCTTTAAACACTTTATAGACTTCAACCGTGCTACAGGTATAAATATTATTTTTATCCGCATCCCAATACGCCATTTGGTAAAGCACTTTCCCCTCTATAACCAAACTCGATTTTTCAACTAAGCTTTCTAAATCCAGTCGCTTTAACAGCTGTTGTGATATTAATTGCCCACTCAACAAAAAACAAACACAAAACACAATTGTACAATGTAATGATTTTTTCATTTTCCCTATTATTAAATTAAACTTAACCGCCTCATAATCAAATATAACGAATTATAATTTATGTTTTAGTATTTTTGCATTAATTATTAAAAATCATATATTTTACCATGAAATACGACAGAATAAACCAACAACTTTTTATAACAAATCGTAAAAATTTTACGCAACGAATGAAACCTAACAGTTTAGCTGTTTTTAATTCCAACGACATCTATCCTATTAGCGCAGACAGTACTATGCCCTTCCAACAGCACCGTGATATTTTTTATTTAAGTGGTGTCGATCAAGAAGAAAGTATTTTAGTATTATTTCCCGATTGCCCTAAAGAAAAGCACCGAGAAATTCTGTTTTTAAAGGAAACCAACGACCATATTGCCGTTTGGGAAGGCGAAAAACTAACCAAAGAAGCCGCTTTTGAAACCAGCGGTATAAAAACCGTGTATTGGCTTCAGGATATGGAAAAAATAATGTTCGAACTCATGACACAGTGTGATACTATTTACATAAACACCAACGAACATTACCGTTCCAATGTCGAGACAGAAACCCGTGAAGACCGCTTTACCAAATGGCTTAAAAACAAATATCCGGCACATACGGTAGCCAAAAGCAATCCTATTTTACAACGTTTACGCTCGGTAAAAAACCCTATTGAAATCGACTTGATACAACAGGCCTGCAACATCACCGAAAAGGGCTTTCGCAGACTTTTAAACTTTGTAAAGCCCGGCGTTTGGGAATACGAAGTTGAAGCAGAGCTTATGCACGAATTTTTGCGTAACCGCTCTAAAGGTTTTGCTTACACACCAATTATTGCTTCGGGCAGTAATGCCAATGTACTACATTACATAGAAAACAATAAGCAATGCCAAGCCGGTGATTTATTACTACTGGATACTGCTGCCGAATATGCCAATTATTCCAGCGATCTTACCCGTACCATTCCTGTTTCGGGACGTTTTTCCAAAAGACAAAAAGACGTTTACAATGCCGTTAATCGCGTAAAAAAAGAAGCCACTAAAATGTTGATCCCCGGAAACTATTGGAGCGAATACCATGTGGAAGTAGGTAAAATTATGACCTCGGAATTACTCGGTCTCGGCCTTTTGGATAAAGCCGATATACAGAACGAAAATCCCGATTGGCCGGCCTATAAAAAATACTTTATGCACGGCACCTCGCACCACATGGGTTTAGACACGCACGATTATGGTATTTTAACCGAACCTATGCAGGCCAATATGGTATTTACCGTCGAACCTGGTATTTATATCCCTGCAGAAGGTTTTGGTATTCGGTTGGAAGATGATGTTGTAATTCAAGAAACAGGAGAACCTTTCAATTTAATGGGAAACATCCCCATAGAAGCTGATGATATTGAAACGCTTATGAACAGATAAAAAAAAGAGGACTGATAAAACAGTCCTCTCTTTTTTTTAATAATTGAAACTCAGTTTAAACTGCAACCAAATTAAACAGATAATCATTCAACTTGCCTAAAGTTTTTACTTTATCGTCGGAATTGATTAACAACGAAATATTATTATTGCTTCCGCCATAGGAAATCATTCGTATTTTAACATCTTGGAGTATTTTAAATAAATTATGGGTTTGCTCGTGATTAACAATAGCATGTCCCACCAAACAAACAATACTTTGGTTTTTATCGATTTCTATAGTGGCTATTTTTTCCAGTTCGGCTACAATTTGGCTTAAATTTTTATCATCGTCTATGGTTAGTGATACGGCCACCTCCGAAGTGGTTATCATATCGATTGATGTTTGGTATTTCTCGAATATCTCAAAAACCTTTTTTAAAAAACCATAGGCATTCAACATTCTGGCCGATTTAATTTTTATGGCCGTAATATTATCTTTTGCAGCAATAGCCTTAACCCCAATTTCAGAATGTTGGTTATCGATTAACGTTCCCGGAGCCTGCGGATTCATGGTGTTTTTTAAGCGTACCGGAATATTATCTTCACGTACGGGCGTTACCGTTTGCGGATGCAGGATTTTAGCACCAAAATAGGCCAACTCGGCAGCTTCGTCGAACGATAGGTTCGAAATGGGCTTAGTATTATCCACATATCTTGGATCGTTGTTGTGCATACCGTCAATATCGGTCCAAATCTGTACTTCTTCAGCTTTTATAGCTGCTCCTATTATAGTTGCTGTATAATCGCTTCCGCCACGTTGTAAATTGGAAATATTCTCCTCGCTATCCAAACATATAAAACCTTGCGTAATATAAATTTGAACATCTTCGACTACTTCAAGTTCCCGATTTAATTGCGATTTTATATACGGCATATCGGGCTCTTTTTCGGTGTTAATTTTCATAAAGTCCAACGCCGGCAACAAAGTAGCACTAACGCCCTCTTGCTTTAAATAAGTGTTAACCATAAAGGTTGACATAAGTTCGCCTTGAGCCAAAATCAAGTTTTCCAACTCTAAAGAGTAGCCCCGATTAGTTGCCACCGACAAAACCTTAAATACACCATCTATATAATTTTTAACTTCGGTATTCAATACCGGATCGCTAAGCAAACCATCGATGGTTTTATTATATTTTTCGTGTAGAGCATTTATTTTTTCGGTAGCATCGTGAACAGCTTTATGCGCAATGTCATCGGCAATAGCGACCAAACTATTGGTAGTTCCCGACATGGCCGACAATACAACAATTTTCTTTTTGCCATCGTTAATAATACTTTTAACGTTTCTAATATTTTCAACCGAACCTACCGAAGTACCACCAAATTTTAATACTTTCATCTGTTTACTTTTTTTTTTGATTTTAAAAGATTGCATGTAACATCCATTAAACCATTTCACCATATGGCAAATTTTTTAACTATGGGTGCTTCAAGCCTGTTTAAATTTATATCACTTTACTTTTTTCAAACAAAATTAAGATGTTCTATGTAAACTCGTTTAAACTTTTTTGTTCAGTTGAAGGCTTTTTTAACTTGAATAGCAGGACTACAGAAGAAAAAAAGACAAAAAATGAGCAAAAAAGATATAATTTGTTTGCCAATTGAAAAGTTTAATCGAGTTCTGTGTAATAAATTCACCTTCATTACATTATTCCATCGAAATTTAAGCGACAAAAATAAACTTCAACGGCATAAAAAAAATATTTATTTAAAAAAATGTTTACTTTTGCACTTATTGTTAAATAATTAACATGAAAACTGTATCTAATTGTGTAGAAGACATTTTAATTACACAACCATATCTTGAAGAAGCTCTTTCGCGAAACATTATCAACTATAGTGCCTTAGCCATAGAATTGACCGAACCCATTAGCAAAATGCTAAAAAAAGAGGTTAAGGCAGGCGCCATTATGATGGCTTTGCGGCGCTACAATCCACCAGCTACTTTAAGCAATTCGGTAAAAATGAAAAAAGCTCTCCAGAATCTCGGCGATATTACCGTACGTTCGAACTTGACCGATATTACGGTTAAAAATTCGGATACCTTAATAGACAATCACGCCAAAATACTGGAACGCATCAACCAAGAATCAAAACTGTTTTACACCTTTACTCGGGGCATTCACGAAAGCAATATTATTATTTCAAGCAGCTTAAAAGATTTTGTACTATCGAGCTTAAAAAGCGAATCGTTCCTTGAGGTACAAAGCGGCCTATCGGCAATTAGTGTTAATCTACCAAAAGACAACTCTAAAATTGCCGGACTTTATTATCATTTTTTTAAACGATTAGCCTGGGATGGTATTGTGATGTATGAAGTAATCTCGACCACTAACGAATTTACCATTTTGGTCGAAGACGATTACGTCGATAAAGCTTTTTCGGCTATTAAGAAAGTAAAAGCATAAAATGACCACAGATTATAAAGGTATTTCCATTGCATTTACCGATACCAAAAACGGCAGGGACACATTGGTTCTGTTACATGGTTTTTTAGAAAACAAAAACATGTGGCAGCCCTTTATCGAACCATTATCGGAAAAATACAGGATAATAAGCATTGATTTACTTGGTCATGGGCAAACAGGCTGTTTGGGCTATGTCCATACCATGGAACAAATGGCCGATTTCGTTTATGCCGTATTAAACCACTTAAAAGTAGATCATGTTAAACTTGTAGGACATTCCATGGGTGGCTATGTAGCCCTCGCTTACGCAGAAAAATATACCAAACAAGTAACGGGCATCTGCTTAATGAATTCCACAGCATTACCCGATACAAAAGAGAAACAACTAAATAGGGATCGTGCCATAAAAGCCATTAAACAAAACCCAAAAACCTTTATAAGGCTTTCTATAAACAACCTATTTATGCCTGCTAATCGCGAAAGGTTAAAGAATGAGATTGAACTGGTTATGGCCGAAGCTTTAAAAATTCCCATGCAGGGCATTATTGCTGCTTTGGAAGGCATGAAAATTAGAGAAAATAGAACACATATCTTCGAAAACCCCAACGTCGATAATCTTTTGATTATAGGAAAAAACGACCCTGTAATCCCTATTGAAAGCCTAAAGGAGCAACGCCAACATGCAAAGACTGTTATTTTTGATGGTGGACACATGAGCCATATAGAAAATAAAACTGAATTTTTACAGACCTTATTGGCTTTTGCAAATTAATCCATTTTCCACCCTTGTGCTTTAATGGGTATTTTGGTATTCGCTCTGGTTATAAGATGCATACCCTCCTTTTCTTCTTTTATATAACCAATAACTGTAACATTGGGATTTGCTTTAATTTTTAGATAATCGGTTTGCGATACGGTAAATAACAGTTCGTAATCTTCACCGCCGTTTAACGCCACGGTAGTGCTATCTATATTAAACTCTTCACAGGCTGAAATCACTTGTGGATCCAATGGAATCTTATCTTCATATAAATCACAGCCCACATTGCTCTGCTTGCACAAATGCATAATTTCGGAAGATAATCCATCGCTAATATCAATCATCGCTGTTGGCATAACGTCCAAATTCTTCAATAATTTAACGATATCTTTTCGTGCTTCGGGCTTTAACTGTCTTTCTATAATATACGAATATTGCTCTAAATCCGGTTGGCTGTTTGGGTTTACCTTATACACTTCCTTTTCGCGTTCCAATACTTGCAGACCCATATAGGCACCACCAAGATCTCCCGTAACCACCAATAAATCGTTAGGTTTAGCACCATTTCTGTAAATTTCTTGCCCTACTTCACCAATTGCTGTTACAGAAATTAAAAGTCCTTTGTTAGACGATGTGGTATCACCACCAATTACATCGACATTATATATTTTGGCCGCTGTTTCAATACCGGCATAAAGTTCTTCTATAGCCTCCAACGGAAAACGGTTTGACACGGCAAGAGAAATCGTAATCTGCGTTGCATTAGCATTCATAGCATACACATCCGACAGGTTTACAATAACAGCTTTATAGCCCAAATGTTTAAGTGGCATATAACTTAAATCGAAATGTACACCCTCTACCAATAAATCGGTGGTAACTACTATTTTTTTATCGAATTTTAATACGGCAGCATCGTCACCAATACCTTTTATAGTAGATTTTTGTGCTATTTTGAAATGCTTTGTCAGGTGCTCAATAAGTCCAAATTCACCCAAATCGTTTAATTGTGTTCGCCGTGGATTTTTATCTTCAATCATACTGCAAAAATAAGAAGCATATTTTTAAATATGGCATTTTAAGAACGAAACCGAAAAATGAATACGGAATCTTCAAAATAAACAAAACCTATTGAACTATTTATTAATATAATGTTAGGCTGTATGGTATTGCCCCACTTATATTGTATATTTGCCATCTATTTAGATAAAATCTATTTAAAAATTATGATAAAAGTTTCTGAAACAGCTAAAAAAAAGGTCGTTGCCCTTATGCAGGAAGATGGCTTTAATGCCGTTACCGATTACATTCGCGTTGGGGTAAAAAGTGGCGGTTGTTCCGGGTTGTCATACGATTTAAAATTTGATAAAGAACAACTTGAAGGCGATAAGGTTTTTGAAGATAACGGCGTAAAAATAATCGTCGATAAAAAAAGTTTCCTATACCTTATTGGTACAACTTTAGAATATTCGGGCGGCCTAAACGGTAGTGGTTTTGTGTTTAACAACCCAAATGCCAACCGTACCTGCGGGTGTGGGGAGTCGTTTTCGCTATAAGCCTTCCAAGCCCTTCAATAAGGAGGGACTTTTGCATGCATAAAGCAGGAGCAAGCATTAAAAAAAGTTAAATAAAATCCTATTTTCCTCTAATAGGAATTCCCCTTTGGGGGATAGGGGGACTAAGATGACCAAATACACCGAAGACGATTTAAGGGAAGAACTTAAAACCAAAGAATACGAATACGGTTTTTACACCGATATCGAATCTGAAACATTTCCAAACGGATTAAGCGAGGATATTGTACGGGCCATTTCCGTAAAAAAGGAAGAACCCGAATGGATGACCGAGTGGCGCTTGGAAGCCTTTAGGGCATGGCAACAAATGGAAGAACCCGAATGGGCCAACGTAACCTACAAAAAGCCCGATTTTCAGGCTATTTCCTATTATTCGGCACCAAGTAAAAAACCAAAATACAACAGTATTGACGAGGTTGATCCCGAATTGTTGGATACCTTCAACAAACTAGGTATTTCGCTAGACGAACAGAAAAAACTTGCCGGTGTTGCCATGGATGTGGTTGTCGATTCAGTTTCGGTAGCGACCACTTTCAAAAAAACATTAGCCGAAAAAGGCATTATTTTCTGCTCCATGTCCGAAGCCCTACGTGAACACCCCGATTTGGTTAAAAAATACATCGGTACCGTAGTGCCACAAAAAGACAATTTTTATGCGGCTCTAAACAGTGCCGTGTTTAGTGATGGTAGTTTTTGTTATATTCCAAAAGGCGTTAGGTGCCCTATGGAATTATCTACTTATTTCCGTATTAACCAAGCCGGAACCGGACAATTTGAACGTACTTTGGTTATAGCCGACCAAGGTAGCTACGTAAGCTATTTGGAAGGCTGCACCGCGCCAAGCCGTGACGAAAACCAATTGCATGCCGCCGTGGTAGAGCTTATTGCTATGGACGATGCCGAAATAAAATACAGCACCGTACAAAACTGGTTTCCCGGCGATACCGAAGGTAAAGGAGGTGTTTTTAACTTTGTTACCAAACGTGGTTTATGCGAAAAGAACGCCAAAATATCGTGGACACAAGTAGAGACCGGAAGTGCCGTAACATGGAAATACCCAAGTTGCGTATTAAAAGGCGATAACTCGGTAGGCGAATTTTACTCCATTGCCGTAACCAATAATTTCCAACAGGCCGATACGGGAACCAAAATGATACATTTGGGTAAAAACACCAAATCGACCATTATTTCCAAAGGTATTTCGGCAGGGAAATCGCAAAACAGCTATCGTGGTTTGGTAAAAATAAACCCGAATGCCGAAAATGCCCGTAACTTTTCGCAATGCGACAGTTTACTTATGGGAAATGAATGTGGTGCACATACGTTTCCGTATATCGAAGCTAAAAACAAATCGGCCAAAATCGAGCACGAGGCCACGACCAGTAAAATTGGCGAAGACCAAATTTTTTACTGTAACCAACGAGGTATAGATACCGAAAAGGCTATTGCCCTAATAGTAAATGGTTTTAGTAAAGATGTACTTAACAAATTGCCCATGGAGTTTGCTGTCGAAGCCCAAAAATTACTAGAAATATCGTTGGAAGGTTCGGTAGGATAGTTATTTATGTTTTGAAAGTTTAAGGTTTTAAGTTCAATGTTTAGAATCGTTAAACTTAAAAGAAAGAAAATGAAAACCTTGAATTTAGACAATTTTTATCGATAACTAAGGGTTTGGCTGGAGAAACACACTCACAATTATATCGTGTTTTCGATAATAGTTTTTTAAGTGAAGATATATTTGAATCCCTCGTTAAACGATATGAAAAACTAAGTAGAAAAATAAGCAATTTTATAACATATTTAAACAACAACAATTTTAAAGGAACCAAGTTTAAATAATATTGAACTTTAAACCTTGAACCTTAAACAAAAAAAGAATGTTAAAAATAGAAAACTTACACGCCAACGTTGAAGATAAGGCCATTTTAAAAGGTATCAATTTAGAAATAAAACCGGGTGAAGTACATGCCATAATGGGACCAAATGGTTCGGGAAAAAGTACCTTATCGTCGGTAATTGCCGGTAAAGAAGAGTACGAAGTAACCGAAGGCAGCATTATTTTCAACAACGAAGATATTGAAGAACTCGCTCCCGAAGAACGCGCACATAAAGGCATCTTTTTATCGTTCCAGTATCCTGTGGAAATACCGGGGGTTTCGGTAACCAACTTCATGAAAACAGCCATAAACGAAACCCGAAAAGCACAAGGATTGGAAGAAATGCCGGCCAAGGATATGTTAAAACTTATCCGTGAAAAATCAGAACTATTAGAAATAGACCGTAAATTCTTGTCTCGTTCGTTAAACGAAGGCTTTTCCGGAGGCGAAAAAAAACGTAATGAAATCTTCCAAATGGCTATGTTAGAACCCAAATTGGCCATTTTGGATGAAACTGACTCGGGTCTCGATATCGATGCCCTTCGTATTGTCGCCAATGGTGTAAACAAATTAAAAAACAAGGACAACGCCGTGGTGGTTATTACCCACTATCAACGCCTGCTAGATTATATCGTTCCCGATTTTGTACATGTACTTTACAACGGCCGTATTGTAAAATCGGGTGGAAAGGAATTAGCTCACGAACTGGAAGAAAAAGGATACGATTGGATTAAAAATGAGGTTGTCTAAAAGCCGAAAAAGCAAGATTAAAAAAACTGAAAAATGGGAAAGTTTAATACTTTTGAAGACATATTGACTTGGCAAGACAAATTAGGCGTGCTTCGGTTTCAGTTTCATTCAATATTGCTGAAGGATTTGAAAGGCATACAAATAAAGAATTTATATATTTTTTGTACATAGCAAAGGCTTTGGCAGGAGAAGTTAGGTCTCAGTAACGAACTGTTGACTGACACAAAAGAAATAGCAACGTTAACTATTCGAATTTATAAAATATTTAAAAGAAATAATAGGTGTCAATTCAAAAAAAATAAAATCAATGTCTAATCCAAATTTGCAACCTCCAAACTTTTTTGGCTTTCGACTTTTTGACTTTCGACCCTAAAACTTTTCAACAATAAACATGGATTTAAAAGAAAAACTAATATCATCATTTTTGGCCTTCGAAAACCGTATCGATATCGATACGCCCATTCACGATATACGCAGCAATGCCCTAAAGATTTTCGAAGAACAGGGATTTCCCTCTAAAAAGGAAGAAGCTTGGAAATACACCTCGCTTAATGCCGTGTTAAAAAACGATTACAGTATATTGCCAAACCACGAACCTGCCTTGGAATATGGCGATATAAAAAAGTATTTTATCCACGAAATAGATACCTATAAAATTATATTTATAGACGGTAAATACTCATCGTACCTATCGCAAACCACGCACGAAGGTGTCGATGTATGCCTGATGTCTTCTGCATTGAGAAAGCCCAAATACCGCTTAATTGTCGAAAATTACTTCAATAAAGCCGCAGAGAAGGACAGTTTATCGTCTTTAAACACGGCCTTTGCCCACGAAGGCGCTTTTATCAATATTCCAAAAAATAAAATTGTACAAAAGCCCATACAGATTATCAATTTCTCAACAGGCAACGAGGCTGCCATCATGATCCAGCCCCGTAACCTTATTGTTGTGGGCGAAAACTCGCATGTGCAGATTATCGAACGCCACCAAAGTTTAACCGATAATCCGGTGCTTACCAATAGCGTTACCGAAGTATTTGCAAAAAAACGGGCCATTGTCGATTATTACAAAATACAAAACGACAATTTAAATGCCTCTCTAATCGACAATACCTTTATAAAACAGAATCAAGAAAGCATCGCTTCGGTACACACCTTTAGTTTTGGCGGAAAATTAACCCGTAACAATCTTAACTTTTACCAAAATGGCGAACGCATCGATTCCACCCTAAAAGGCGTAACCATTATTGGCGACAAACAACATGTAGACCACAATACATTGGTACACCACATCGAACCCAATTGCGAAAGCCATCAAGATTATAAAGGTATTTTTAATAACAGTGCTACCGGTGTTTTTAACGGTAAGGTAGTTGTAGAAAAAGAAGCCCAAAAAACCAATGCGTTCCAAGCCAACAACAACATTTTGTTAAACGATAAGGCCACGATAAACACCAAACCACAGTTGGAAATTTTTGCCGACGACGTTAAGTGCTCGCACGGTTGTACCATTGGCCAATTAGACGAAAGTGCCATGTTTTACCTACAATCGCGCGGTATTCCCGAAAAAGAAGCTCGTGGCCTGCTCATGTACGCCTTTAGCAACAACGTATTAAGCTCGGTAAAAATACCCGAAGTAAAACAGCGTATCACCAAAATTATCGCCAACAAATTGGGCGTTAACATTGGTTTCGATTTATAATTTTTTTAGAAGCTATTTCCCGCTTTCGGCAGTCGCTCTCTGCGAGGAGCTCCAACAATGCCTCAATCGGGGCTAAACACAAAGTTATGTTCAGTGCCAATACCATCCGAAAAGATTTTCCTATACTTTCTCGCCAAGTAAACGGAAAACCTTTAGTATATTTCGATAATGCCGCAACCTCGCAAACACCGTTACAGGTTATCAATGCCATTGTCGATTATTATTCCAATTACAATGCCAATATACACCGTGGCGTACATACGTTAAGCCAAGAAGCCACCGACAAATACGAACAAGCCCGACAAAAAATACAACACCATTTTAACGCCAAACATGCCCGCGAAATTATATTCACTTCTGGCACAACACACGGCATCAATCTGGTAGCCAATGGCTTTTCGGCAGTATTAAAAAAAGGCGATGAAATTATCGTTTCGGCACTAGAACACCACAGTAATATCGTGCCTTGGCAAATGCTTTGCGAACGTACCGGAGCCCTTTTAAAAGTTATCCCCATGAACCAAAATGGCGAATTGGAACTTTCAAAATACAATACACTTTTAAACAACAACACAAAACTGGTATTTGTAAACCATGTATCGAACGCATTGGGTACCATAAATCCCATAGAAACCATTATTGAAAAAGCCCATAATGTAGGTGCCGCCGTATTAATTGACGGTGCCCAAGCATCGCCACACATAAAAGCCGATGTTCAAGCCTTAAATGTCGATTTTTATGTTGTTTCGGCACACAAAATGTGCGGTCCAACCGGTGTTGGTATGCTTTATGGCAAAGAAGAATGGTTAAAAAAACTGCCACCATACCAAGGCGGTGGCGAAATGATTGCCGAAGTTACCTTCGCAAAAACCACTTACGCCGATTTGCCCCATAAATTTGAAGCCGGAACACCCAATATTTGTGGAGGCATAGCCTTTGGAGCAGCATTGGATTACATGAATACTATTGGCTTTAATACCATTGCCACTTACGAAAACGAATTGTTGCAATACGCCACCCAACAACTAACCCAAATTGAAGGTTTAAAAATATACGGCACATCGCCACATAAAACATCTGTTATTTCCTTTAATCTAAACGGTATCCACCCTTACGATGTCGGAACCATTCTCGACAAACTGGGCATTGCCGTACGTACGGGACACCATTGTGCGCAACCCATTATGGACTTTTATGCCATTCCGGGAACAGTACGGGCATCATTCGCTTTTTACAATACAAAAGAAGAAATAGATACTTTGGTAAAAGGTGTTAAAAAGGCTAAAATGATGCTTTCTTAAATTTTGTTTTTTATTATCATGAAACCCTTCATCCTATTCCTCATCCTATCTTTAAACAAAGGTTGTTCGCAAGAAACCATAAATTTCGATACGATTACTATAGAATATTCGGCGGTTTCAAGACGTGTACAGCAGAATATTAAAATAAACAACAAAACCATCTCTGTAAAAAACGGACAGAACAAAGATGTTTTAAAAACAAATAAAACCAATTGGAACAGCCTTGTAGCTACATTACAAGAAATAGACATCAAAGCCATTTCCTATTTAAAAGCTCCTTCCGAAAAGCGCTTTTTTGATGGCGCCGCTATTGCCAACCTTACCATTACTTACCAAGATTCGGTTTATAAAACATCCAGTTTCGACCATGGCAATCCGCCACAGGAAATAGCCGGACTTGTTAAAGAAATCTTATCAATATCCAAAAACATTGAATAGCAACAAATCTTATTGTATTTTTACATAAAATTACCAAAAGTGAATATAAAAGACATTCAAAACGAAATAATAGACGAATTTTCAATGTTTGAAGATTGGGAAGAACGCTACCAATACATGATCGATCTTGGAAAAGAACTTCCGTTAATTAACGGGCAGTATAAAACCGACAGCAACCTAATTAAGGGTTGCCAAAGCAAGGTTTGGGTACACGCCGAAATGCACAATGACAAAATTGTGTTTACCGCCGATAGCGATGCCATTATAACTAAAGGAATTATAGCTATTTTGGTTCGTGTATTTTCCAACCAGCACCCCAAAGATATTATTGATACCGACACCGATTTTATAGATAAAATAGGATTAAAAGAACACTTATCGCCAACTCGTGCCAACGGTTTGGTAAGTATGGTAAAACAACTTAAAATGTATGCACTAGCATACCAAACACAACTTAAATAGCTTAAAGTGTTTTTTGTTAAGTTAATCACCTATTTACAACTTAACAATAACACCCAAACAACAAACAATTAAAAACAATGAGCACAGAAATAGATACCGCTGCCTTGGGCGAAAAAATAGTAAAAGTGTTAAAAAGCATCTACGATCCCGAAATTCCCGTAGATATTTACGAACTGGGCCTTATTTACGACGTTTTTGTAAACGAAGATAGCGATGTTAAGATTTTAATGACCCTAACAACGCCCAATTGCCCCGTTGCCGAAACATTGCCCATGGAAGTTGAAGAAAAGATAAAATCGTTGGATGAGGTAAAAGATGCCGAAGTAGAAATAACCTTCGACCCTCCTTGGTCTCAGGATTTAATGAGCGAAGAAGCCAAATTGGAACTGGGCATGCTTTAAATGCTATGACAAACAATATTGTAAATCGCGTTGCGAACAGTAAATTGATAACCATCGATCTTGAAGATTATTATCCTCAAGGCAAGCGTGTGCTGTTCGATATAAAAGATTGGCTTTTTGAGGGTTTTATTTTAAAGGAAAAAGAATTCAGACAGCAAATAACGGCCTACAATTGGGAACAATATCAAGATTGTTATGTTGCACTTACATGTTCCAGCGATGCCGTTCTTCCCGGTTGGGCCTTTATGCTTATTAGCTTATCTATACAACCGCATGCCAAAAAAGTAATTATAGGAGATATCGAAACACTAGAAACATCTATTTATCAAGATATTATAAGTCACTTAGATGTTTCGGAATTTTCACAAAAACCTGTTATTATAAAAGGATGCAGTAAAAAACCCGTACCACAAAATGCCTACGTTATGTTGGCAAGCAAATTAAAACCCGTTGTTAAGTCTATTATGTATGGTGAGGCCTGCTCATCAGTACCGCTTTATAAAAGCAAAAATTAAGTGACCAATACCATAAATCGGGTCTGAAACATAAAACAATTCGAAATATTATAAATTAATTTATATTTGTACGATTTTACAAAAACCATAGAAATGAAAAAAACCTTATTGATTTTAACTTTATTTATCGGTTTAGCAACAGCAGTTAATGCACAAACCAAAGAAGAATTAGAAAAACAGAAAACCGAAAAACAAGCTGAAGCCGATGCCGCAAAAGCTGAAGTAGATGCTATACAAGCAAAAATAGATGCACTTCCGGGATGGAAAGTAGGTGCATTTGGTGTTATTGGAGGTAGTATTTCAAACTTTAGCAATTGGTACGCCCAAGGATCGCCCAATAATTCATCGGGTAATATTGGCTTTACACTAAATGGCTATGCCAACTTGATTCAAGAGAAATTCTTTTGGCGCAACGCCCTAACAACCAATTTAAACTGGGTTAAGTTAAACGATAAAGACAACCATACCGATAGTAATAAATTCGAACCAACTACCGATGTATTCAACCTTTCGTCTCTTTATGGTAGAAATTTAACCAAAACATTAGCGGCTTCGGCCATGTTGGAATATAGAACAACTATTTTGGATAACTTTAACGATCCCGGTTATTTAGATTTGGGTATCGGTGCTACTTGGACACCTATTGAAAACTTGGTGGTTGTAGTACACCCGTTAAACTATAACTTTGTATTTAGCAGTGGCGATACTGTTTTCGAATCGTCGCTTGGTGCCAAAATCGTAGCCGATTATACCAGAACTTTTGGCGATATCAATTTTAAAACCAATCTATCTATGTTCCAAAGCTATAAAAGTAGTGATTACTCGAACTGGACTTGGACTAACTCGTTTAGCTATACATTATGGAAAATGATTGGTGTTGGTTTTGATTTTGGCCTAAGAGGAAACAAACAAGAAGCCTTAAACTATGCCCTTGGACAATATGACGAAACATTAGGCGGTACAGAACCTGATTTCGATAATATAGACAATAAAGTACAGGCTTACTACACACTTGGTTTAAGCTATAAATTCTAAGCTATTAAAAAAAGAAGAATTATTTTAAAAGTGCGTTTCAAAAATATTTGGAACGTATTTTTTTTATTGTATTTTTTTATCCATTTGGTAACTTCCATCAATACGGCAAGCGAAAAAGGTTTGGCCCCAACAGCAAATACATTTCTAATCAAGTATCAATTCTATTCTCTCCAAACAGCTTCTTTTTAGCTTTCAGTTTCTAAGTCGCTGTAATCGGGATATAAAAAGTGGTTATAGGGAAAGCGTGTTATATGAATTTTTCTCACTTCGTTATAGACCCGTTTTCTAAAATCTTCAAAATTACTTTTGTTTAAAGCCGAAATAAACAGAGCATTGTTTCCTAAACGCCCCATCCATGTTTTTTTCCATTCTCCAAGCGAATAATGTTGTCTGGTACGTTCGGTTTCATTGGCTTCGGTTTCATTATAGGGCTTGGCTTTATATGCATCGATTTTGTTAAATACCATTATGGTAGGCTTATTGCTACTGTTTATTTCTCCCAGAATTTTATTTACAGACTCGATATGTTCTTCAAAATTAGGATGCGAAATATCGACCACATGTAAAAGCAAATCTGCTTCGCGTACCTCATCTAAAGTACTTTTAAAGCTTTCCACCAACTGTGTAGGCAGTTTACGTATAAACCCAACCGTATCGCTAAGTAAAAAAGGCAGGTTTTGTATAACCACTTTTCTAACGGTGGTGTCTAAAGTGGCAAACAATTTATTTTCGGCAAACACATCACTTTTGCTAATTACATTCATTAAAGTCGATTTACCCACATTGGTATAACCCACTAAGGCTACGCGTACCATTGCCCCACGGTTACTGCGCTGTACCGACATTTGTTTGTCTATAGTTTTTATACGCTCTTTAAGCAAGGCTATTTTATCACGTACAATACGGCGGTCGGTTTCAATTTCGGTTTCGCCGGGACCACGCATACCAATCCCTCCTTTTTGGCGTTCAAGGTGAGTCCACATACCTCGCAATCGTGGCAGCAGATATTCGCATTGTGCCAGTTCCACTTGGGTACGGGCATAACTGGTTTGTGCACGTTGTGCAAAAATATCAAGTATTAAATTGGTTCTATCCAATACTTTACAATCTAATATCTTACTTATATTACGTTCTTGGGCAGCCGAAAGTTCGTCGTCGAAAATAGCAGTTCCCACTTCATGTTCGTCAATAAACGCACGCACTTCTTCCATTTTTCCGGAACCTATAAAGGTTTTAGGATTGGGCATATCCATTTTTTGAGTAAAACGTTGTACCACTTTGCCTCCGGCGGTATAGGTTAAAAACTCCAGTTCGTCCAAATATTCTTTAGAAGTTACTTCGTCTTGGTCTTGGGTTATTATTCCTATTAAAACGGCTTTTTCTAAATTTATATCCTTTTTCTCCAGCATAAAAAACAGTTAATATGCAAAGGTACACAATTACATCCATTTTAATTTTTATATTTTTAGACCAAAATATACTAATTAATGGAAGATTTGCATACCGAAATAGTTAGGGACAATTTGCATACCGTTGCGTTTTACAACCTTGAAAACTTGTTTGATATTAATGATGACAAGTTTACCAACGATAACGATTTTTTACCGACTTCGGCTAAAAAATGGACACCAAAACGCTACCAAAACAAACTGCGAAAACTAAGTTTTACCATTTCGAACATAGGAAAAAAAGAAACAGGTAAACAACCTGCTATTATTGGTTTGGCCGAGGTTGAAAACGCTTCGGTAATAAACGATTTAATTCATTATAAGCATTTGGATGAATATAACTACAGCTTTGTTCATTTTAATTCGCCCGATGAACGCGGTATAGATGTTGCCCTAATTTACGATAAATCTGTTTTTGATGTTACCCATACCGAAACATTTTCGGTCGAGTTATTTAACGACGAGGGGCTACCTGATTACACCCGTGATATTTTACGTGTTTCGGGCATGTTGGATGGTGTTCCGGTTCATATATTTGTAAACCATTGGCCCAGTAGGCGTGAAGGCAAAGCAGAAACAGACGAAAAACGAATGGCAGCCTCGAATAAAATTAACGATATAATAGCCCTTTTAAGGTTGAACGATACAGAAGCTAAAATTATTGTTCTTGGCGATTTTAACGATGACCCTTCTAGTGAAAGTATAAAAAACATGGTTAAACACTCCAATCTTTATAATGCTATGGAAACACTAAGATCGTACAGCCGAGGGAGTACCAGCCATAACTTTAAATGGAATTTATTTGACCAAATAATAATATCGACCAACTTTTTTGAAAATACAACCAACTCATTGGAATTTGAAAAGGCCAATATTTTCGATGAAGACTTTTTAAAACTCTTTAACGGAAAATACAAAGGCACTCCCTTTAGGACTTATGTAGGCAAAAAATACACTGGTGGATACAGTGACCATTTTCCGGTATATGCTGTTTTTAAAAAGAATTAGAAAACTATATGGCATCAATAAATCAAAATATAATCTCTTTCTATTCAATAACAACATTATCCAAATACAGATCGTAGGGTTCCGATTTACCAACTTTCAGGGCAAAGAAACTGGCAGAGATATCGGTAACATTCAAATCGGTTATTCCTGATAAATCTAAAGTGATTTCCACCCAATTCCCTCCGGTGTCTATAACCCCCGTATATTTGTTACTTGCCGATGCCGTAATGGTGGTATCGGCCGTAATATTGTCTAAGTTAAACCTGTAATACGAACCATCGGTTTTATATAAATTTATAGAAATCGTTTTACCAGATGTTCCCTTTAAATTAAATTTAATCTTACTGTAAACACCCGGTAATTCGTTATGTGCCAGCGATGTAAATACATAATCGTTACCACTGGCTCCTGCTGTGTTAATATGCAAAGCGGTGCTTCCGTCTATACCATTGCCGATACTTTCGGCAGCATAACTTTTTAAACCTAAATCACTTAGCCCTCCTGTAAAACTATCAAAATTTTCAAAATTCCCTCCTGCTATTGCCAATCCCACATTGGAACTATTATTTGTATTGATCGATTCTCCCACATATAAATTGTCTATTTGCATGGTAGTTGTTATACCGTTTGAACCTCCAGTATATTTAAAGCCTATATAAATAGTCTGACCAACATAATCTGATAAATCCAGCTCGCCCGATTCGGTAAAGCTACTTCCATAACCATTAGAATTTGAATTGGAAATGGTTGCGTTAATTTGTGTCCACATTGCCGTTGTTACATCGCCCGAAAAATCGGTTGACAAATAAACCGACAACGCTTCCCCATTATTATAACCATCATTCGTTTCAAAAGACAATACCGGATTGGCCGTACCTGCATCGATAATCAGCCCCGGAGAGACAAGCCATGCCTCAAGTGTAGTCTCTCCAGAATTATAGGCTCCTAATTGGGCACATTTATTGTTGTTGAAACTTCTTATTTCATACAAATTACTACCTTTATTGACATTAAAATTACCCCAACCCAACATATCTACACTTTTACCCGGGCCATCATCTTCATCTTCAAAATCTTCTTGAAAAGGCAAATTTAATGGATCTGTTGGATTGTAAATATTAGAAAAATTGCAACGTTCTCCATTAAAGGAAACATCATCTGTATCTCTTATAAACAACTGATAATCGGAATTATATTTACTAAAAACTGCAACAATGGAGCCATTGCCTTGCGGGAAAATCTGATTTTTAAAATCGGCAAAACCACTATTCCTAAGTATGGTATACGATTTATCTAAACAGTTTTGCAAACTTCTATTTGCAGTATAGGTATTGTTTGCATAACCGTAGGGTTCTCCCACTTCCGGAGTACTTAATTGCATATTATCTATTTTTACCAACATATTAATATAGTTATTGTGGTATTGGTTTGGTGCGATGGTTAATGGCACCAATTCGACCATTTCGGTAGAACGGATAATATGATTGTTATATATAAATGCCGGAATACGCTCTATATTACTACCCGATAAAGTACCGATATGAAGTACCCCATTTTGTTCCTGCATACCCAAGCCATTAAGTTTTACATATACTTTTCGTCCGGGACTAAACTGTGCATACAAAGACGTAACATCTACATCAATTTGAATTGCTGCTGTTGGCGCTTCGGGTTTATCCTGTATAATTAGCGTTTTATAAAAATTACCGGCTTCGTCGCTGGAAACTACATAACCTTCTATAATTAAATCGCCCCCATTACCAGCTTCGGTAAAGTTAACAACGCTTCCGGCATACATATTTTTTACAACTGCTATTGTAGTATTGGCCGTAATGTTCGGTTCTTGAGTATCGATAGCAGGTATGTTATAATCACCATCGTCAACGCACGATACCAAGGCAAAAGTCATTATTAAACTTAATACCATACATAATGGGCTTGTCCTTTTCATAGTGTTTTTATTTTGCTTAGTATTTCTCCTGTTGTAATATATTCTCTGATTCTTAGAATCTAAAATATAGATTTAAGAAATAATTGGCACCACGACCATACCAATACTTTGGTCCAAATACGGGTATCGTGTTATTGGCATCGTCCCTTAGCTGTCTGTAATTAGCATTTCGCCCCTGTTCAAAACCTCCGGTTTTATATTTTTGGCCGAACACATTACCTATGCTGGCAAAAAATCCTATGTAATAATCGTCCATTTTCCACGATTTACCACCAACAAGATTTACCACCATATAATCGTCGAAGCGTTCTTGTTTTAAAAGTGTTTTTGCAATATCTTTATCGTAATCGTTAAAGGGTATTCCATCGACTGGATCTGTATAAAAATTGGCTGTTCTAAGTAACGGGCTTATATCTACATAAGTATCGTTAAAAAAGTTGGCCGTGGCACCAAACCACCAGTAATCGGGGTCGCGATATTCAAAACCAATAGAATATGCACCTTGTGGACCACCTGCCACTTTATAATCTTTTAAGTATGCTTTTCCCTGCGCTGCAGTTGCTGCATCGGCCGTTAGAATGAGATTAGGATTATTAGCATATATATATTGCCCCATAGATGCAGCTCCTTTTAGTTTAATAGTTGGTGTTACTTGGGTTTCAAGACCCAATTCGGCACCAATGTGCTGCTTGTCTATGCCTTGAAGGATTTCGTTAACAAATTCCGACGATTCTTGAAATCCTGTTACACCATCGGCATAATAAAAGGAGATTTCATTGGCATCTTCTGTTTTAATATAAAATCCGGTAAGTTTTGCTTTTACTAACGATGAACGAAAAATATAACTTGCATCCAAAGATGTTATTTTTTCTTCTGTAATATTTGGCACTACATTATTGTTAACCCGTGAATTACTATAAGCATTTTGTAACGAAGGAGCTCTTGTAATGTAGCCAGTATTAATATCGAACAAATGGTTTCCTGTAAATTTATAGGTAAATCCTGTTTTGGCACCAAAACCCGTAAAATTTAATTTTTCACCTTTTCCTAAAGTATTACCGGTATTAGCTTCGTTATCGAACAAACCTTCACGTTGATAATTGGTCTTTGACATGCTACCCGACAAGTAAAAATCAATGTTACGGTATTTAAACTGGGCTTGTACATAACCGGAAAGCACATTGGCATTTAAGTTATAGCTGTATTTAAATTTATCGCCTTTAACAGCTATACGGTTTGGATTTTGTAAATCGTATTGAAATCCTCCAAAAGAATCGACATTTAAAAATCCACTCCCACCCAACAAATCCACTATTTTCGCAAAGTTTTCAGATTTCAATAATCTGTAATTTACCGCAGCGTTTAAAAGAATATTGTCGTTTAATTGCGAACTTAAAATGGAATTAAACGTCCATTGCCTGTCATCGTTTCTATCTTCATACAAAACATAAGTGGAATAGTTATCTACATTATTAATGTTGGTTTCGTATAAATGGTCCCAATCTATTTGCCCGTTATTTAAAAACTGCTGTTCGGCCAAATAAGCATTTGCATAATTGGGCCCGGCAGTTGGTGTTAACCAATAACTGGGCAATTTTTGATAGTATGCCGGGCTGGGATTAGAACCTCCTCCTATCGCAATACCATCGTTATTTAATCGGGTTCCACCATAATCCAATCGACTGTTCCCTATTTGCCCCGATTGCAGTCCTATATTGGTGTTTAAAGCCGTTTTTTTGTTAATATCCCAATAATGGCTAAGCATCAATATAGGTTCTTCAACTTCTTTTATACGCGAATTTCGTTTTTTACCGTCTTGCCATCCCCAATATTCGTTGTACATAATTCCTCTTAAATTGTAAACTTCCTGCGTATTGGGCGACGATTTACCTCGCCGATTGGGAGCATAAATAGATGTAACATTCAAACTATGTTTGTCGTTAAACACCTTTTCAACCGAAACGAAAAGAGAATTCGCTTTATATGAGGTTGCATCTTGATAGCCTTCGTTTCCCCAACGTCTGGACATCATTATGGCAATAGCCCAACCATCTTTTACTAATCCTGTGGCATAACTTGCCATAATACGATTGGTATAACTTCTATTGGACGATGAATAAGTTATCTGGCCACCTTTACGATAGTTCGAAGCTCTTGTATTAATATTGGTTGTACCCAGAACGCCTCCAAAATTATAGGCTGAAGGTGTTAAACCGGTAGCAAATCCCTGATTTCTAACCATATCGTTCAAACCACCCCAATTACTCCACTGTGGGCGACCATTGTAGAGCTTGTTCATTTCTATACCATTAATTAAAACCGAGCCATTATCGGAATCCAAACCACGAACCCGAAAAAACGAAGCACTAAATTCAAAAGCCACCGTACGTTGAAACACATCTTGCGAGGACGACAACAATCCCGAAATATTATCGGCACCACTTGTATCGTCGTTAAGTTCGTCGTCTGTTAATGCTATTGTAAACAAGCTTTGCGTTTCGGCTACATCGACATCCAAGGTCATATCCATTATGTTTACTATTGCATTTTCGTTAACCACAATGGGATAACGCTTTGTAAGATAGCCTACCTTGTAAATTTTTAGAATATGTTCGCCCAACGGCACATTAACAGAAAACACAAACTCGCCTTTGGTATCTGTTACCATACTTTGGTTGGTCTCTTCGATGGTAACAGTAACATCGGGAAGCGGTGTAAAAGTTATGGCATCCTTAACACTACCTTTAATTAACGTTTGTTGTGCAAAAACAGTAAAAAACGAGATGAAACATAAAATGGGCATTGCTGTCTTTTTCATCTATTACGTATATTTTTTATAACTCCGGTTACACCCAATACCATACCGAAAGGCATTAGTATAACACACCCTTTTGTCTTACTCCATAAGACAAAATACTCCTGTAGAAACCCTTCATTCCATTTAAGATAACATTTCAACAATGCTAACTTAAACTATAGCCACGCCTAAATTTACAAATTTTGTAGTTAATATTTACATTTTGTAAAGAATTTATTTATATATTATACTGAAAATAGTGCTATTTATGGGAACCAAAACGTATTTATTACTACCACTTATTCTATATACCTTTTGCATGTTTTCACAAGAAAAAAAGATATTTCAAGTAAATACAATCGCCTTTTATAATCTTGAAAATCTATTCGACACCATAAACGACCCTTATAAGTTTGATGAATCCAGCCCCATAATGGAACTAAATATCAATAGAGGAAAAGTCTATAAAAAAAAAGTAAAAAATATGGCTCGGGTAATTGCCGATATAGGCCGGGACATAACACAAAATACTCCTGCAATTATAGGTGTGAGTGAGGCCGAAAATCGAGAAGTACTGGAAGATCTTGTAAACGACACAAGTCTAATTAAAAACAATTACGGCATTGTACACGACCATTCGCCCGATGCAAGAGGAATTGACGTTGCTCTACTTTACCAAAAGGCATTGTTTGTACCAACAGCCACCAATAGCCATAACCTAAAAATTTACGACGACCAAACCAAAAAACGAGTCTATACAAGAAACCAGCTAATTGTTAGCGGTCTTTTAGAAGGCGATCCCATACATGTTATTGTAAACCATTGGCCTTCGCGAAGCGGTGGCGAAATTAGAAGCCAGCCAAAACGCATTGCTGCCGCCAAACTCACCAAACACATACTGGACTCAATACAAAGCGAAGATCCCTATGCCAAGGTTTTTATTATGGGCGATTTGAACGACAATCCTACCAATACCAGCATAAAAGACATTTTAAAAACCGAAAAAGACAAAAGCAAAGTAAAACTAAAAGGGCTTTACAATCCTTACGACACCTATTTTAAAGAGGGTATGGGCACAACGGCTTATCGTGATACTTGGAGCCTGTTCGATCAAATAATAATAACCAAGCCTTTATTAGAAAAAGATTATTCGACATTTAGATATTATAAGGCCGGTATTTACAATAAAAATTACTTGATAGACAAAACGGGGCGCTACAAGGGTTACCCCAAACGCAGCTTTTCAAACGGCAATTTTACCGATGGTTTTAGCGATCACTTCCCTGTGTATGTACTTGTTATAAGGGCGGTTGAATAATTTTATCCTGATTTTTTCTTACTGTAAATTTAATGACCATTGAAAACATACAGAAACAGGTCTCAACAAAGCGTATCATGGCTTTTCGGGTTTTAATCTTTAACCAAAAACACCATATCAAAACATAATACAACCTTATTCACTAAAAAAATTAGCCTAACCAAATACGCCAAGGAATTCTGGACAATACCAAAATTAAAGCTATTGAATAAAACACAGCTATGGTTTTTAATTTAGAGGAAGAAGTTAGTTTCTTTTTATGTTTAGAATACCCTATGGTAATTAAAGCTATGGCGATAATATTAATTAAAGGATGTTCTACCAAATAAAGTCTTGCCATACTATCGCCCATTACGTTTCCACCAGACCACATTTTAAACCAAGGCGATACAAAGTACAACACCAATGCTATTAACAGCTGGATATGGGATACAATTAATGTAAATAACGCAATTCTAAAATCACGGGCTTCATACTCCTTGTTTCCAAATGTTTTTATTAGGGCATTTATTACGGCAATAACCAATACCAAAAGAACCAAATAGGCCCAATAAGAGTGTAGATTTTTAACTGCGTCGTACATAATATGTGCTGAATTGAAATTTGTCTGTACAAAAGTAGTAATTTAAAACTATAAAAAACATGCGTTCAGAAATTGATTTTTTCTGAACTCGTTTAAACTTTTTGGATTGAAGCGAAAATTAAAAAATTTTGTTCAGTTGAAGGCTTTTTTGAGTTGCATAGCAGGACTACGGAAGGAAAAAAAGGAAAAAATGAGCAAAAAACACCATTTTTTAGCCAATTTAAAAAGTTTAAACGAGTTCTCTATATAAATTTGATTATTATATTATCCCGAATCCTTTCATGCCTTGCAAAAAACAAAATACCATACTAATCTTATTTTAAGATAGTATTGGAGTATTAGATTTTCAATATTTTTTATTGTGCACTACAGCTTTACTGTTTACAATGAAAAATAGAAAATAAAAATACCTTTTCTATCTTAAAATTACGTACAGGTACTTATTTCATTAATGCGTATTTATCCATAGTTTTACAGTAACGATTTACCAATAAAAACAATTAAACCATGGAAGAAGATAACAGTTATTTAGAAAAAATTTTCCCTTTAAGCCTTATAGTCCTGTCCATTACACTAATTATCATGAACATTATTACGTTTATGATATAGCAATAGGGACTTAATTATTCTACTACATTAATAACAAAATAATTTTTCTTGCCACGCTGCAGCAAAACAAATCTACCATTAATTAAGTCGGTTTCGGTAAGCATATAGCCTTCCTGTACCTTTGCTTTATTTACGGAAATAGAATTTTCCTTTAAAGCCCGTCTAGCTTCACCGTTCGATTTTAAAAAACCTCCTTTTTCGGCCAAAGCGGCAATAATGTCCAATCCATCGTCTTGTAGAACGCTTTTGGAAAATTCGGTTTGCGGTACGCCTTCAAACACTTCTAAAAAGGTTTTTTCATCTAATTTTTTCAACTCGTCAATAACGTTGCTAAACAATGCATTTGAAGCTGAAATTGCATTTTCGAGTGCTTCTTGCGAATGCACGAAAACTGTTATCTCTTCGGCCAAACGTTTTTGCAAAACCCGTAAATGCGGTGCTTGTTGATGCTCTT
>JBKEDH010000108.1:0-23539 GCA_047975295.1 Aestuariibaculum sp.
ACAGGTAACAAAACATCTGAGAATTGGACAATAGCCAGCGAAAAAACTAACTTTTTTTACTTAAAAGGTATTGTTATAAATATTTTAGAGCGTTTAGGATTAATACGTTATAATGAAAAACCTATAACGAATCGTTTATTTAGCGAAGGTTTAACCTTAGAAATAGGAAAAAATAAACTGGTAGAATTTGGCTTAATTAAAAAGAACATATTAAAACACTTTAATATTACCCAAGAGGTATTATTTGCCAATTTTAATTGGGATGCTATTTTAAGCATATTAAAACACAACAGGGTAAACTTTGCTCCCATTCCAAAATACCCGGAAGTACGCCGTGACTTTGCCTTGTTAATAGATGATAAAGTTACTTTCGAATCAATTTACAAAATTGCCAAACAAACCGAAAAACAATTACTTAAAAGCATTAATCTATTCGATGTTTACCAAGGCAAAAACCTACCCAATGGCAAAAAAAGCTATGCGGTAAGTTTTACGCTTCAAGATGAGAACAAGACGCTTAACGATAAACAGATTGATAAAATAATGAGTAAGCTCCAGACCAATTTCGAAAAACAATTGGGTGCCGAATTAAGATAATTGGTATCTTTTTTGTATATTGATAGGTGTAATCCTTAATCTTCAAGTCATGGGCCTCTCAAATTATACAAAAGTATTTACCGGCGATGTGTTTATGGTTAATCGTATTGTTTCCGAATTACAGGAATTCGATATTATTGCCATTGTAAAGGATCAGACAGAATCGGCCAGATTAGCCGGATTCGGTGGTGGTTTCCCTACTTTTCAAGAAGTACACGTAAACAACGACGAGCTGGAAAAGGCCAAAGCCATTATCGACAATATAACGTAATTACACTCTTTGGTTTATTTTATCCAAGTAAAATTTTTGGCAGTATATGAAACAGGTTGATTTCGTATATTTGAAGTGGTTTAAACTTTTTGTGTTTAAGCGAAAATTAGTCATTTTTTGGCTATTTGAAGGCTTTTTTGAACTGCATAGCAAGGCTACGGAGTAAGAAAAAGGCAAAAAAGAGCTGAAAAAAGGACATTTTTTTAGCAAATAGAAAAAGTTTAAACCACTTCTTTGTAAAAAATAGCCTTATATTGCATACAAATACAATATATTTCCCACATTGCTAGGCAATAATTTGGTCAAGAATGGCCACAGTCTCAATGGTACACAACGCTGGAGGTATAATACATGTACAAAAAGCTTTTGACTATCCTATCGTTATCGGGCAAGTGAGCAGGGCGTAAAAGAGAAGATAATAAAGAGAACCCTGAACAGCAGTGGAGTGCGTGACATAAGCAGGGTTAAAAATACGGTAGTGTCTGTGTTAAAAAAAGGACTTGCTAATTACCAAAATTCGAATGTGTCAATCCGAATCCTTTGGATGCTCATCCAATTTTTTTTTTGGATTAAAAAAATATTTCCTTTACATATTTAAAACTTCTTATCTTAACCATGAACTCATCTTTAAAAAAGCCACATTTTTATTAAAATGCAGCTTTTAATCTTAATTTGTTAGAACTCGTTTTTTACTGTGTTAAATCGCTGACTTAGAAGTATTCCATTTATTTTAATGCCACAATATCGCCTTCCCAATCTAAAATACCACCTTCAAGATTATAGGTATTCGTAAAACCCAAATCTTCCATTATGGCACAAGCTTGAGCGCTTCGTTTTCCAGAACGACAATATACATAGTAGTTTTTGGTTTTATCCAATTCGTCCAAAGCATTCAAAAAATCTTCGCCTAAGTATATATCTATATGTTTGGCGTTTGGTATAATCCCTTCGGCTACTTCGGCATCGGTTCTTACGTCCAAAACTACGGCATTGTTGTCGTTTGCCAATTGCGATGTCCATTCTTCTTGTGATAATTCTTCCATATTCAAAATTAAATTAAACTTCAAATTTATATATTTATATGGTATCTATAAAGATAGTTTTAAAATATTTATAATGTTTGTTTCAATAAACACAATGCGGTAAAAGATCTAAAAATATTGGTTATAGAAATTATCAGACTAAATTAAGATCTCTAAAATTAACTTAATAAACCAATAAAAAAGATTTTTTGTTGTGTACTTAAACAGATTTTCATTTTTTGTTTTTAATTTTTAACTTTAATGGTACAACCAATGGCCTTAGTTTCGGTTTGCGATATTGTTTCCTCATTAAGTAAGGCATCAACAGCGTTTTCAACATATTGAGTTGTTACAAGTGCTGCATCTTTATAATTATTGTCTATGGCTCCAATATATTTCACGATATTTCCCTGATCGGATTTTTGCAGCACAAATATATGCGGCGTTTTGGTTGCTCCAAATTTAGGATAAACCTTTTGCTCCTTATCTATTAAATATGGAAAAGTAAAGCCTTTCTCTTCGGCACGCTGTTTCATGGCATCTAAATTATCGGCAGGTTTAATATCGGTATCGTTGGGCATAATGGCAATAACAGGATAGCCTTTTGCAGCATATTTTTTATCTAAAGCGATAATACGATCTTCGTAAGCCACGGCATACGGACAGGTATTACAGGTAAAGGTAACTATAAAACCTTTGGCTTCTTTGTAATGGGATAGCGATACCATTTTTCCATCGATATTTTTTAACGAAAAATCTTCGGCTACATCTCCAATTTTGTATCCATTCGAGACTACTCTATTAGGAGTAAAAGCACTTATTAAAACGGCTATAAGTACAAGTGGAACTAACTTAAATAATGTTTTCATATGTTTGTTTTATTTTTCTATAAATTGTTTTATTTCCTTTTCCAATTCGTCCAAAGTAAAAGAACTTTCATAAAAAACACGTTTACCATTTTTGTATATAAGCGTTGCAGGCAAAGCTCCAGACCAACTTTTATCAACTTTTGGTATCCAGGTATTCATATCCACATCGTCTAAAGCAATCACCTTGCTTTTTAGCTTATGTTTAGATATAAACGGTTTTAGCTTAATGTCGTATAAATGTGGAAAATCAAGGCTTACCAATAAAACCTCTACATTTTTATTGGCATATTTTTTGCCTATGGTCTCAAAATAGGGTAACTCTTTAACACAAGGCGCACACCATGTTGCCCAAAAATTAACCACATGTATTTTATCATCGTTAATGTTTAAAAACTGTTCGAACCCGACAAAGTCATAAACTTCCAAATCTTTATCTGTTTGGCTTTGGCTTTTATACCCCATTAACACAAGCAGACATACTACAATTAGTTTAAGTTTTATATGTGTGCTTTTATTCAATTGTTCCATTTTTACACAAAAAAACATATCAAAAATCATCTATTTAATAAAACAGCAACAGAATGATAAAAATACTGAATACTCGGTATCTTCCTATAGGTTTAACATAGATTTATGTAAAAAATGGCTTTAGGTGTTGTGTAATTACATTTTCATTTCTATATTTGAACCAATAAACAAAATATATGGATTCAGCTTTAAATAATACTTGGTGGTGGTGCTTTATAAACGTAAGTTCGTGAAGTAGGCTCTTGTATATTTAAAACCAAATACATTAAAAAGGCTTGTCGTTCACGACAGGCCTTTTTTAATAACAATATATCGGCACAAATTCAGATACATGAAAACATTCAACTTAAAAACGCATCACAAAAAAATTTTGGCAGACACCATTACACCTGTTTCGGTGTACTATAAAATACGGGACAAATTCCCTAACAGTATTTTACTGGAAAGTGGCGATTATCATAAAAACCATAAAAACTTTTCGTATATATGCTTTAACCCTATTGCTTCCATAAGAGCTGAAAACGATATGCTTTACCAAACTTTCCCCGATGGCAGTACTACCTTAGTTAAAATAGACAATACGGTTAATGTAGCCAACGAAATACATAAATTCACACAACGTTTTACTGTTGACAATACCCAAGATTTTAAATTTATAAACAACGGACTCTTCGGTTATACAACCTACGATGCTGTAAGGTATTTTGAAGATATTGAAATAAGGAAAAAAGAAAATTCCATTGAAATACCCGACTTATACTATGCAGTTTACCAAAATATAATCGCCATAAACCACTTTAAAAACGAGGCATATATTTTTGCACATTGTTATAGCGATACCGAAAATAATATTGAAGTAATAGACCAGCTAATCAATATAAAAACATTTGCCGCCTACAATTTTAATACCGATGGAGACATCCGTTCCAATTTAACCGATAATGAATTTAAACAACATGTCGAACTCGCCAAAAAACATTGTGCCCGTGGCGATGTGTTCCAGTTGGTACTTTCGAAACGATTTTCGCAAAAATTTAAAGGTGACGATTTTAATGTTTATCGTGCGCTACGCAGTATAAATCCGTCTCCATACCTATTTTATTTTGACTACGGAAGCTTTAAAATTTTTGGCAGCTCGCCCGAAGCACAACTAATTGTAACCAATAGTATTGCCGAAATACATCCCATTGCGGGAACTTTTAAGCGTACCGGTAACGACCAAAAGGATGCAGCCCTTGCCGAAGCCCTAAAAACCGATGACAAAGAAAATGCAGAACATGTTATGCTGGTCGATCTGGCACGTAACGACCTAAGCCGACATGGTAAGCAAGTTACGGTTGAAACATATAGAGAAGTTCAATTTTTCTCGCATGTTATCCACTTGGTAAGTAAGGTAACGAGCCACAAACACACCAAAACCCCAACCATGCAGGTTGTTGCAGACACTTTTCCTGCAGGTACTTTAAGCGGTGCACCCAAACATCGTGCCATGCAACTTATAGAACAATACGAAAAAACAAGCCGTGCATTTTATGGTGGCGCTTTGGGCTTTATGGATTTTAATGGCAATTTTAACCATGCTATTATGATACGTAGTTTTTTAAGCAAGGATTACACCCTTAATTGGCAGGCTGGTGCCGGACTCGTTTCGAAATCCAATGCCGAAAGCGAACTACAGGAAGTCTATAACAAATTAGGGGCACTAACAAAAGCCATAACATTGGCCGAAGATATTTGATGCAATTGATAGCTATAAGCAAAAACAAACAACTTCGATTGTGGAAAACAACAAGCAATTAAACTTTGAATTTTAAATAAAAATGAAAAAAATATTAGTAATAGATAACTACGATAGCTTTACCTATAATTTGGTACATTATCTTGAAGACTTAAATTGCGAGGTTACCGTTTACCGTAACGATAAACTCGTACTACAGGATATCGAACCTTTCGATAAAATAGTATTATCGCCCGGTCCCGGTATTCCGGACGAGGCAGGCTTGCTAAAGCCTATTATCGAAAAATACGCACCTACCAAGAGCATTTTGGGTGTTTGCTTAGGGCAACAGGCCATTGGCGAAGTTTTTGGCGGAACATTAATAAATCTCAACGAGGTATATCACGGTGTAGCGACCAACGTTACTATAATTGCAACCAACGAACCTCTTTTTAACGGCTTGGACAAAACCATAAAAGTAGGCCGCTACCATTCTTGGGTCGTTAATCCCAATTTACCCGAGTGCCTTGAAGCTACTTCGTTTGATGACAACGGACAAGTTATGTCCCTACGCCATAAACAATACGATGTAAAAGGAGTACAATACCATCCCGAATCGGTACTGACCCCAAAAGGCAAACAAATACTTAAAAATTGGGTGGAGAGTTAAAAAACAATTAACAACTTAAATCCTTGAATTTTAACACTTTTGTACCTATAAACCTTTAATTCGCTGAACACCCGAACCTTAAAAGAAAAATGAAAGCATTACTAAACAGACTCCTAAACCACGAAACCATAAGTAGTGAAGAAGCCAAACAAATACTGGTAAACATTTCCAATGGTATATACAATCCCAGTCAAATTACCTGTTTTTTAAGTGTATTTATGATGCGCAACATCACTATTGAAGAACTTAAAGGCTTTCGCGATGCCCTTTTAGAACTCTGTATCCCTATCGATTTAAACAATTACGACCCCATTGATTTATGTGGTACCGGAGGCGATGGAAAGGATACCTTCAACATTTCTACTTTGGCTTCGTTTGTAACGGCAGGCGCCGGTGTATATGTTGCCAAACACGGAAATTACGGTGTATCCTCATCATGTGGATCATCGAACGTAATGGAATATCTGGGTATAAAATTTACCAACGATTATAATTTTTTAAAACGTAGTATGGATAAAGCAGGTATTTGCATATTGCATGCCCCCCTATTCCATCCTGCCATGAAAAATGTGGCACCCATACGTAAGGCATTGGGTGTAAAAACCTTTTTCAATATTTTGGGGCCTATGGTAAACCCAGCTTTTCCAAAAAATCAAATGGTGGGCGTTTTCAATTTAGAACTGCAACGCATGTATGCCTATCTTTATCAAAATACCGATAAAAAATACAGTATTGTCCATGGTCTGGATGGTTACGATGAAATATCGCTAACAGGAAGTACAAAAATTGTTACCAACACTTCCGAAATACTGTTTTCGGCAATCGATTTGGGTATTCCCCCTGTTTCGGAAACTGCTATTTTTGGAGGAAATACAATAGAATCTTCAGCAAAGATTTTTTTTAATATTATAAACGGACAAGGCACCGACGCCCAAAACCACGTGGTTTGCGCCAATGCCGGATTGGCCATTGCCACCGCAAAGCAAATTGACCATAAAGCAGGTTTCGAATTGGCCAAAGAATCCTTATTTTCGGGTAAGGCAAAAACCAGTTTAAATACTTTAATAGAACTAAGTAAATCATGACTATTTTAGATAAAATAACCGCCGATAAACATAAAGAGGTCTCCTTACGGAAAAACTTAATTCCAACCCAACAGTTGGAACAATCGGTATTGTTCGAAAAGCCGACAATCTCACTTTCCGAAACATTAAAAAACAGTACAACGGGCATTATTGCCGAACATAAACGCAGATCGCCATCAAAGGCCATTATCAACCAAAATTTTAATGTGTTCGATGTTGCCCAAGGCTACGAAAAAGCAGGAGTGTGCGGTATGTCGGTCTTAACCGATGGTAAATATTTTGGAGGCTCTTTGGACGATTTGCTTACCGCCCGGGCCAGCTGTAACTTGCCTCTTTTACGCAAAGAATTCATTATAGACGAATACCAAATTTTAGAGGCAAAAGCCTATGGTGCCGATGTTATTTTACTTATCGCCGCCATTTTATCGCACGAAGAGATTAAACAATTTTCAAGATTTGCCAAAAGCTTAAACTTAAATGTGCTGTTAGAAGTACATAATGAACATGAACTACAAAAATCGCTTATGCCTAGTTTAGACATGTTGGGCGTAAACAACAGAGATTTAAAAAGCTTTAATGTAAGTTTGGATATCAGTAAGGATTTAAGCGATAAAATCCCGAGTGAATTTGTAAAAGTATCCGAAAGTGGCATTAGCAATATTGAAGCCATAAAAGACTTACAGACCTACGGTTACCAAGGTTTTTTAATTGGAGAAAATTTTATGAAAACCGAAAATGCGGGCAAAAGTGCTTTGGCATTTATAGAACATCTTAAATAATAAGGTTATGACCATCGATAAAAAATTAAAGTTTAAAATCTGTGGAATGAAATATCCCGAGAACATACAAGCGGTTACAAACCTTCTACCCGATTATATCGGCTTTATATTTTATAAAAGGTCTGCCCGATATTTTGATGGTATTATTCCGGAATTACCAAAAAATATAAAAAAAACAGGTGTTTTTGTCGATGAAAATATAGAAACGGTTTCCAAGAAAATAGAACAATATGGTTTACAAGCTGTTCAATTACATGGTAACGAATCTGTAAAATATTGCAAAGACCTTCAAAAACAAAATATCGAAATAATAAAGGCCTTTTCGGTAAATAACGATTTCGATTTTAGTATTTTAAGCAACTACGAAACAGTTTGCAACTACTTTCTGTTCGATACCAAAGGCAAACTTCCCGGAGGTAACGGCTATACTTTTAATTGGTCTATTTTAAATAAATACCCTTCTACCAAACCCTATTTTTTAAGTGGCGGTATTGGTATTGACGAGATAAAACTTATTAAAAAATTTACACAAAGCAAAGCGGTAAAGTATTGTTACGCATTAGATGTAAACAGTAAATTTGAAACCAAACCCGGATGGAAAGATACAGTATTGTTAAAGGATTTCAAAAATACTATTTTCAATTAGAATATAGGTAAAAAGTGGAAAGTGGAAAATATATTTAGAGTCAAGACTTTTCGCCTTTCTACTTAATGTTTTCGACTAACACTCAACACCCTTAAACCGAAAAAAAATAAACAAAGATGAACTATAACGTAAACGAAAAAGGATATTATGGCGAATTTGGAGGTGCATTTATACCCGAAATGCTTTACCCAAATGTAGAAGAACTACGCCAAAACTACCTTAAAATAATGGACGAACCCAACTTTAAAAGAGAATTTAACCAGCTTTTACAAGACTATGTGGGGCGTCCATCTCCACTTTATTTCGCTAAGCGTTTATCGAAAAAACACAATACCAAAATATACCTAAAACGAGAAGACTTAAACCATACCGGTGCCCATAAAATAAATAACACCATTGGCCAGATATTAATGGCTAAACGCTTAGGAAAAACACGTATTATTGCCGAGACCGGTGCTGGACAACATGGTGTGGCCACAGCTACCGTTTGTGCCTTAATGGGCATGACATGCGTGGTCTATATGGGCGAAGTCGATATTGCACGCCAAGCCCCAAATGTGGCACGAATGAAAATGCTTGGAGCCACAGTAATCCCAGCAAAATCGGGAAGCCGCACCCTTAAAGATGCCACCAACGAGGCTATTCGAGATTGGATTAATAATCCCATAAACACCCATTATATTATCGGTTCGGCTATTGGCCCCCACCCTTATCCCGATATGGTAACCCGTTTCCAGTCAATTATTTCCAAAGAAATAAAAACCCAACTTAAAACCCATGAAGGACGTGAAAACCCCGATTATGTAATAGCTTGTATTGGTGGTGGCAGCAATGCAGCCGGTACATTTTACCATTTTCTCCACGAAGACCAAGTGGGCATTATTGCAGTCGAAGCTGCCGGACACGGTATCGATTCGGGCGAAAGTGCCGCCACATCTGTTTTGGGAAAAGAAGGTATTATACACGGCTGTAAAACATTACTTATGCAGACCAACGACGGACAAATAACCGAACCTTACTCCATTTCGGCAGGATTAGATTACCCCGGTGTTGGCCCCATGCACGCCCATCTGTGCAAAACCGGACGTGCCGAATTTATGTCCATAACCGACAACGAAGCCATGAATGCCGGGCTCGAACTGTGCAAATTAGAAGGTATTATCCCTGCCATAGAAAGCTCGCACGCCCTGGCCATTTTCAATCAAAAAACATTTAACCCAGACGATATTGTTGTTGTAAGCCTGTCCGGTCGAGGCGATAAGGATTTACAAAATTATATCGATTATTTTAATTTCTAAACTTTGGGCGTTACCCTTTGGGTCGGGCTTTCGGTAGTCGCTCTCTGCGAGGAGCTCCAACAATACCTCAATCCCTAACGCAGAAGAACCTAAAAAAATAAAAAACGAAGAGTAAAACATATATTTAGAATCAATAACCAAGACTTTTAGGCTTTCAACCAACAACACAAGCAACCAGCAACCAAAAGCAAACAACCAGCAACAAATAACGAACAACCAATGAACCGCATACACCAAAAATTAGAAGAAAACAAAAAATTATTATCCATATACTTTACGGCAGGATACCCCCATATAAACGATACCGTAACTATTATACAACATTTAGAAAAAAGCGGTGTCGATATGATAGAAATCGGGCTACCGTTTAGCGATCCACTTGCCGATGGCCCAACCATTCAAAACAGTTCTACACAGGCTCTAAAAAACGGTATGACTACCGAAGCCCTTTTCAATCAACTAAAAGATATCCGTAAAACGGTAAACATTCCGCTAATCATCATGGGGTATTTTAACCCCATATTACAATACGGCATAGAGAACTTCTGCAGAAAATGCCAAGAAACGGGCATTGATGGTCTTATTGTTCCAGACTTGCCAGTCGATGTTTACAACGAACAATACAAAAGTATTTTCGAAGCTTATGGCCTTATCAATATCTTTTTAATTACCCCACAAACCAATAACGAACGTATTAAATTTATCGATTCGGTTTCAAACGGATTTATCTACATGGTAAGCAGCGCAAGTGTTACGGGCAGCCAATCGGGATTTGGCAAGGAACAAAACAAATATTTTAAACGCATTTTCGAATTAAACTTAAAAAACCCACAAATTGTAGGTTTCGGTATTTCCAATAACGACACATTTTTACAGGCTACACAATATGCAAAAGGTGCTATTATAGGTAGTGCATTTATAAAACACTTAACATCGAAAGGTATAGATACCATTCCTGAATTTATAAACGATATTTTAAAAAAGAAGTCTAATACAGGACAAAAATAGATTTAATTGGTTTACTAAACCAGATTTTCAAGACCTTGAAAGTTTAATGTAATATTTTGATTATTAATATATTAAAATAATTTATGGTTTTTTGTTGTGTTAAAATCCAAAGCCAAAACCAAATACCATACGTAGGCCATCGGCAGAATTGAATACACCCAAATTCCCGGAGACGGCATCCACAGCATTTATAAAGAAGCCACCACCATAAGCATTATGCCATTTTTTGGAACTGTCGTCTCCTATCCAAACCCTTCCATAATCGAATCCTGCAAAAACACCCAATTTTAATGGAATAATCTGGGTTTTTAATTGATTAAAACTGTACCGCAAATCGGTGTTTTGGTAAAAGGCATTTTTACCGGTAAAGCGTTGGTTTCTAAAACCTCGTAATCCATCTACACCTCCTATCGATGCTGCTTGATAAAATTCAAATCCATCACCAAAATTAAAATGGCCTTTTAGGTTTCCGGCAAGCACCAACCGTCCGGAAGGCTCCAATTTTCGGGCAAAGCCTAATTTTGAAATGAGGTATGTGAAATTCTGACCATTTTGATCGAGATTACTCTTAAATCCTGTATCTAACTGAAACAAAAATCCATTGGTGGGGTAAGCCTTATTATCAAAATTGGCAAATGCAAATGTTCCGTTTATGCCCATAAAATTATTATCGTCAAAAAGATACAACGGTACATTGGTATTTTGCCCAATAAAACGGTCTCCAATAAAAGCCACATCCACACGCTCAAAATCAATACCAATAGCAGCTTTACTTCCTCTCTTGGAATTCCATATAAGCTGGGGCATTATACTAAAACCACCTATTTTAACACGATTATAATCCATACCTAAATTATCGTCGTTATTTTTAGTTTCATTACTATAACCAAAGTAATTAATACTGAAATTAGGACTATGGAAATTGGCTTTTAACCCCAAATTTAAGTTTCCAAAAACATAGGCAAATTCACCTTGGTAGTTTAAATCGAAACCATTAGTTGCAAAATAATAATGGGCACTTAACCGATGTTGAGACGTAAACGGGTTACGCTCAAAACCATAAACGGTATAAGTATTGCTAAAACCAAGCCTTACTCCATCGTCTGGATTATAGCCCACCGAGGGAATAAACTGATTGGTATTGTTTTTTGGCTTTTTAAGATTATAGACATTGGTCTCGTAATCGTCGGTTAATCTTACACGTGCTTTTTGGGCTTTTTCTACATTGTTCTTTTTCGATTTATAATCGTAAACCACTATATTTTTGCCATTTTCAACCAAAAAACGATCATTATTCTGTCCGCCAATAAGTCTTATTTTTATTTTTTTACTCTTTCCTTTTACTTCAAATGTATCATCATCATCCAAGCCGTAAACCCATATTTCCCTAGTTTCACCGGCCTTATATGTTCGATGGTGAAAACGGTCGGTAATGCCATCACTCTTTTTTCGAAAAGCAGAAACTTCCACATCGCTGTTATCAAGAACATTTATACTAATAAAATCGTCTTTATTGGTAGCTGTAACAACATTAATTCGGTTAAGTACTCTAAAATAATTATCGGCAATTGCAGGTAAATTCTGTTTACGCTGTTTTAATATGAATTTTATATTTTCAAAGATTTCATCTTGTACTTCTTTAGGCATAACAGCAAAGGCTTCGTTAATTACCGTATCGCTAAGTTGTTGCTGCAGAAATTGTACTTGTTCGTCCCAAACCAATTTGTCTATTTGCGACATAAACGCTACATCCAGCGGATAGCCCGAAACGTTAAACCCCTTTATATCGGTAAGGTTGGGTTCGTATTTTCTGAATTTTCGTGCTAGAGGCAACAAGGCTACGGCAGTACCAAAGAGAAATCCATCAGACATTTTGGAAAAGGCCAAATCCCTGTCCCGAGCTAAAGGTCTGTAAACCGTTTTTCCATCTTCTTCAAAAACCATCCAGCGCCATTGGTCTTGGTGACGGTCTGCATCGCCTATCAATATATCAAACAGGCGTACCTTAACAAATTCTTTTTCATCCACAATATGCGATTCGTCTTTATGGATAGCCTTTAACATATCGACCGTACTTACAATATTACCCGTAAAATTCCCATTAGCAAGATGGGTATGTCCTTCCGATGGATGTTCTTCCACTATATACAGTTCATCTCCAAATTCTGTATTGTATCCACCCAAAGCATTTTGTTTGGGAATAAAATACAGTTTTGGATTTAAATGATAAATGCCCATTGCTTCGGATAAATTTGCTACGGCCAGAGGTACATACGGATGCGACCCGGTAAACACGTCTTCAACCAATTGTTCGGATTTTGTGTCGGAAAATTGCCCAATAACATTTTGCTCCGGGAACAGGGCGGTTTGTATAAACTGGGACGCTTGTTTCCGCATGGCACGCATAACATAACGTTTGCCATCGGCATTTTTTAAATGTAAGGATTTGGATTGTGTGCCTCCACCCTTTCTTAAAGGTTTTAACCCCCCAAACAATGTATCCAGATTTACTGTTGGAGCTTCTACTTTTGTACTGTATGTTTGCCGAAAGCGTTCGCCCCAAAGCCATGTATAAAAATTTGATTTTTGGGTTTCTTCTTCGGAATAAATAGCTGCCGACACCTTTTCTTGAAAGGAATCGAGATGGGAAGTTATACTTGTTTTTCGTACCGGTTTTATTTGTTTATAAAAATCGACCACATTGTTGTGAGTATCTATAAACTGAACATCAATAGCTTGGTTTTTATGGATATTCAATATAGCATAACCATGCGTTCCATGACTATAATCCTGCTTATTACGTACTCGTGTAGGTGATAATTTTGATGCAGAACCACTGATAATCTGTACCAGATTATCAACTTCAAAATATCCTAAAATATGTTCATGTCCTGAAAGAAAAATAACATTTTCATTTTGTTGCGAAGCTGTTATAAGCTGTTTTCGCAAATCGTTATAAAAACGGTTGGATATATCAGCATTTACAATACCTGTTGAAGTGCGTAATCCGTTTTTTAAAGTTCCCAACACGGGTAAGGGCTTTAAATGGTTTTTAAAATTGTAACGCCCGGCATGTGGGCCACTGCTGTACATGGGATGGTGTATGGCAACCAAAGTGGTTTTGCCCCGTGATTTTTTAATTTCACTTCTAAATTCCTCCAAAAAATCTTCACGGGTTTTTATGTCGCAATCGTCATTAATAGTTGGATGGCGGTTCCAATTGGTTATATACCACTGCGAATCGACTATGAGCATAACCACCTCGTCGCTTAAATTTACTTTTCCTATACCGCAGCTTTTTCTGGGCTGAAAAGCTTTTTTACCCAACTCGTGGCTTACAAAGGCTTCCTGCAATTTTAGGCCGTCTATACCATTGTACCAATCATGGTTTCCAGGTAGAAAATATACACTTCCGGGAAAAGTCTTGGCTATTTCGGTTTGAGCACGTAGTGCAGCTTTGGCTTCGTTATGTCCTCGCTCTCCTTCTTTCGGAAAACCTTTGGGATAAATATTATCACCCAAAAACAACAGTACATCCTGTTTATCTGCTTTAGAAAATAATTTTTGCATTTCTATTAAAGCCTTTGGTGCCGAACCATCAGCTTCTAACATGCCGGCATCTCCAATTAAAAAAAGATTTAATGTTTCTTTATCAACATGTTCTATTTTTTTATTGTTTAAAGATGTTTGATTAGATTTATAAGTGGCGCAGCCAAAAAGTAATCCCACTATAAAAACACTTAAATATATCTTTATCTTCATTGGTTCTAACTAAGCAGTTTCTAAATCGTTTATTGTAAAAATTTCCGAAACCTGTTTTAATTTATAATTCATATCTACCCGTATCGCTTTAATACCGTTAGCACCCTGTAATGCTTCAAGTTCTACAATTTCAATCTGGTTGCCAACGTAGTTTTTTGCCCGAAGAAATTCAAAATATCTTAAATATTCCCGTTCTACAGTATTATTGGCATAAACCACACACAATTTATGAGGTTGGGTTATGCGCTCGTTAGTACCTTTTATATGTGCTTTGTCTATTCGTTTTTTTATCATTTCGTAACGTACGTTATAAGCGCCATCCACATCGAATTGTTTTTCGTCCATACGATAGCGAATGGATAAAGGCGCATCGTACACCAAAATTAACGATGCTACCTCAATCTGTATCGGGAAATCGGTTTGATTTTGGTAATACATAGCTTCCATTTCGCACATAACCTGCAATTGCCACAAACGCAAATTATACAAATCGGTAATATGGAATGGCTGTTGTTTGGTTATGGTCTGCCCTATGTACATATTATGCTCTACACCATCGGTTTTAAATTTTTCGAAATAATGTGGAAATGCTCCTTGCGCTTTTACCTGCTGTTCGTCCAAAAACGCCGAAAATCGTTTGTTTGCCATATCGACAGTAGTATCGTATTGTTTTCGGGCTTCGTACAGTGAATGGGTACCATAATCCAAGGTATCAAGAAATATGTTGATATCGGAAGTATTGTGGGTTTCGGAAGTACGTAAATGTTCGAAAAGCGGTATAATCTGCTGTTCAAAAAACAGATTTATTTCCTGTTCGGAATTGGTTTGGAAATGGTCTTCCAAAGCAATTAAATGTTTATCCAACTCGTACACCAATTGTTCGTAAAATGGATGACTTTTATCTTGGCAACGAATTTCGAGCAACAGTTTACTTTGTTTAAGCTGTTTGGTTAAGTCCTGTCGAATGGCTTTGTTCCGGGCATTGGAAGAGCCCACAATATCCACTTGTCCAAAAAGTGGATACACGTCTTTAAAAACAATTTTTCCAAAAGAAGGTGTCTTACCACTGTTTCGTTCCATGATATAAGCATTGGCCTCTTCTTCGAAACGCCATTGTACAGACGGATGTATAGAAGTGTATTCCTGCTGTATTACTGCACTTATTTCGTTACTATGCTCTACAACGGAACGTTCGGAAAAACTGGTAATAAAAGGTATAATAGTCTGTAGCTTTACCATATTAATGGCGTTGAGCTGATTGGACTTATAAGTTGCCAATTCAATAACGAACACCAATTTATCTTCAACCGTAATGGGGAGTAATGCCACACTTTTAAAGCCTTGTTTTATTAGTGACCGGCTTAACATATTACCTTTACTTTCGGTATGATAACGTTTTACATTGGGCAAAATAACAGGTTGGCGATTTACAAAAAGTTGCTCATATACATTGTGACAAGCATAGTTTTTACAGTTTATTTCGGTTGTCGAATTATCAATGGTCAACATTTTTAAATTCTTTTTGTATGGCGGTATAATTTTGTTGTTCTCAATACCATAACTACCCAATTGCAAATCATCTATACCAAAAATAGTACGCATATCCCGAATTAAATACTGGAAACTTTCTTCCTTAGGCCTAATTAAATGGGTTTTAAATTCATCTATGGCTTCATCCAACGAGGTATCTATCATATTAACGATACCGAAACCCTCCAGAGTCCATGAATTTTCGGGGAAATATTTTTTCCAAACGGCTTTATTTCCGGCATCAGCCAAAAGTTCGTCTAAAATTTTGGGTGTTATTTCAATAAAATTTTCATTGGGATAAATATCAATAAAATCGGCATTAAAGGTTATCCTATAATTTTTAGTCATGCCATTTTTTTGTGTTAACTTGAGTGTTTTGGGCAAATCGACATCCAAATTAAAATCGTAATATTTATTTAAAATAATAGTATATGGAATTAAGTCGAATTCTTGCCCGTGCCCTTTAAACAAATCACCAAAAACAGATTCGAACGTTTTGACAGATTGATTTACAATATTAGAAAAGCGCTTGCTGGTGTAAAACGGTTTGTAAGTAAGCGGAAAAATAGAGGCTTTTATTTCGTTTGTGGTTAACGATGACGGAAACAAATAAGCCATAAGCTGCCGGACAACGCTTTGATGTTCGTTAATTTCGGATATATTGGATGCACCTTTTTCCAAGATAGGATTTTTGGCAAATATTCCTAAAGCGGTTTCTGCTTGTAATTTTTCTGATATATTATCGGATTTTAAAGCCAATTCGAAAGCTTCTTTTAGTAACCTAAACGATAATTTTTGTACAAACGGTCCTTTAAAAAGTCTTTCCATGATTAATGATTTACGTTAATTTGATAACTTACAATAAATGCCAATGCCGAAAGCACAATACCAATCATAAACACAGTATAGGTAATGCGTAACAATCGGTATTTACGCTCCAAAACCAAACCGAGATAATACAAATCTTTTGTGAGTGAATTATAGAGTGTATCTTCATTTTGCATTAAATAGTCGATACCCCACTCGAAATCGTTTAATGTCATTTTATAAAAATTTCCAAAGAATAGGATATTGGTTTTCTTTTCCATAATCATTTGTCGGGATACTTTTATTTTGGAAACTTTAGGCCTTGTAGATAACACGGAAAGTACCACAGATGTAACACTAAACACCAATAAAACCAGTGTAGGGATGGCCAAAAAGAAATTTGACGGACTGTCCAACCGCGGTACCAAACTGGATAATGCCACCGAAATAATAATAGCGTTTACCGAAAGTAGGATATTGGCCTTAGTATCGGCAATGGCACTCAACTCTATATGGTTTTTAAGCTGTACCCTAAATAGGGTTTCCACGCCCCTACCCATTTTGGGAACAGTGTCTTTTTTTTCTTTTTTAACATTCAGCTTATCTATTTTTTGCTGTACCTTAAATTGATTGATTTCTTTTTTGGGCTGCCATTCCTTTTGCGCAAAAGTTGTAAAAAATCGGTGATTTTTAAGAAATTCCAGATTTTGTTGAAGCCAGTCGGTTTCGGGAATTTTGGTTTGTGTTTTTAGGCTGATTTCAGTTCTTAGATTTTCAGAGATATCCAAATAATTATCCAATGCTACATGGCCACAATCGGCATCTTTAAGTATTTTTTCTGCTTGGTTTTTTGGACTTACATCTATTTTGGTTGCCAAAATCAAACTCTCGATCATTTTTAACTGCTCTTCGGAAATATTTTTATCTTTTAAAAATGTCGTTGCAAATACCACGCTTTCTGCTTCATGGCCTTCATCTTTTACCGCATAGCCTGTATCGTGAAACCAAGCCGACAACATGACCAATAGCGTTTCGGCCTCAGAAAGATGCTCTGCCTTGGCTAATTGTTCGGCCAACATAACCACGCACCTTGTATGTATGGTGTTATGATAATAATTTTTGGACGACAACCTGCTTTGTAGCAGTTCGCTTACATAATTTTCGGTTTCCAGTAATAATTCGGTGTGCATATATTTTAGTCTAAAAATTGGATAAATTTAAAAGTTGTAAAGATTATGTTTTAGCTTTTTGGTGAAACTTTTTAGAATCTTTACTTTCTATTTCCAAAACAATAACGAAAGGAGCGTTTTCTTCAATATTTGGTGTATCGATAGAGAATGTTCCCTTGGTTATTTCTTCATAATTTAAAATGCTTTTGGGTTTTGATAGTAAATAGGCCTTTTTAACCAATTGTCCTTTTTCTAATTTAACCTTATACTTTCCGTTTATGGGGCGGTTAAACACCACCATATTAACTTGGTTTAAGCCGTAAGGTTTTGTGTAATAACCCCAGCCTTGTTTGGTTAACCCTGCATGGCCACAATTATAAATGGCTTTACCGTTTATGGCCATCCAGTTTCCTATTTCTTTAGCTATTTTAACTTCTTCATTTCTATAATCGCCTTCTTTGGTAGGCCCGAAATTCAGCAAAAAATTACCATTTTGCGAGGTACACTGTACCAACATTTCTATTAGTTCGTAAGCTGTTTTTATATGGCTTATCGTCCAATCCTTATGATAGCCCCATTGGTTTTCCGGAATAGTCATACAACATTCCCAATCGTTCTTGGTAACCTCTGTATTCCAAGGATCTGGCAATCGGCGTTCGTAACCCGACTCGTAATCGCCCATAAGCACTCCATTAGAATCGAAATGGCGACTGCCGTACTCATCGGCACGCATACGGCTGTTTACAATCAATCCGGGACTAAGCATCTTTAATTTTTTTTCTAAATCGTATGAAAATTTGCCGTTATCTTTCCAAGACTGATCCCAAGTCCCATCAAACCAAAGGCCTTTTACCTCCGGATATCGGGTTACCAACTCGACAAGTTGATTTTCAACAAAGGTTTTAAAACGCTCGAAAGCCTGCCTGTCCATATCGTCTTTTATCTGGTATCTCCAATCGGGATGGTGCCAATCCAATACAGAATAATAAAGGTTTACATCAATACCAACCGCTACATAGGCATCTATAAATGCCCTTATCAAATCTTTTTTGTATGGGGTATTTTCAATATCGAAATCGGTAAATTTACTTGGCCACAAACAAAACCCTTCATGGTGTTTGGTGGTAAGCGTTACATATTTTACACCCATATCCTTGGCCATTTTAGCCCATGCCTTAGGATTGAATTTTTCTATTGAAAACTCGTGGATAAGTGCATCCCAATCGGAATTGGATATTTTGGCTGCTCCTTTTAAAAATTCCGATGCTCCGGGATAAGTCTTGCCTTCCCATACGCCTCCCGGAATAGCATAAAGCCCCCAGTGTATAAATTGCCCAAAACGATTTGAACGCCATTTTTGCATGGCTTTGTCTTGCCGCGGCAATTCTTTTAACTGGCCGTACTTTACCTCTTTTTTATTTTGTGCCCATGTAAATCCAGAAAACATTAAACACACTAAAATCCAGACTGTTACTGTTTTTTTCATCGTTATAAGTTTTTAGTTGGTTTAGATTATTTTAAAATATGGATATCCATAATTACACATATACCCATTTTAATTTGTTAACCATATCCATCCCGATGATTCTTTATTTTACTGTAAACAACGCCTATTCTATGTAATAAAAACAGATATTTAATTTTGAAAACCTTAAAAACCGGCATGTACCTTGGTGTTTTCCTTCATTTTATAGGTTTTTGTTTTTTCCGTAGTAAAATTCCATTTCACTTCGTCTTCAAACGTTTTTCCTGAATTTTCTATAATGGCCTTAACTGCATTTTCACCTTTCTTCAACTTTACGTTCTCAAAAATATAGTGTACCTCGGTTGTTCCTATTTTTGGTTTTGGCAATTGCTCGCCGTTTAAATATACCTTAGGTTCTCCCAAATTACTATATACTTTTATATGGGTTATCTGCTTTTCGCGTTCTACCATACGTCTTTCTGCAATATAAAGTACCGGTTGGTCGCTCCAATTTGCTTTATACCAATAAAAACCATCCTTTTTTACTGTTCGGTCGAAAGTTACTAGTCCTTTATGGTTACGAGCCTCGATACCACCGTTGTTCCATTTAGGTACACAGAAATCGAACATATTCCACAGATAAGAACTCAATATATTGGGATTATTTTTAATAATACCCCACTGTATTTCGTGGGTTTTGGTTTGATAGGTTTCCGGATAGAAAGGTTTCCAATATTCCCAAGTATCGTCGATAAACTCGGTTTGATGATTGGGGTTTCCTCCCGCACCATATTCCGTTAACATTATTTTGTGTTCGGGATACTCCTGCTTTAGCCCCTTTGCCCATTTTTCCAAATCGCCCATTTTACCTTCATACCAACCGTAATAGCGGTTCATGCCTTGAATATCGGCATTCCTATTAACCGGATGATCCATATGGCCATAACCGTTTACGGCCACGGTATATCGGGTTGGATCTTCCAACTTTGCCAAGTCGTGCATTTCTTTGGTAAGCTGTGCCGTATAGTCGTGTGGTTTGTAAACCTCGTTATGCAAACCCCAAACGTATATGGATGGATGGTTATAATTTTGACGGATGAGTTCCTTTAGCTGTAATTTGGCATTGGGTCCCTCTTCTCCACTTACCCGATTTACAAAAGGCACTTCGGCCCAGACCAAAAGTCCTAAACTATCGCATTTGGAATAAAAATAGTCGGATTGCTGATAGTGTGCCAAACGTACCGTTGTAACGCCCATTTCCATAATCATATCCAAATCAATATCATGGTGCTTGTTTTCTAAGGCATTGCCCAATTCCCACCAATCTTGATGGCGGCATACCCCGTACATTGGGTATTTTTCACCATTTAAAAATACGCCTTTATTGGCCACTATTTCCACTTGTTTTATTCCCAAGGGCTGTACCATTTTATCTAATACCTCATTATCATCTTTTATCACGGTTTCAACTTTGTACAGGTAAGGATCTTTTCGGCCGTGCCATAAATGAGGCTTGTTAAGGGTTAAAGTACTTGAAAATATTTGGGTGCCTTGTGGCGATATTTTTACAGGATTGGTGTTTTGGGCAACCAAATTTCCCGATTTATCGAAAATACGATGCTCCAAACGTATCGTTTTAATGTCTTTTAACTTACTTGACAACTTAACCTTTACACTTATTTGGGCTTTATTCTTGTTAATAAGTTCCTGTGAGATATAAACTCCGGGCGAGGCATAATCGGTAACATCAATATTGATTTTTCCCGTGGCAATTAACCAGACCGGCCGATGGATACCACCATAAACTCCAAATAAATTATGGTTAATGGGAATAACGTCTTTTCTTTCTTCGTTGCTTACTTTTAGTAAAAATTCGTTGTCCTCTCCATATTTTACAGCTTTTGTTATTTCGAACGAAAAAGCCGAATACCCGCCTTTATGGGTACCTACAAAAGTATGGTTTACGTATAAATCGGCCACTTGGCCAACACCTTCAAATTTTAAAAATAACCGCTTACCTTTTTGGCTATTACCAACAACATAATGTTTTCGGTAATAAGCATCGCCTTGGTAAAACTTACCATGTTCGATCTGCATATCCTTGGCGTTCCATGTGTGTGGGATTTTTACGGATTTCCATTTGTCGTCCCAACCATCCATAAAGGTTAACGGATTGGTTGAAAATGGCCCTTTTTTAAATTCCCAACCATCGCTAAATTGCTCTACTTTACGGCCTTCCTGAGAGAAAATGGGCATTACCGTTATGGTGTATAACAGTAATAAAATTGTTATTGGTTTAATCATTTGTTATTTAGTTTGCGTAATAGATAATATATAGTATTTTATTGAATCCATTTCTATTAAAAAAAACCAAATATTCTTGTTTTGGAGATTTTTTAATTATGAACTGGTTCATTTATTGTGGTGAATGTATAGACCCTTTTTGAGTTGTGCAATATAACAAAAATAATCTATGAGTTTTTTACCTTAACACCTTATTCTATCTCCTATTTTTTATAATTTTTTTTAACTTTTAAGACAGAGAACTTTCTTAAATCGTATTGTACACATTAAACTTTTGCTAACTTTATCGGTCTTAATTAAAAACCGGTTTTGTGGTTAACGAAGAAACACTAATAAAACAATTACAATCCAGTACCGAAAAAGAACAAGCTTTTAAAGCATTGATTTCACTTTATAAAGAGCGTTTGTATTGGCACATCCGTAATATGGTAAAAGACCACGACGACACCGACGATGTACTCCAAAATACCTTTATAAAAATTTTTAGGAATATTGGTAATTTTAAAGGAGACAGCAAACTGTATTCGTGGATGTACCGTATAGCCACTAACGAATCGATTACATTTTTAAACAAAAAAGCCAGAAACCTACAAATATCGAATGAAGAAGTACAAATGTTAGCCATAAACAATTTAGAAGCCGATGTTTATTTTGAAGGCAACGCCATTCAACTAAAACTACAAAAAGCCATTGCGTCCTTACCACAAAAGCAGCAACAGGTTTTTAATATGAAATATTTTGAAAACATAAAATTCAAAGATATGTCCGAAATTTTACAGACCAGCGAAGGTGCACTAAAGGCTTCGTACCACTTGGCAGTAAAAAAAATAGAGTCCTATTTAACTAACAATTAAACCTTTAATAAAAAAAATAGTCTTAACAATATGGAACACAAAAAACTACATAACATTAATAATTCGGGATTTAAAGTCCCCGAAAGCTACTTTAATCATTTAGAAAACACACTTTTAAGTGAAATAAAATTAAAGGAAGCTGGCAATGTTAGTGGTTTTAAATTGCCCCAAAATTATTTAGAGACCTTAGAAAATAAAATAACCCAAAAATTAAAGCAGGAAGACAAGCCCAAGGTTATCCCTCTTTTCAAAAAAAATATTATTTACGCAACCAGTATAGCTGCTGCCATTGTACTACTGCTTACCTTAATACCAAGTAATACCCAAACCAATTGGAACAATTTAGATACCGACACTCTAGAAAACTATATGATAAACGAAGTAGATTTGGATACTTACGAAATTGCTAATTTGTTTACCAACCAACTTTTGGACGAAACCGGTTTTACTGAGTTGAATTTTAACGAAGAAACCTTGGAAAACTACCTGCTTAGTAACAGCAATTTAGAAGACTTAATTACAGACGAAAACTAAAACCATGAGACACCTATTTACCATATTAACATTAAGCTTTACACTTACGGTTTTTACACAAAACAATGCCAAAAAGGAAAAAATAGACGCTTTGGAAATCGCCTATATTACAGAACACTTAGACTTTACAAAAAAAGAAGCCCAAGATTTTTGGCCCATTTACAATATATTTGAAGATACAGAAGACGAATTGCGCAACAAAATAAGAGCAAAAAAACGTGAAACCAATTTACAATCGCTAACCGAAACCGAAGCAAAAAAACTGTTGACCGAATTTAATAATCTGGAAAAACAAATGTTCGAACTTCACTATAACTACGATAAAGATTTATTGAAAATACTTCCCGCAAAAAAAATATTACTACTTAAAAAAACCGAAGAGGATTTTAGACGAAAAATATTTGAAGAATACAAAAAGCACCGCAACCCGAAATAAGGTTTTATTTTTCACACAACAATAATTCTTTTTGTCAATTTATTGATTTTGAATATCAACATTCTAAACATTTTCAATGCAAGATCAATTTGGCAAGGATAAAACTCATATCACATTTTATTATTGCTCTGTGCAAAGTACAGACCGTTACTTTTGAAAAGCTCGCCAATGCCTTTGAGAGTTCTACT
>JBKEDH010000150.1:0-24866 GCA_047975295.1 Aestuariibaculum sp.
AAGGTTTTAAAAACATGATTTTACAGAAAAATAAATACGTATTTCAACCTTGCTAAAAAGATTTCACTTTTAATTTTTCATTAAGAAATAAAATTGGGTGGCGGTGTGTCCACCAAAAGCGTATTCTCGTAGAAAACAGGAGGGTTGTAAACAGATTTATTTTCTTCCGAAGAAAAAGATACATTGGTATTTTTAACGGTGTTTATTTCCGAAGCGAAAAACAGATCCAGCATTAGGCGTTTTGTTTCCTGAGTAGGAATTTCGCCATTACCATCGGTTTCGGCCAAAGCTTTGGTTAATTGGCATTTGCCATAACAACCTTGTTGGTTGTCCTTTTGTACACAAAGTGTTTTAGAAATAACTTCCTGATTGGCTACAAAGTTGACCATAATAACCAAATTGTTAAGATTGTGTGCCAACAAAATAAATGTTAGGACAAAAATGGTTATTTTATGGGGCAACATCTTAATCATATTACAAAATTAAAGTACTTTTTGATTTTTGTTTATGATTTTTGTTAGTTTTTTAGATTGAACTCGTTTAAATCACTTCTTTTTCAATTGGCTAACAAATTGCATTTTTTTGTCTTTTTTTTCTTACTTGGTCTACTATACAACTTAAAAAGTCTTCAACAGAACAAAAATCTTCTAATTTTCGCTTCAATCCAAAAAGTTTAAACGAGTTTATTGATTATCTGTTATTTTTAAATAATTTGGAGTTACTTTGGTAAAATGGGAGGATGTTCCCTTCTGTTTCTGGACTCAAGAGTTTCCAAGAAAGCTATAAGTGCTTGTTTTTCTTCAATGGATAGGTCTAATTTTTTAAGTAATGATGATGTTACAGGAAATAAAGTGTCATTCAATTGGTTGTTTTTTCGGTGTGGGCGGGGCATCCCGGCATTATATAAGTTTACTACACCTTCGAGATTAGGAAACAAGCCATTGTGCATATAAGGATCTGTTCTTGAAATTTCACGTAGACTTGAAGTTTTAAATTTACCAACATCTTCTTTTTTGCCTGTCACTTCATATTGTCCTAAATCTTCAAATTTGCGACCGTAATACGTTAAGCCAGTATTGTGGAATTGATTGTCTGAAAAATATCCTGAATTATGACAGTTTATACATCGAGCTTTGGTTCTGAATAAATGTAAACCTAAAACTTCATTATCGTTATAAATATCGGATTCCCCTGCTATAAAACGATCAAATTTGGTGCTTTCACTTATTATGGTACGCTCGTAGGTTACAATGGCTTTTCGTATTTTTTCTTCTGTAACTTGTGGCGTTCCATACGTTTTTTCAAACAAAGCTTTATAGCCTTTTATTTTTGAAATAGAATTGACAGCCAAATTTATATGAAAATTCATTTCAAGTGGATCCTTTATGGGGAAATTAACTTGCTCCTCTAAACTGGTAGCACGACCATCCCAAAATAATTTATCGGCAAAGGTGACGTTTAAAAGTGTCATGGAATTTCGACGGCCTTGTTGACGATTATGGCCATAGCTTACACGACGTCCATCCCCCCACCCAATTTCCGAGTCGTGACAACTGGCGCAGGCTATTTGCTCACTTGACGAGAGACGGGGGTCGAAAAACAACATTTTGCCAAGTTCTTTTTTTTCGTTGGAAAACGGATTGTCTTCGGGAAATACCACTTCAGGTAAATGTCCGATATCTTTAAAATTTACTACCGAAGAATCAATAAAAGGTCTTGGCCACTGGTCGTAGTTGTTACTACTGTAGAGTTTTCGTAATGTGGGTATATCGTAATCTTGGGTATTTGTAAAGGCAGCAAACAGCAATATAGTTGCTGTTAGCCAAACTATTAAACTGTATTTTTTGTTCATTAATAACTTACTATTAAACTGGCGTGGCCGTAGTATTGTTTAGATTTATTGAAATTTAGCATGTTTTGAAGCGGTATAGCATAGCCTCCTTCTAATTTTAAACTTAACTGTACATTGTTTTTTTGTTTAAAATGAAGTGTATTTCCTAAGCATAAACTTAACTGATTTTTGGTAAATAACTCGAAATCGGGATAAATAACTTCGTTGTAAAAGTCTCTTAATGTGTAGGCAGCAAAATCGTATTCAGCAATGTTGTTTAGAGCTTCGATATTACCTTGATAAAAATTGGAATCTACATTTAGTCTTAAATTATATTTTAAATAAGGAGCTAAACTTACTTTGTTCGAAACAGGAAATAAACGAAGTATATATTGTTCGACTTGAAAATTAGAATAAGAAGACTTTGTGGTCGAAAGAGCATCTTTTTGGTCTAAATCCCAGTAATTAAAATCTATACCTAAATCCCAAAAATCTTGATTGGTTTTTGTATTTAAATAAGAAACCGAAGCTAAATAATTGTTTTGTGTTCTAGAATAGGTTTTTCCTCCTTTAGAATACCAGAAGTTGCTGCCGTTTTCAAAATTGCCTTGTAGTTTTAGTTTCAAGGTTTTATTTGGAGCTATATTGTATAAACTTAATATTTTGGTGTTTATGGTTGTGGGTTTAAAATCTGCGTGGTATTCATTGCTGTCTTTTTTATCGATAACGCCACTTGTTTTATAAGTGAGTTGGTTTTTGTACAACAAATTAAAATCTGCCATAATAGTAACTTTATTATGCGTGTAAGTATAACCTAACTCTATGCTATACTTGTTGGTAATACGTTTTGTTGAAGGAATATTAGTACTAAAAGGACTGGAAAGTGTACCATATCCTAAAAACCATTTTACATAAATATCGTAATTTACAGGTCTGTTTTTATTAATATTCGAAAATATATTTTTGTTATCTACGTTATAATATCCGTACATTGCACTTACTTTTACATGATACTTATCGTTTATTTTGAAATTAGAACCTAACGTAAAATTTAATTCGTTATAGGTTACCTCGGTTCTTGGGTCGTAATCGGTACGGTATTTATTGGCTAAGTTATATTTTGTTTTAAAAAGTACTTTAAATCTGTTTTTTATTGGAATTATAAAACCACCATCTATATTATACTCTTGGTTATTCCAGTTGGCGGCTTTAGATACTGCAAAATAATGTGGGTCTTCCATTATGCCATGTTTTGGCAACATAAACGATAAATTCCATTTTAAGTTTTTATAATAACTTTTAGAAATATCGATACCACCAAAAAATAGTATATTTTTATTGTTTCGGTATAAGCCTTGTGTTTTTAAACCAAATTCTGTTGATATTTCTGGTTCTTGAGCTTGTTTAAGGTCGCCACTTTCGGTATTAATATACAATGAGGAGGCCGTATAATCTTTTATAAAATAATAACTATAATTTAATGGAGTCATATTAAAATCGGAAACCAATTGTTCTGTGAAAGGTTGTGAAACAGGATTTTTAACAAAATTTGTGTTTTGTCCAAGTACTTTTAATATAAGCATAAAAAATAGTATATATGTAAAATACAGCCTCTTCATTATTAATACTTATTGAATTTCAACAGTTCCCGAAGGGTCAGAGTCTACCCAACATTTCAGATATTTTAAAAAATCGCCAAAAACATTGGTAAAGGTCATTTCTTCGGTAAAAACATAGATTTTATCTTTGGTAACAAAGGCTAAATATTCTCCGTTATTTAGTTCTTTTAACTCTCCCGGTAAATTGGAAAATGCGTTGTTGCATTGTTCTTTTGCTTTGCCATCGTAAATATAACTGGCTTGATATACTTTTACGGTCACACCTCCCTGTTCCTCATTAGTTCCGTTTGAACTTTGGTTAAAGGTTTGAAAATCCTTAGTGGAAACAGATTGCCCAAAAAGCGAATATGTGAATAATACAAAGATTATTGCTATTAGTTTTGCTTTCATTTTTTGTTCTTTTTTAGTAATTATTCAATTTCAACGACAGGAGGTCCTGCAACTTCAAAATCATTAAACGAGTTGTTAGTATCTTGATAAAACACATTACCGTTAGTGTTTGGCTTTTTCAAACGAATTACAGACTCCGAAGAGTATTTTCCTGAAATGGTTGCAGCTTCTCCAGCGTCTATGCTGTCGGGTAATCGTTTAGGTTTAGCATTGGATGTATCTGTATGCTGTGCTTCCATACCATCTAAAATGTAGGTAATGGGTATTTGTAGGAATCTTTTTGTAGTTTCGGTGTAGTTGTCGGAAGTAATACTTGGTAATGGTACAGAATTCCATGAGTTAAATGTATCGTTATCTGCTTCAAAAATAACAAAAGCATCTCGACCAAGCGGATCGAAAATTAAATCGCGGCCTCCTCCATTTTTAAAGACTACTGTCATGTTTACAGAGTTTGGGTTGTCAATATCGTAATCAAGGTAGGCACTACCTATCGATTCCTGATAGGGTCTAAAATAGGCCTCAAATGGTGCTTGGCTTAAATCGATAGTCAAGTCGGGATTCAATACTTCATAAACAACTGTTTCTCCCTCATCGTCTGTTATTGTTAGCGGAGCTTTATGGTTTATAGCTGTAGCGGCAACAATGGCGCTTTCACCTGGTACAAGTGGATAGTCTTCACCCGAACCCGGAAACTGTATTACTTCATCGGAATATACATAATGCGTGTTCGCATTTTCAGCATAGGCTTGGTAAAGTGATTGGCTCCAGTCGTACTGTCCGTTCGGTAAATGGTACGATTTTAGGGTAGAAGGTATTGAGGTGGTACCCCAAACTTGAGCAAAGTAAATACCGTCTAAATATAAAGTTTCATTTGAGTTATTGTGTACTTCAAAAAATTGGTCTCTAAATACGGCTCCCAACTTAGTGTCGGAACCCGAAAAATAAACCTGCTTAATAATTAAGTTGCCGATTCTGCCGGTTACTAACACGAGGTTTGTTGTTGTTGAGGAATTTGCTGTAATAGAAATATTGTCTTCCGAAGCATTAAAACTTACATCTCCATTGGTTTCTTGGCCCCATGCTGCAGTATAAGCTTCGGCAGTATAAGTTAGCGAAGCTGTAACTTTATAATTGCCTGGGACAACACTTAATGTGGCGTTGCCATTAGTGTCTGTGGTTGCAGAATAGGTTTTTCCATCTTCACCACTGGTAATGCTTATATTAACATTAGGAGCATTGGCATTATTGTAATCTTCGCTAAACTTAATATTAAAGGTATGTTCAATGGGCGCGACAAAATTGTCGTCGTCGTTATTACAAGAAAAAGCGAGAATACTTAACAGTAGTGGAATTATGATTTTTTTCATAACTAATTAATTTTAAAATTTATATTGAATGTTTGCCCCAAAACTTATGTTGGGGTTTTTAGTGCTTTCATTGCCTTTGCTGTCCTTTATTAATGGATGATAGTTTAAAAAGTTATTGGCGTAAAGTGACATACTTATACCGTTTAACATCTCTTTGGTGATACGTAAATGGAAATTATGATATATGGGGGTTATTACATCTTCTGTGGTAGATGGGTTGAGCCATAAATCTTTATATTCATCCAATTGGCTTTTGCTTTCCGAAATGTAAATGGTTTCGCCATATTCATTTATATATCCAATTGGATATATGCTTGAAGTGGTAGCATAAACTGTATTTCGTGTGTATTGCTCGGCTGTTAGCGATATTAGTAAGCCTATATCGGATAAGTGATGTGTTATGGTGCCACGTAATCTTAAAGCATCATTTTTAATTGGTTTTTTTTGGTAGATACCATAAGGAAGACTAACATTTAACTTGTTTATATTTGCCTTTGTATAATCTAATTTTGAGGACGAGTTGCTATAGACATACGAACCGTTTAAACTAAAAGAGGTGTTAATAGCTTCAATTTTTTTGAAGTTTGCAAAAAACTCGATACCAGTATCTTTTACAAAATTGGCATTTGTGTTTAATGTATAATCCAATAGAAAAGGTGAATATCCCGTAACTTCGTAAGTTGGTGGAGATTGAGGGTCAGCAAAGGTGAATTCTACTTCGGGAAAATCTACCAACGAAAATTTAGAGTAAGAAGTAACACCATCATAAGTGTAATTATGATATCCTGTTAATGAAAAACTACCAAAACTTGGGTTGTAGTTTAAGCCAATTTCGTATTTCCAACTTTTCGAAGGCTTTATATTCTGCTTATTTATTTCTTCCTTATAAGTTTGTATTAAGTTAAATGAATAATAACTAGTTCGGAAATCGCGAATTAAAATATCAAAGTATCTGTCACCCGGAAATATTTGTGATAATGATGGGGCTTTTGTAGCAAAACCTAATCCTCCTCGAATGCTAAATTGGTTGGTTATTTCGGTTCCTAAATTTATTCTAGGGCTAAAACTTGAAAATCCATTTTGGTTATCGAACCTAAATCCGATATTGGCAAAAATATCGTGTCCGGAATTCATGGTGTAAGTAATATTGTCTTGAACATAAATTCCAAAATTATATCTTGGTTTTACATATTTCCCGTAATCTAAAGGGCGAAATCCTTCTTTTGAACTGACGGATGCTCCCGAAGTATTTATGGTTAGTTGAGTATGCGCATTGGCAGGATCGTACCCTCGTCCTTTTCCTTTATTATCACTTATACTAAAGTTTGTGCCAAGCGACATATTATGCCTAAATTTTTCGGTTTCTAAGCTTTTATCTATTGAAAAACTTGTGTTAAAGTTTATAGGTTGCCCATATGTTTGTTTAATTTGTAAATAACTTACAGGGGTGTATTTTCCTGTATATAAGCTGGTCTCTATAGCAGTTGGTATAACATTTCCCCCAAAATTGTAAAAAGACTGACGATATGAGTGTTGATAAGTGTACGAAAATCCCGTATTAAAATTAAAATGATCGATGAAAGCAGTATCGAACTGTTTACTAAAGCGATTACTTATTTTAAAACCACGATCTGTTTTCGATGCTATTTCTTTACCGCCATCATCATTATCTTTATCATAATTTTTATCGTCAAAATTATTATGAAGTGTTAGAGATAAAGTATTTTTAATAGTTTTGTTCTTGTTGTACATAGACCATATACCCGATGTCGTAATTCTATCATATTGTTCTAAACTATTTCTTGGGTCGGCATTGGAGTTTAAATAATCTAAAGAAATACTTAAATCTCCCCACTTATCGTTTAGTTTAAAGCCTTTACCAAAGCTTACTGAGGTTGTGCCTCCTCTAATATTGGCTGACACCCGATATGGTGTAACGCCCGCTTTACGGTTTATTTTAATAACGCCCGATGTTAAATTACCATATTTGGCATCAGGAATACCCGAAATAACCTCAACCTCATCAATATTAGCAGCAGGAATAGTACGTAAATCTATACCTGTATTTGCATTGTCATAATCTGTTAAATTGGAATTAAGAGTAGCTCCTCTATAGGTTTGCATGTTTTCATCGTTAGATAATTGCATACCGTCTAAAATATACGAAACCCCAAAGGCATTTAAGCTGTTATTAGGCGCAGCTGTACGTAACGAAATGGTATTGGAGGTATTTAGAGAAGGAGGTGTTATATCCTGCCCAGGCAACTGGTTTAAAATATCGGCTAAACTATAGGCTTGTACTTGATTTACAGCATATTCGTCCAACACTATAGCCGAACCTATTTTATTGCGTTTTGGTATAGCAGTTACCATAACTTCGTCTAGTCTTAAATCTTCATTTTTTAAAAATACCTTAATGTAATTTGCCGTAATATCCTTTGCTGTAACAAATTGTGTTTTCTTCCCCAGTTGCTGGATTTTTAATTCAATATTATTGCCAATAATTTTCAATGAAAAACGGCCATTCTTATCGGTTATCGTCCATTTATTATCTTTAATGTTTACAATGGTAACACTTTCTAAAGGGGTATTACTTTCAAAATCGATTACTTCACCATGTACAATCTTTTGATTTTGTGCTGAAAGCGTAATCGATACCATCAATATTACAACATAAAAAAGTTTCATACTTTTTAAATAGGGCTACAAATGTAAGTTATTTTTATTTATTCTAAATAATAATTACTTTAATTTCTCGTGATACACGACAAAAATTTACAAAATAGCTTAATAAACCGTAAAGAGAATTTCTTTCTCTTTTTAGATAAAATTGAAGTTTAAGAGAATAGCTTAAACTTTTGGTTATTCTCTAATAAATAAGATTGGCTTTTTTTAAAAACAAATAAAAATATCTTTCGGGTAATAAGTTTAGTTGAGTAATTTTGTGATAATTATTCTTAGTACATGACAAAAAATCTTTTTATTGGTGTATCTAACTAATTTTTAAAATCTTCAAGTTATGAAGGTTTAATATTTTTGTTTATCTGTATATTAAAGATAATTTGTAATTTTTTGTCGTGTACCATAGGTGGTATTTATATAATTGTAAACATGAAGAAAATATTAATTACGGCAGCTGTTTTAGGTATGTCCGGTATTGTTCTTGGGGCATTTGGTGCCCATATTTTAAAGGAACTGATAACTGTTGAAGCTCAAAAAACATTCGAAGTTGGTGTGCGTTACCAAATGTACCATGCCTTATTACTCTTGTTTGTGGGCAGTACCAGTATAGTAACAAAAAAGACAAAGCATATTGTCTTTTATTTGGTAACCACAGGAGTTATATGTTTTTCGGGATCTATTTATGCCTTGGCAACAAATGCTTTGTCAGGTTTCGATTTTAAAACCATTGGATTTATAACACCTATTGGAGGTTTGTTGCTCATTATAGCTTGGGTATTTTTAATTATCGATTTTTTAAAAAATGAGTTTTAAAACGTGTTTATATTATTAAAAATATAAAAATAATATTGTATTTTTGAAATATCAATAAATTTCAATCAAGCTATGGGAAGTAATAAATTAGTTCCGAAAACAATTTCGTTGAAAGAATATGGTATTCAAAATGCAACAGTAAAGTACCAGTTGACACCTGCCGAATTGCACGATGTGGCTATCGCAAAAGGAATGGCTACCGAAGCGTATTCGGAAGCCTTAATAGTTAATACGGGCGAATTTACCGGACGTTCGCCAAAAGATCGTTTTATAGTAAAAGACGATGTAACCAAAGATAAAATTTGGTGGGGCGATATCAATATTCCGTTCAATCCTGATAAGTTCGACGCTTTATATAATAAGGTAGTCGCTTATCTATCTGGAAAAGAGGTGTTTGTTCGCGATTGTTATGCTTGTGCCGATTCTAATTACAAACTGAATATCCGGGCAATAAACGAATACCCTTGGAGCAACCAGTTTGCCTATAATATGTTTTTACGCCCAACCGACGATGAGTTGAAAGATTTTCGGGAAGAATGGATTATTGTTAATGCACCGGGCTTTATGGCAAATCCGGAAATTGATGGTACCCGGCAACATAATTTTGCCATTTTGAATTTTACAAAAAAAATAGCACTTATTGGCGGTACAGGATATACGGGCGAAATTAAAAAAGGTATTTTCTCTGCTCTTAATTTTATTCTGCCTGTTTATAAAAACACTTTACCTATGCACTGTAGTGCCAATGTTGGAGAAAATGGTGATACAGCTATTTTCTTTGGTTTATCGGGTACGGGAAAAACAACGCTTTCTACCGATCCAAACCGAAGTTTAATTGGCGATGACGAACATGGTTGGACGGCAGAAAATACGGTGTTTAATTTTGAAGGTGGTTGTTACGCTAAGGTCATTAACCTGTCAAGGGATAACGAACCCGAAATTTACGATGCCATTAAAAAAGGGGCTATTTTAGAAAATGTTATCGCCAATAATAAAGGCGAAGTCGATTTTGCCAATACCTCGATAACCCAAAACACAAGGGTAAGTTATCCCATATATCATATTGAAAATATAAAAACGCCTTCGATAGGCAAAAATCCGAAACATATTTTCTTTTTAACGGCCGATGCTTTTGGAGTATTGCCTCCCATATCGAAATTAACGCCCAGTCAAGCAGCGTATCATTTTATATCGGGATATACCGCCAAAGTCGCCGGAACCGAAGCCGGAGTAGTAGAGCCACAACCATCTTTCTCGGCATGTTTTGGTGCGCCTTTTATGCCTTTACATCCAACCAAATATGCCGAAATGTTAAGCCAAAAAATGAAAGCGGCAGGCGTTAATGTCTGGTTGGTAAATACAGGGTGGACAGGTGGTCCTTATGGTGTTGGTACCCGTATGGAACTAAAATATACCCGAGCCATGATCAATGCCGTTTTAAATGGCGATTTGGGCTTGTATAATTACGACGATTACCATATTCATTCTGTGTTTGGTGTGGCTCAGCCCAGAACCTGTCCAGGTGTGCCTACCAGTGTTTTAAGTCCAAGAGCTACTTGGAACAATGATGAGGCATATTATAAAACAGCTTTTAAGCTAACCAATGCTTTTCGTGAAAATTTTAAAAAATTTGAAGCTTATGCAAGCGAAGAGGTAAGACGGGGAGGTCCGCAACGATATGCTTTTTAAAATGTTTTTTAGAATTTTTTCATTTTTAAATGTCGCTGCTGAATGGGTAGCGTGATTATTCACGACATTTATAGTGAACTTTTTCTTATATCGTACTAGTGAAAAGCCAAACCTATCAGGTTTGAAAAACTTGATAGGTCTCTTTTTGGAAAACAGAAATACTATAAATAGCTCTCTATCTATTCATTCCCACAAAGAATCCGGTAAAATAGGGAATTAACCAGATGAGCCAGACCAATACGCTAAATCTATGAAAGGTGCCAAGTTGTTTGGCGTTATTTTTAATAACAATAACAGTAGCCCAAATAGTATGTATGCCCATAAGTAATAAACCAATAATACCGGTAATGGTATGGAAGTTTAAAATAAGGATGCCGCCCACTTGTTCCCTTACATAGGCTGTACCCAAACTATCGGTTATTAATCCTAACCAGAAAAAAATAAGATGCCACGGTTTTAAAGTTTTTTTTATGCGTTCGCTCCACACACCAATAGTATAGAATATTAAGGCTAAGGTAAAATATAGTAAAGCAAATTTTATAATGGTAGGCATAGTGTTAAAAATTTAAGGATTCCGATAAATATTGTTTTGGTTTAATAGGTTGATTTTTGGTTGTTTAAATGAGCTCTATAACAGCGTAGCGGTCTTTATTCTTTCTGTTGAAAATAGTTTTAACTGTTTTCTTTCCTTCGTTTTATAAGTCCCCAAGTTATGGCACCACCTATTAATAGTACCAATATTAAAATGGTTTCTATGTTGTTTTTTATAAGAGTCACTATTTTATCCTGTTTTAAGACCTCTTTTTCCAGTACCATACCTTCTTCATTTTCGATGGTTTTAGTAGTTTCGGTACGCACGTCGTTAATGGCCTTTTGGTAGTTTTGGCTTAGGTTATCGTCAAGTAATGTTGCTATCATTTCTTTTAATTTTGAATTATCGCATACAAAACCACTGCATCCTGCCTTATAGTCTTTTATTAATTGGGCGTGCAATATAGCAATGTCCTGTTTTATAACATCACTGGGATTCCAATAGCCTTTGCGTACGGTTTCCAACATAACGGCCGTCATTTCCTGTAAGGCATGCGGATTGGTATTTTTAAAAAACTCCAAAGTACCCAAATGTTCTTTGTCCTTAACATAAATGTCGTAATAGCCTTCCCATATTTCTTGGTCTATGGCATCGGGTTTCATAACGTTCCATCCGTAGGTATCCCTAAAGTTTTCGGCAAAACCTTCGGCAGCCGTTTCGCCTTCTTCCATTTGAGCTTTTATATATTTGGGGTTGAATAGATTTGTCCGTGTCTCGGTCCATATGGCTTCTTTTAACGTTTGTACATTGGGGTTGTAACGGTTGCGATTATCGTTAAAATAGCCATCGGGATCCTTACCAGTAGTTACCCGGATACTGGCAGTAAGGCCTCCCATAAACTCATATACATGATCTAACGAAATAGGGCCTGTTTCGTTCGATGAGCGTGGATGAATCACTATTTCGGTATTGTTCATCATGGTTTCGAACATTCCCTTCTTATAGTAGGCCCAAGTGTCTTCACCATAAACAGCACCCATATTATTAATATAGGTTTCGGCAATTTCCTGCTCGGTTTCCCATTTGTCGCCCTGCTCCACAAGTCCCATAATGGCCGTGCCGTAGTTACCATTAAGACCACCAAAAACGCGTGATGTCGAGAATTTTTGGGCTTCTTCTGGCGAAAATCCTTTTTCTTTAAGTTCTTTTTCGGCCAGTAAAGCACCTTCCTTAACGTAATTTTTGTAGGCATCGTCGTCGTCTGCTTTGGCAGCCAGTTGTACCGCTTTGTTTATAAGATTGATTCGTGATGCCGCAATATCCCTAAATTGTCCAGAGGTTTGTACCAACACATCTATTCGAGGACGTTTTAATTGCTCGATGGGAATAAGTTTAACATCGTGTACCCTACCATAATTGTTCCTTACCGGAGCTACGCCCAGCATATAAAAAATTTGGCCAATATTCATACCCTGATTTCTAATAAATTCACCTCCCCAAAGTGAATACGCTATTTTTTTTGGATATTCGCCATGTTTGGCAATATGCTTTTGAAGAATTTGTTCGGCCAGTAACTGTCCCGTTTCAAAAGCTTCTTTTGTGGGCGTAACCTGCTCGTTTATGGAATACAGATTTTTTCCCGTAGGGACCGATAAAGGATTCGATACGGGATCGCCACCCGATGAAGGTGCCACATAACCACCGTTCATCCCATTAACAAAGGCTTCTATTTCCAGAGATGGTGATATTGAAATCCCGTTTTGGTAATGTTCAATATCCAATAGGCTGTTTTTTAGTTGAAGCAATGCCTCCAAAACATTTTTATCCTGTTGCATTTGGATGTCCAACAATTGCTGTAACTGTTTCTGTTTTTTAATAATGCTACCGAAAGCTTTTTCGCTGTCAAGTATTTTTTTTACAATTGATAGATTTGTATTTTCAATATCCGAAGCTATTATGGCATCTTTATTTTCTATATAAAAATCTATGGCTTTTTTTGCTTTTAGTAAAGTGGTTTTGTCAGATTTGTATTGCTTTTTAAGGGCTTCTTCGTTTTGTTTGTAAATGGAAATCATGTAGCTTAAAATATCGCTATTTTCGGCTTTTTTCACTATTTTTTTATCGAGAACAGCTCTGTATGATGTAATTTTATCAATGCTATTTTGCTCGTTCAGGTAGTTGATGATTTTGGATTTGTTTACCGAATCCTGAATAAATTGTAACAATTTTGTAAAGTTGGAATTTTCCATAGCCTGGATTTTCCATGTGATATCCTGATTGAATTTTGAAGCTGTTTTAAATTGAAGAAAGCTTTTTTTGTCCAATAAACCGGAAAGTTCCTTAAAACCTTTGGGGTTTTGTAAAAATTGAATGGCCTTTGAGGTTTTTCTCGACGATGCCAAGTGAATACTCCTCTCTTTAGCCTTTTCTATATTAAGTGTATCGGGTTTAAGACTGGATTTAGGTACCATTTTGTGGGTTTTGCTATCGTAAACCAATTCCTCTTTGTTCGGTTTTCTTTTTTGTCCTTTTTTTGATGTTTCTTTTTTTCGGGCGTAACTGCCACCATAATATTCCGATATGGCTGTTTTTTCCGGATCGCCATATTCGGTATGCAATTGGTCTAACAGTTTTTTATTGTTATTCCCGAACATGGCCATTGGGGTGGCTTTTCCTTCAATAACCTGTTTTATTATAAAACTGGCTTGGCTTTTGTAATTGGTTGGGTCTATATCGTCTAAGTCTTTTATTTCACCATGATGGTGTTGGTGGTTTTTTGGTTTCTTGTTTCGGTATAAAGCCAATTGTTCCAAACTTGAAGCAATGGGGTCTATGGCCATCATACGTACCGTTTCGTTCTGTTCGGCCTTGTTTTGTGGTAAGCCAAAAGTATGGAGACCCATAGTTATTTTTTCGGCTTCTATTTCGTGTAGGTAACGATGTATGTAACCTGCCGTTTTGTTGCTCATTGTAGTTAGGGCTTCTTCTTTCAAATCTAAATCCTTATCTATATGAAGTGAATCGACCATACTTTGTATCCGCTTTTTTAAGGTATTTCTTAGTGGACCTTCTTCGGTGCTTTCATATTTATGCAGCACATCGGTCATGGCCTTTAGTTCGCCATAAAGCTCGGAATTAGAGTATGGTGGGGTAAGGTGCGATACCATGGTAGCGTATGTACGGCGTTTGGCCATCATGGCTTCGCCTATATTATCGATAGAATAAATATACAAATGCGGCAATGGCGCTATTAAGGCTTCTGGCCAGTCTTTTAGCGATAATACTAGTTGTTTCCATGGTGTAAATTCTACCGAGCCATGAGCTCCGAAATGAGCTACAGCATCGGCATTAAATCCTTTTCGTGCCCATAAATAGGAAGCGATGTAAGCATGTGGTGGTGCTTTTTTTACGCCATGCGCCAGTTTAAAATCGTTTTCGCCCAATGCGGCAGGCAATACGGGAACTAAGGCTACATTACCAAAAACTACTCTTGGAATGGCCAAATATGCTGTGCCTTCGTTTGTGGCAGTTAAATATTTCCCGGGTGCTTCGCCATAGGCTTTAACTACATCTTGATAGCTTTCGGGATCTAATTCGTCGGCACACCACGATTCGTATTCTTGTGCCAAAATAAGTTCGGGACGGCCTTCTTTCAAAAAGGTTTCAAAAGTGCCTTTTGCATAATTGCCTAAAAGGGGGCCTTCGGTATATATCCGTTTTATAAATGATTGGTAATCGGAAAAATCACCTAAATTATAGCCTTCATCTTTTAAGGCCTTTAACAGATTGAAAATAGACTGGCCAACTTCAAGACCGCCGGCAACCATAGCATTTTGTCCTGCACCTTTGTAGTAATAAATAACCAATTTTTTTTCGGTATTGGGCTTTTGTTTTAAACTTAGCCACCGCTGTACGTTATCACAAAAGCGAGAAATCCTGCCGGGAATGGGTTTGTAGGTGTGATAACCGTCGGGATTAATATATTGGGCGGCTATGGCGTAGGGTTGTATGGCACCATCCAGTTCGGGTACCACTATGTTTTGACCCATTATACCACCGGTAATACCCTGTTGGTCGTTTATCCAGTCGGTTTCGGTTTGGTAAACCAATTGTGGTGTGAGGTATAAAATGTTCTGTTCTTTTAGCCAGTTTACCGAAGCATCGCCTTTTGCCATACGCCCATGTGGGAAGTTAATAACTATTTGCGGTTGAAGGGTTTTTAGGTTTTCTAGTTTTTTATTGAAACCGGCAAGGCAAACCACATTAAATTGTCGGTTTTCCAGTTCGAGAATCATCTCGTCCATATAATTTCGGAATTGTGATTGTGGGCCATTATTGGTACTCATAATGGCAATTATTGGACGATTTTCGTGGTACAGGCCTTCTTTTTTATAATAATCCCAATAAGCTGTAACGTTTTCAAAATAGATATCGGTACCTATTCTGTAAAATACATCTTTTGGAAATTCTTTGACAGGAGTCGCTTTAGAGGTAAAAAGACTTTTTTTGTCGAAAACCTTTCGGGAGTAGTTTAGCCAACGTTTGGTGTTTTCTACGCCATCATTTTCAAAACAGGCTTTAATGTATTCCAGATCTTCACCGGTAATATTGCTGAAATCGTTTTCCTTGCTTGTGGCCATAAGTACGTGTACTTTGCCACCATTGTCCATGGCTTGTTTTAAATTGACTTTTTGTTCTTCGGTTAAAATACTAATGTGTGACAGATAGATTACGGGATAATTTACCAACTCGGAAAAATCGTTGGTTTTGGGATCTATCTGTACCGGTGTTATAAAATGGTTGTTATTGGCCTTTACTATTTCGGCCATTTGGGCATCACGAAAGTTAATAAGCCCGATTTTGGTAAATTGTGATCTGTAGAAACAATAAAGCAGGATTAATGCAACAAGTGGTAAACCAAATTTTAATATATTTTTCATTTATATTGTGTTTGTTAGTTTTCTTCGGGGATATAAATAATTTCGCCATTTTCAAGTTGGTATGCCGTACCTACTTTTTTTCCTTTTCCTTTAGATGATTTTCCTTCGGAACCTTTGTATTTTTCAATGGTTTTTCCTTTCTTCTTAATGATTTCCATATCGGGTTTTCCTGGGTTTTTTACCAAGGTAAAATCTTCATCCGAAATCATTTCTGCTACACTAAATCGGGTAACAAGAGCAACCATTAGAGCTACGGCAAAAACCATGGCCAGGTCGAATAGGTTGGCCATTCCCGACATGGGGTCGTCGTCGCTAGTATTGTTGAGTAATCGTCTTTTACGCATGGCTGTTTTTGTTTAATAGGTTGGCTATATATTCCAGATTGTTGGCATCGGCAACAAACCAACGTTGTTTTACCAATTGTGTAACGTAGCCTATTGCTCCGGCAAGTAGGCCTACAACAGTAGTGGAAAAGGCCACTTGCATATTTTGAGCCATCGAGGCAATATCGCCTTGTGCCAAACCTACCAATGCTGGTCCCATAGGAATTAAAGTACCCATTAAGCCCACCATGGGGCCTAATTTGGACAGGGATTTTGAACTGCTCAATTCTTTTTCCGAGGCAATATCGAAGTCGGCCAATACTTTTTCGGTAATCAGTATATGTCCTTTAGCATTAAGGATACGTTGTAAATGGTTGTTGAACAGTTTATTGCCTTTTATTTGAGGACCGGGGTCTTGATTATTTTCAAGATTTACAATAAATTCCCGCTGTTGTTTTTCATTTTTTATTCGGCTAATATACATACCAAAAAAACTGCCCAATAAGGAAAGTGCCCTAACAAAGCCAAAAAGCAATAGGGCAATTACGGGAACCAACAATCCGGTTGAAATCCAGTATAAAATGTTTGTAATGCTATTCATATTTTATATTTAGTGTTTATGAGAGTTTCTTTTTTTTATAAATCCAATAGCCTAAACCGGCTATAATAACAATAAGTAGTAGGGTAAACAATATGGCAAAATAATCGATGGTAATTTGCGTAAAGGCCACGCTTTGTCCCCGTGCCATAAGCGGTAGGAACATGGCCAATAATAATTGGAACAGGGCTGTTAAAGCTTTTAATTCGGCTCTATGTTCCCATTTTTTAAAAAGAGTTTGTACTAAAAATGCCAAAACAAAAAGAATCAAGCTGCTGCAAACCATAAAACCAAAGGCCAATACAATAAACGGAGTACCATTTATTTGAATAAAAAGATAGGTTTGAAAAAATATTAGAACCAATATAAGCTGTAAGGGAGGTATTATTGATATCCATTTCCATAGTTCTGGAAACTTCAACTTATAATAGCTTTTTATTTGTACTACTGTGAGTGCAATTACGGCAATGGCTTCGAAAGTAAGTAGAATGGCCACCCCCGAAACCAAATTATCTTGCCCTAATAACCAATCCATAGTTTGGTTGTTCTGTGCTATGGAAAACGGATAAAATCCCAAGGTTACCAAACCAGGGATAAACACTGCGAGCCATAGCCATTTTTTCTTTGCCAGTAGCGAAAGGTGAAAAATACTAAGTCCTAAAGTGGTTGTAAAGTATGTTATTAAAAATATTTTCAAATTTTTTATTTTTATTTAGAATAATTAAAAATAAGATTTATATTTGCGACAAATCTATTAAGAATGATTCTAAACAAAAAATTTTTCTTCTTTTATTTTTTCATTTTTATTGGGATTGTATCCGTGGCCCAAAACAAGAAGAAATCTGAAATAGATACCACAAAGGTGAGCGATTTAGACGAGGTTGTTATTACGGCAACACGTACCGAAAGACAATTATCGTCCTTGCCGTTGCCGGTACAAATGGTATCGAAAACCGAAATAAAAAACATAAATTCCTTACGTTTAAGTGATATTTTAAGCGAACAGACCGGTTTGCTTATGGTTAGTAACCATGGACTTGGGGTACAGATGCAGGGTATGGACTCCGATTATACCTTGATACTTATAGACGGGGTACCCTTGGTGGGACGTACAGCGGGAACTTTAGATTTAAGTCGTATAGCCGTTGGTAATATTAAACAAATAGAAATAGTAAAAGGAGCATCGTCCAGTCTTTATGGTAGCGAAGCGCTTGCGGGAGTTATTAATATTATTACCGAAAACCCCAAAGAAGGCTTTATGGGAGGGCTTAATTTTACCACCGGATCGTTTTACACTACCGATGTTGGTGCCAGTATCAACTACAAAAAAAATAAATTCGGTATGCGCCTTTTTGCTAATCGTTATGGAAATAATGGTTACGATTTGGATGAAAGCGACGGCCTAAAAACGGTCGATCCATATTATAATTACACCTTTTCTGCCAAGTTGGATTACGACTTTACCGAAAACACATCATTATTGCTTTCCGGAAGGTATTTTACGGAAGACCAAGAATCCATGCCCAGCGAAACCTTAAAAGGAGAAAACGATACCAATGATTGGAATGTCCAAATAAAGTTAGATCATAAATTCAATGAAAAATGGAATAGCTATATCGACTTTTATGCTACACGCTTTAAAAACAAAAGCTATCTAAATAACTATCCGGAAGGCACCTTAAATAGTGAAAGCGATTACAACCAATTATTGGTACGTCCCGAAGTTAGGCTAACTTTTGTTCCAAATAAAAAACACAGCTTTATTGGTGGAGTAGGCTATACCCACGAAACTTTGGATCGGACTTATTTTTCCAATAAGCCCGAATTTAACTCTCCTTATATTTATGCACAGTACGATACCCATATTACTAAAAAATTTAACCTTATTCTTGGTGTTCGCTACGATAACCATAGCGAATACGAATCGCAATTTAGTCCTAAAGCAGCCCTGCGTTACGACTTTACAGACTATTTGGCACTAAAAGGCTCGGTAGGTTATGGTTATAAAGCTCCCGATTTTAGACAATTGTATCTTGATTTTACAAATCCGTCAGCAGGCTATACCGTAATTGGCTATAACCGTGTTCCCGACCGATTGTCTGCAATGGAAGCCAATGGAGAGATATCGAATATTTATATTCCTTTAGAGAATTTTCAAGGCAATTTAAAGCCCGAAAACTCTACAAATTACAATTTTGGCGTACAGTTAAAACCCGTTTCCGGTGTGGTGGTGGATGTTAATCTGTTTAGAAACGATATTAAGGATTTAATTGACACCAAAGTTTTGGCACGAAAAACCAACGGACAAAGCATATACAGCTACCAAAATATAAACAAGGTATATATGCAGGGTATAGAGGTAAATACGTCTTGGAGACCCAATAGTAACTTAAAACTTTCTGGAGGATATCAGTTATTGTATGCCAAAGATAAGGAGGCCGAAGACGCTTTTAAAAACGGTGAGGTGTTTGCCCGAGATGAAAATTTAGCGTCTTTTTCGTTAAAAGAAGATGATTATTTTGGACTGTACAACCGATCACGGCACATGGCCAATGCCAAAATTTTCTACACCATTCCAAAATGGGGACTCAATACCAATATAAGGGCAACCTACCGAAGCAAATACGGTATGCAGGATACCAATAGTAATGTTTATCTCGATAAATACGACGACTTTGCAAAAGACTACGCTATTGTAGATTTTGCCATTAACAAAACTTTTTATAAAAACTACCTGTTGGGTATTGGTGCCGATAACCTATTCAATTTTACCGACCCACAAAATATAAGTAGTATTCCGGGTAGGTACTTGTACGTAAAATGTAATATTCAATTTTAAACTATTAAAACCATTATGAAAATGAAAACTATTAAAATGTTAACTTTATTGGCCTTGTTTATAGGTTTTAGTTCTTGTAGTAACGACGACGATCCCGTAGAACCTGGACAAGATAATATAGCTTTTGAAGGCTCTTTTAACAGAATATTTGAAGTAGAAGGCAACCAACAACGGGCTACTTATACCATTTCGCAAGATAAGATAAGTTACGAACTTGCAGGAGGTTTTGCCGCTACCAATTACGATATGGAAAGGCTGTATTTTTCTGCCGAAGATAATCGTTGGGTAGGTTACCGCGAAAGCAATAATGCTTATTATGTTATCTTTTTTAAGAATATAAGTGATACCGAAATAACCCTATATAAAAAGGAAGTAGCCTCGTTAGAAGCCGGAATAGCCGAAGCTTTCCCATCTGCCGATAATACCGATAATTACGGATGGAATCTTTATCAGAAAATAAGTGGTACGGTTGAAAATCTACATGCTCCGCAAGGAGGAGAACAGGGAAATCCTGCAGGTCCTTTTACAAAATTCAATTTCTCAACAGGAGAAGAAACCACCAGCGATACCGATTGGGATATAGCCTTTAGAGGAACGATTATTATTGTAAATGGAGGTGCTTCTACAGGGTTAACCGACGAGCCAGACCGTACAGGAGAAGGTGCCGTTTATATTGCTACAGGTACTTTGGGTAGTGTAACTTCGGTAAACACTTCGTTATTGGTACAGGATTCTGCTAACGAACTTGCCATTGCTACAGGAAGTGGAAATGGGTGGTACAATTACACAGGTGCACCAAATCATTTAATTATTCCTATTGCAGGCAAAGTTTTGGTTATTAAAACCCACGATGGTAAATATGCAAAAGTAGAAATTTTAAGCTATTATAAAGATGGTAATACCGATAGCGATAGCCGATACTATACTTTTAACTATGTTTACCAACCTAACGAAGAAACAAATTTTTAAGCTGAAAATGTTGTTTTATTATTACAAATGTTTAGTTTGAGTTAGTTGTAAGGCATGGTGTTTCACCATGCCTTTTTTATTGTATTTAAAAATGAAATGTACACATTATTATATATTGTTTTTTTTGTTTGTAGTGATAACAGCCTGCTCCAAAGATAATTACGAAGATTTACCAATTTTGGAGGATAGATTAATGGCTGGAGGCGAAACCACGATATTTCTGTCTTCCGGAACTTCATACAGTCAACCGGCACCCAATCTTACAGCCAGCGAGTCTGTCTCACATTCCAATGGGAATCTTCATTTTCGGGCGGTATTTGTACCATCGCCAGCCGAAAAAGATTTTGGTCTGGGCAGTATTTATAACAATACCTCTTGTGTGGGCTGCCATCCCGAAGATGGGAGGACACCTTTTCCGGACAACCTAAATAGTGAAAGTGGCTTTTTTTTTCGAACCAGTTTACCGGGATATACTACTAATGGTGGTCCTGTTCCGGTGCCGGGATTTGGTACCCAAATGCAAAACCATGCTATTTTAGACATAATGCCTGAAACCCAATTTCAGGTAAGCTATACAACAAAAACAGAAACCTTTGCTGATGGTACTCAAATTGTACTTAAAAAGCCCAACTATTCGGTATCTGATACGTATATTCCATTTCCTTCAACAGCTATGATTTCTCCCAGATTGGCACCACCAGTATTTGGGTTAGGCTTGTTGGAGGCTATTTCCGAGTCGTATATTTTACAATATGAAGATATTAACGATACCGACCAAGATGGTATTTCCGGTAAGGCCAATTATGTTTACGATCCCATATCGGGTACTACCAAAATAGGCCGTTTTGGATGGAAAGCCAATACAGCCACCATATTAGAGCAAAGCGCCGGCGCCTATAACCACGATATGGGTATTACCAGTTATGTTTTTCCGCAGGAAACAGGTTTTGGACAAAGTAATGGCGATGATGGTCATGTGGATGACCCCGAATTGGCCGATGCCATTTTAAACGATGTTGCCTTTTATTGTCAAACCTTGGCCGTACCCGCACCGCGTAATATTACCGATAATAATGTAAGGCGTGGTGCCAAAATTTTTGAACAGTTGGATTGTGCCAAATGCCATATCCCGAAAATGCAGACCGGTAATGCCAATACCGAAGCCTTGGCCAATCAAACCATATATCCATATACCGATATGCTGTTACACGATATGGGAGAAGAACTGGCAGATAACCGTCCCGATTATTTGGCCAACGGCAACGAATGGAAAACACGTCCGTTATGGGGTATTGGCTTAACCCAAATAGTAAATGGGCATACACATTTTCTTCACGATGGACGGGCAAAAAACATAACAGAAGCCATTTTGTGGCACGGTGGTGAGGCCGAAAATGCCAAAACTCAATTTAAGCAGTTACCTACCCAAGATAGGGAAGATTTATTGGCATTTTTAAATGCATTGTAAAGAAATTTAATATAGGCTTAACCCACCTACAGCTTAAAATACTCATGGTACGTTTTAATCAGGGCGTTTAAGGTTTTAGAGGCCTTTTTCTGTTCTTCCAATTGTGCCGATTCTCTTAAAACCGAAATATTGTCCAACATGGGCAGTAACACTTCATGGAGTTGGTTGTGCGATTCGCCTTTCATTGTGCAATGTTTTATAATATAACTGGTTTGTGAGGAAAGCGTGTCGCCCAAGTTTTTGTAATCTTCGGTGGTTGTACCGTTAAAAGCTTTTAAAAAACCACCCATTTTGGTAATACCTTCCTGTGTTTCGGTGTTAACCGTCCATTTGTTGCCATTGTCTAGTTTTAAGTTTTCAATATTTGCCGAATGGTTTTTACAACCAACAAAGGCAATAAGAGTTAAAAGGAATATTAAATGTTTCATGTTTTTATAAGGTTTTAGTTTTAAAAATCTTTTTTCTTCGATTTTATAACAATACGATATACCGGAAGGATAACCCAAACCCCCAACATAACGAAGGAAATGACCAATCCGAAATGGGTACCGAAAAATTGTTTGAATACAGCACCGGTATATCCCAAAAGTGCCGAAATATCCAATTTAAGCAAAATTAATATACGCGACAAATCAATAGGGTTTAGCATGGAGCCGATAAGCGATAGTTTATCCAACGGATAATCTTCAAACAAAATCAAGGTCATTAAAAAAATACCATCGTAAATAATGGCAAGGAACAGCCATAGTAAAATAGCAAAACCAAAGCCTTTTATTTTATTCTCGTTGGAAAGAGCGATATTAAAAGCCAATGCCGTAAAAATTAGGGTTAAAAATACACCGCTTACCAATAATAATGAAAAATCCCAAATGGCATTACTGTTAAATAAGCCGTAAAATACAAAAGGTAGGCCCAAGCCAAGAATCAAACTCATGGAAAGCGATAGGCCTACACCAAGATATTGCCCTAAAAAAATGGATGAACGTTTTAGGGGCTGTGCCAAAAGCAATTCGGTAAACTCTTTGGAGTTGTAATAGTACATTACGCCAAAAATAGTGCCTATAAGTGGTACGAGAATAATAATAACGTTCATTAGCGTAATTACGGCTTTTGATAAATCGTTGTTTAAAAATAATAGCACAATGCCCAATAGCAAGTAAAAGGCAAAATAGACATAGCTCCAACGGCTGCGCATTAAATCGTAAAAACTGTATTTTAATATTTTAAGCATGGTTCTCGGTTAAAATGGATGCAATGGCGTGTTCAAAATCGGGTTGCTGGGTCTTGCTTTTCAGTTTGGTAATGCTACCTTTAAAGTAAATGTTGCCTTCCAAAAGAAATACGATTTCGTTCGATATTTCTTCAACAAAACTCATAATATGCGATGTAATTAAAATAGTTTTTCCTTTAGCTTTTTCTTTTTGAATCAAATCCTTTAAACGAATTAGGGAAATGGGATCCAAACCTGTTGTGGGTTCATCTAAAATAATTAAAGGACTGTCGAACATAAAGGTTAACACGATATTTACCTTTTGTTTAGTGCCACCGGAAAGATTGCCTAATTTTTTGTCTAAAAACGGTTGGAGCTTGAATAAATCGATTAAACGCTCGTCCAAATTGGTAGGCTTGCGCAAATCCTTTATCATTTTAATGAGTTCCTTTGCCCTTAAATTACTTGGAAAATTAGCTATTTGCGGTAAATAATCAATTTTATGGCGGTAATTGGAATTCTTTTTAATGTTCTCGTTAAAAATCGTGATGGTTCCCTTATCGGGAATAACCATGCCCAATATAGATTTGATTAACGTGGTTTTACCAGAACCATTAGGTCCTAAAACAGCAAAAATTCCGCCTTCGTTAATGGTTAGATCGACACCTTTTAATACTTCGTTTTTACCGAATTTTTTATGTATATTTTCTATGGTTACCATATTATTTTTTTTGTTACGGGATTGTTGTCCAATAAATTATCGGGTGTAAAAACAGGCGATACCTTTTCGGAAAAATCAATAATATCAATAAATAAACTGCGCAGTAAAATAATGATTTCAGGGGTTCGGTTAACAATGTACGAAAACAGTTTTACGGGTCTGTACGGCACATCGCCAATGCCATCTTTATTTAGGTCGTAACCTGTGTAATTGCTCCAAAAGTTCCTATTAAATACGTTATCGTTAATTTTACTGTTATAAGATACATCGAAGGAATTGTAAAGAAAATTATTTTCGATAAATTGATTAGTATAGCAAGCGCCACGTACTTTTAAAGCCCAACCGTTGTTGGCAAAAGTATTATTTTTGTAAATAATACGGTTGGAGCCCTCAATATTAATGCCTGTTGTATTTTCTTTAAAGGTGTTTCCTATTATTTCGGCATCGTATATTTCCTTTAAAAGCATACCGTAGGCGGCGGCACCCCAATTGTCCTTAAATATATTGTTGAGCATTTTTATTCTTTTGGAAAACATAACGGCCACACCGGCACCGTTTTTTTCGAATGTATTGTCTTGGTAAATATCGTCGTTAGAAAACATAAAATGCAGGCCATAACGTATGTTGTTGGTGCTTATGTTGTTTTTTATCAGGCAATTGTCAGAAAATTCTAAGTAAATACCATCGCGAACACGCTCTATAAAATTATGTTCTATCTCAATATTATTGCTATACCAAAGTTGTATGCCATTTCCAGAATTAAATTCCTCTACCGCATCTCCAATAATTTTATTATGGAAAATTTTTCCATGACTGGATTTTTCGATGTAAATACCAAAGAAAAGTTTTTCCAAAACAATGTTTTTTATCTCAAA
>JBKEDH010000152.1:0-32777 GCA_047975295.1 Aestuariibaculum sp.
GCCCCTACAATTAAAATACCTTCACTTCGTTTTAGAAACACCCCAACCAACTTAGCAAATAACCGTGCCGTCGTGGCATTTAAAATTACGGTTCCCAATACAATCATAAATACAAGGGGCGTTATGTATTGGGCATCTTCTACACCTTGTTTTATCAATTTACTTCCAAATAAAGAAGCGATACCCGCAGCCACGATACCTCGTGGACCTACCCAACTAACAAATAGTTTTTCGTTTAAGGATAAATTGGATTTTGTCGTACTTAAAAATACGGCTAACGGACGGATAATAAATACTACTGTTGCAAAAAGTGCCAGCGATTTCCAATTGTAAAGCGGCTCTAAGTCTTCCATGTTAATATTGGCCGCCAATAGGATAAACAGTATGGAAATAAGCAAAACACTTAACGACTCTTTAAAATACAAGAGTTCCTTTATGTTCTTTAAATTACCATTGCCCAATACCATACCCATAACCACAACAGCCAATAAACCCGATTCGTGAGCAAAAATTTCCGATTCGACAAAAACCAAAAGCACCACCGAAAGCGATACCACATTTAACAAATAATGTGGAATTAACTTCCTGTTAATAGCAAATGCCAAAGCATGGGCAAAGGTAAATCCAAAGGTTATACCGAACAGTAGTATTTTACCAAATTCAATTAACGCAGTTTTAGTAAAACCGCTATCGCCTTCAACACTTATAAACTCAAACACCAATACGGCAACCAATGCGCCAATGGGATCTATTAAAATACCTTCCCATTTTAAAACTGCCGAAATATCCTTTTTTAACGGAATATTCCTTAAAATGGGTGTAATAACCGTTGGTCCCGTAACGATAATAAGTCCCGAAAACAAAAACGACATTTGCCAAGTTAGTCCAAAAATAAAACGGGCCAAAATAGCTGCGCCAAAAAACGTAACCGCTGCACCAACGGTAATAAGTTTGGTAATTACGGGGCCTACATTTTTTATTTCGTCACGTTTTAAGGTCAATCCTCCCTCAAAAAGGATAATACTTATAGCGAGAGAAACAAAATTGAACAAACCATCGCCGGGAAATAGCCCTTTTTCGCCATTCCAAACAGGTTCTATCCATTTCGATCCGTCTGCTGTAATATATGCAGCCGCAATAGGCCCTGCCAACAATCCGATAAGAATTAAAGGTAAAATGGCCGGAATTTTAAATCGCCATGCCACCCATTGTGCCAATATACCTAAAATGATTAATCCTGCTAATTCTAACATCTACTAAATTTATTAAACGAGGACTAATTTAAACAAATAAGCCGATTTATCGTATTTTATATACAGGTATCCTTATTTTACACGTATTTTAAACCCAATATTCTTAATATATTCTTAACAATAAGGAGCATTAATAATAGTTTTTACTAATTTTACGCTCGTATGAAGTTATACCCAGTACATGCAGGACATTTTAAGCTCGACGGAGGTGCCATGTTTGGCGTGGTTCCAAAAAGTCTATGGCAAAAAACCAACCCTGCCGATACCAATAACATGATTGATATCGCTTCCCGTTGCTTACTTATTGAAGATGGTGATAAACTTATTTTAATCGACACGGGAATGGGCAATAAGCAATCGGAAAAATTTTTTGGCTATTACCATCTTTGGGGCAACAATACTTTGGATAAGTCACTTAATAAATATGGATTTCATCGTGACGATATTACCGATGTTTTTTTAACACATTTGCATTTCGACCATTGCGGAGGGAGTATTCAATGGAACAAAAACAAAACCGGTTACGAACCTGCTTTTAAAAATGCGCATTTTTGGAGCAATAAAAACCATTGGGAATGGGCAGTAAACCCTAATAACAGAGAAAAAGCATCTTTTTTAAAAGAAAACATTTTACCCATGGAAGATAGCGGACAGCTTAAATTTACAGCACTTCCGGAAGGTAATCTTTTAAAAAATTCCAAGCTTGGATTCGATATTTTTTTTGCAAATGGCCATACCGAAAAGCAAATGATTCCACTTATTCGGTACAAAGAAAAAACCATTGCATTTATGGCCGATTTACTCCCTACAGCAGGCCATTTACCCTTACCCTATGTTATGGGCTACGATACCAGACCACTTTTAACCTTAAACGAAAAGGAAACATTTTTTAATCTGGCTGCCAACAATACCTATTATCTGTTTTTGGAACACGATGCACATAACGAAATAATAACCGTTAAACATACCGAAAAAGGGGTACGTTTAAACGAGGTTTTTACAACAGAAGAAATATTCAAATAAATAGACTAAAATTAAAATGAAAACAACTAAAATCTTATCATTGTCAGTACTTGCAGTATCATTATTTTATGGTTGTGGCAGTACGGGAGAGATTATATCGGTTCCTGTTGAAAATATCGATACCTCTCCCATAAAAATTTCCGATTTAACCAAAAAAGAAGCCAATCATTGGGGGCATTTAGATTTATCTAAGGACACCATTCCCGGAATGAGCGTTGAAAGAGCCTATCAAGACATTATTAAAGGCAAAAAAGGCGAAAAAGTTATCGTTGCCGTTATCGATTCGGGTATCGATATCGATCACGAAGATTTGGATGATGTTATTTGGATCAATACAGATGAAATTCCAAACAATGGTATCGACGACGATAAAAATGGCTATATAGACGATATTCATGGCTGGAACTTTTTAGGCACTGCCTACGACGAACAATTAGAATTTGTACGTATTTTGGCTAGTGGCGATACCAGTAATCCTGATTATGCAAGAGCAAAATCTGAATATGACAGCCAATACCAAATCTGGATGGAAAGAAAAACGCGTTACGACCAAATCCATCAACAAATAAAATCGGCAAATGATGCCATTTCCAAACATTTAGGAAAAGACAATTACACCAAAGAGGAAGTAAACGCCATAAAAACCGATAACGAAAGCTTAAAACAAGCCATACAACTTGCAAACTATATGTACAGTAACGGTATGGAAAAATTATCGGACGGTTTAGCTGAAATAGAAGAAGGTCTAGTAAGCATAAACGAACGTTTAAACTACAACCTTAACAAAGATTTTAAAGGTCGTAAAACCGGTGATAATCCAGACAATTTTTCGCAAAAAGGTTATGGCGATGGCAATGTTAAACACGTAAAGAAAAGCGAAAGCCACGGTACACACGTTGCCGGTATTATTGCTGCCGAACGCAACAACGGTTTAGGAGCAGATGGTGTTGCAAACAATGTAGAAATTATGTGTATTAGAACTGTACCCAATGGTGACGAATACGATAAAGATGTAGCACTTTCCATTAGATATGCGGTAGATAACGGTGCCAAGGTTATTAACGGTAGCTTTGGAAAAAGCTTTTCGCCACATAGTGATTGGGTAAGGGATGCTATTGCATACGCTGCAAAAAAAGATGTTGTTTTTGTACATGCTGCGGGCAACGACAGCAAAAATGTAGATTTAGAATTAAACTTTCCCGACGACAACGATCCGATAGCAAAAGGTCCGGAAGTGTCGGATACTTACATTCGAGTAGGTGCATTGACCTCTAAATACGGTTCGGATATGATTGCCGGTTTTTCTAACTATGGCAAAAAAAATGTGGATGTTTTTGCTCCGGGAGCTAAAATATACTCTACAATGCCCGAAAACGAATATAAAGCCTTAAGTGGAACATCTATGGCTGCTCCGGGAGTTGCCGGTGTAGCTGCTTTGATTCGTTCTTACTATCCAAAATTATCGGCTGGCCAAGTAAAACAAATTATTATGGACTCCGGCTTACCATTAACCACCAAAGTTGTGGTTGGTGGAGACTCAAACAATGTAAAACCGTTTAGCGAATTAGCTAAATCGGGGAAAATTGTTAATGCTTATAATGCATTAATAATGGCTTCCAAAACCAAATAACAAAAAAAGTTAAAAAGCCGCCCAAAAAGTTCTTGTATTGTCTGTATGAACTTGTTTTCAGATACTTCAAAAAAAATATTTTTGGGCGGCTCTTAATTTAATCGTTCCAGGAAAGTCTATAATAGACACATCTTACATCAACCCATTACAAAAAACTTAAAATAGATGAAACGTTTATTCTTAGCCACTTTAAGCTTATCCTTTCTGTATTCGTGTAACAGTACAAAAAGTACGTCCACAACAACGGCTACAGACAATTTGTCCAACTATATAGCAAAAGCAACACCATTGGCTGCCAATGCAAAGGCATGTTCGACATACTGGCAACAACATGCCGATTATAAAATGGATATCGATATGGATGTGGACAAACACCAATACAAAGGAAAACAAACTTTGGTATATACCAACAACTCTCCCGACGTGCTAAACCGCGTGTACTATCATTTGTATTTTAACGCATTCCAACCGGGAAGCGAAATGGATGTACGCTCGCGAACCATTGCCGACCCCGATTCTAGGGTAGGCAACAGAATAAATAAACTTAAACCTGAAGAAATCGGTTATATTAAGGTCAATTCGTTAACCCAAAACGGAAAAACCTTAAAATACGAAACCGTAGGAACCATACTGGAAGTCGATTTAGAAAAACCTATACAACCGGGCGAGAGCGTTACCTTTAGCATGCTTTTCGATGCTCAGGTACCCTTACAAATTAGACGTTCTGGTAGGGATAGCAAGGAAGGTGTAGCGCTATCAATGACACAATGGTATCCTAAAATGGCCGAATACGATTTTGAAGGCTGGCATGCCGATCCTTATATTGGACGCGAATTTCACGGTGTATGGGGCAATTTCGATGTAACCCTCCATATCGATAAAAATTATATTGTTGGCGGTACTGGTTATTTACAAAACCCCAACGAAATAGGTTATGGCTATGAAACCGGTACGGTTACAAGGCCAAATTCCAACAAATTATCATGGCATTTTGTAGCGCCCAACGTTCATGATTTTACTTGGGCTGCCGACCCCGACTATATCCACGACACTACACAGGTGCCTAATGGTCCTACCCTACACTTTCTATACAAAAAAACATTAGATTCCAACTATTTAAAATACTGGAAAGACCTTCAGCCAAAAACCGTAGCACTTATGCAATATTTTAGTACTCATATTGGCCAATATCCCTACAAACAATATTCGGTTATACAAGGTGGCGATGGAGGTATGGAATACGCTATGTGTACCCTTATTACAGGACAACGCAAATTTGGCAGTTTAGTGGGTGTAACGGCGCACGAACTGGCACATACATGGTTTCAATTTTTACTGGCTACCAACGAAACCAAACACGAGTGGATAGACGAAGGATTTACAAGCTATATAAGCGATTGGGCCATGAATGATGTTATGAATGAAGGCAAAACCAACCCCACCGAAAGTGCTTATAACAGATATATATTTTTGGCAAAATCGGGAAAGGAACAGCCCCTAACAACACAGGCCGATCGTTACGAATACAACCAAGCTTATGGTATTTCGGCTTATAACAAAGGATCGGTATTTTTAACACAATTAGGCTATGTTATTGGCGAAAACAACTTAAAGCAAACACTAAAAAAGTATTTTGCCGATTTTGGTTTTAAACACCCGACTCCCAACGATTTTATTAGGACTGCTGAAAAAGTTTCCGGTCTGGAACTCGATTGGTATCTAATCGATTTTACCCAAACTACCAATACTATCGATTATGCCGTAAACAGTATAGATAACAATAACATTACATTGCAGCGTATTGGTTTAATGCCTATGCCAATCGATGTAACAGTAACCTATACAGATGGTTCTAAACAGAATTTTTACATTCCTCTGCAAATGATGCGTGGCGAAAAGCCAACAACAGCAACTCTTATAAAAGACTGGGCATGGGCATACCCTACCTATACCTTTAAAACCGATAAACAGGTAAAACATGTACAAATAGATCCAAAAGGTTTAATGGCCGATATAAACAGAGATAATAATTATAAATAGAAAGCCAAAACACATATTCTTTAAAAATCACTTAACAATAACCCGTTAAGTGATTTTTTATTTGGTATTATTACCTTTGGAACAAAAAAGTATAAGATATTGAGACTCTCATTCAATAAAAAAGAAAAGCTAAAAAGCAAAAAGCTAATAGAGCAATTGTTTACCGAAGGCCAATCGGTATCGGCATATCCGCTGCGATTGGTATATTTACAAACAACATATACCGAGAACATAATAGCGAAAACAGGTGTCTCGGTAAGCAAACGCAATATTAAGAATGCCGTGGACAGAAATCGTGTAAAACGTTTAATGCGCGAAGCATATAGACTACACAAACCCACCTATTTTAACAACATTACAACACAATATGCGTTTATGATTTTGTATCTTGGCAAAGAAGTACCTTCGTACAATCTGGTAAAAACCAAAACAGATCGCCTCTTTAAAGCCTTTTTGGATAAAACATCGGAAACTTAAAAATTGATTTATGAAACTATTATTTCTTTATCTATCACTACTTACCTTACCTTTAATGTGTGCTAAAGCACCCGAAACAATTTACGAAAGTAGTAATGTAGATTTCGATATTGCCAAAGAAGCTGTTGTAGAAGAGGTTGTAATGGCTACACCCGAACAGGCCGAACAAAAAATAATAAAAGAAGCTTATTTACGTTTCGAAACTCAAGATTTAGATAAAACCTATTTTCAAATTAAAACATTCATATCGCAAAACAAGGGACTTATACAAAGCGATAATTCTACAAAATCGTACAACAGTATAAGTAGAAGTTTGGTTATACGGATTCCTACACAATCGTTTCAGCCTACCATAGACTCCATTAGCAACCACGTAAAATATTTCGATAACAAACAAATATCGGCAAAAGATATTACCGAAGAATTTATAGATTTAGAAGCCCGCTTAAAAGCCAAAAAAACCTTAGAAAAACGCTACTTAGAACTTTTGGACAAGGCTAAAAACGTAAGTGAAATTTTAGAAATAGAACGTGAACTTTCCAACATACGTGAAGAAATAGAAGCCAAACAAGGTCGTTTAAAATATCTTGAAAACCGTGTATCGTTAAGCACCATAAATATAGAATTTTATAAATACACCCAAGAAAATATTGTACCACAATCATACACATCTAAAATGTGGAATGCCATAAAAAACGGTTTTAGTGGTCTATCCATATTCTTCTTGGGCATATTAAGTATCTGGCCGTTTTTCATTATAATTGGCGTTGTAGTCTATTTTATAAGAAGATGGATCAAAAAAAGTAAAAAATGAAAAAACTACTTCAAAAACGAATTATAATTCCCGTACTGGTACTGGGCATATGTTTTACCTCGGCATCATTTAAAAACGACTTTTTTGAAATAGCCAAGCAGTTGGAAATTTTCACGACATTGTTTAAGGAAGTTAACATGAATTATGTCGATGAGACCAATCCTGGCGATTTGATGGATACCGCCATAAAAAATATGCTTACCGAGCTCGACCCATATACCAATTTTATGAACGAGCAGGATGTAGAAGCTGCCCGAATTAACAATACGGGCGATTATACTGGTATTGGTGCCCGTGTAAAAACCCTAAAAGATAAATTAGTTATTGTTGAACCCTACAAAGATTATCCTGCCGATAAAGCCGGTTTAAAAGCAGGAGACGAAATTATAAAAGTGGGCAATACCCTTATTGAAAGCTTTAACGAAGATACCGGCGAACTGCTTAAAGGTGTTACCAATAGTGAGGTAGAAATAACCTTTAAACGCCAAGGAAAAACACAAACAACCACAATAAAACGGGCAGAAGTAGAAATAAAGGCCGTACCGCATTATTCTATGGTTAACAACAAAACAGGATATATTGTACTTACTCGTTTTAATAACAAGGCAGCAGCCGAAACAAATTATGCTCTAAGAGATTTAAAGGCCCAAGGTGCCCAAAATATTATTTTGGATCTGCGTGGAAACCCCGGTGGACTACTTAACGAAGCTATAAAAATTGTTAACCTTTTTGTACCAAAAGGACAATTAATTGTAACCACCAAATCGAAAGTAAAAAAATATAACAAAACCTTTTACACTAAAAACGACCCAATCGATACCGAAATACCTTTAGTGGTTTTAATTGATGGCAAAAGTGCCTCGGCAAGCGAGATTGTTTCGGGAGCCTTACAAGATCTGGACCGCGCCGTTATTGTAGGTTCCAGAAGCTTTGGTAAAGGTTTGGTCCAGCGCCCGCTTAAACTTACTTATGGCACACAGGTTAAGGTTACCATTTCTAGATATTACACACCTTCGGGACGTTGTATCCAAGCTTTGGATTATACCCATCGGGACAAAAATGGTAATGCTATTCGCGTAAAACAAGAAAACTACAACGAATTTAAAACCAAAAACGGACGAAAAGTATTCGATGGTGGTGGTGTTTTCCCCGATGTAAGCCTTTCTGCCTCGAAAAATTCGGCCATTACCAACGCCATAATTGCCAACGATTTGGTATTTAATTATGCTACCGATTACTATTACAAACACAATAACATAAAAGATATAAATACACTTACGCTAAACGATGCCGATTTTACAGCCTTTAAAAACTATTTAAAAGCCCATCATTTTTCGTTCGAAACACAAACCGAAAAGGTATTAAAAAATGCTTACAAAACCGCAACCAAAGAAGAATTAAACCATAATATAGATAACGATTACAAGGTTCTTTTGGATAATTTAAACCGTTCCAAAACCAAAATTATAGACGAAAATAAAGCCTATTTACTAGAGCAACTAACCGAAGAGATAGTAAAACGCTATACTTACCGGGAAGGTCTATACGATTATTACAAAATACACGATACCAAAATTAAAAAAGCCACCGAAATATTGGATAATACTTCCATTTATCAAAATCATTTAAAATAATACGTATATTTAAATATGCGTAATACAGGGCTATATTTATGGGCAATACTTCCTTGTTTTTTTGCTTTTTCGCAAAACAAGTTAACACACGATGTATATTTTGAAACCGATAAATATCGAATAAACGAAACCGAAAATAATCGGCTGTCATTGTTTATATCGAAGTTATCTGATATCGAAATAGATTCCATTTCCATTTATGGTTTTTGTGATGATAGAGGCTCAACCGATTATAATTTAAAACTTTCCAAACAACGTGCAGAATCCATTAAAAATACTTTTTCTAATAACGAAATAAACGAAAGTTTAATAAGCAATATTGATGGAAAAGGCGAAATACTTTTAAAACATATAAAAACCGAAAATCTATCGAAAATAAGAGGTCTAAACCGAAAAGTAGAAATTATTGTCCACCCTAAAACCAAAGTATCTCCAATTGTTGAAAATGAACGTGATAAGCTTAAAAGCATTCCGGAAACAATTGCAGATAAAAACCTAAAAATAGGTGACAAGCTAATATTTAAAAATATACTGTTTAAAACCGGATATAGTGAAATAATACCCGAATCGCAAAAAGACCTAAATGCTATAGCTAATGCCCTGGCAGAGCGTAGCGATGTTTATTTTACCATACAAGGCCATGTTTGCTGTACAAAATATAGCCGCGATGCTATAGACAGAGCCACCGGAAAACAAAATTTGTCGTTGGCACGTGCCTATTTTATCTATAATTATTTTGTAGAAAAAGGCATTGATAAAAAACGAATGAAATATGTTGGCCTACGCCGAAATTTTCCACTTGGCGGTGACTCAAAATACGATAGGCGCGTCGAGATTGTAATTACCAATATTAAGGGGTAACCTATTTATACTTATTTAATAATCCAAAATCGAAAGGTGTCCAAAAACAGGCTTTTAACCCACTTTCCTTAAACCCTGTATTTACCCAACTATTACAGGTATTAAAACAGGAATAGCTTCCTTTAGCTTTATAAAAATCGTCGCTTAAAGAATAACCTTTATTTTCAAGTATTATTTTCATCCCATTTAAATCGGTTTTAAACGTTTTTAATAAATAGGCATTTAATTTTTTCAATTCGGTATCGTTCACTTTTATTTCTACCCAATTTTCATGCATATCGTTATACCGGGTTATATGGACTAATGTCGGACTTTTTAAAAACATAGCCTTAAATGCATTTTTAATAGTCAAATCGGTCCAAGTGGGCGTGTTTATATAAAAATTTTCATCTCCCCAGCCAAACGCTAAATAATTTTCGGTCTCAAAATGTTTAATACCAAATAAAACCAAACTGTCTATGTTGTTTTTAGGAAGAATAATATCCAAATGAACACCATTAGTATTTAAATATATGGTTTTATCAAAATTTTGAATTTTTTTATCTCGATTAATGGTTATTATTGTTAATATTAAAGAAATAACGAGATATACTATGGGAACAAGTAAAAAATAAAGAACATATTTTAGTGTTTTCTTTGCTATTCTCATTTTGGCACCTATATATGTTTTTATTAGGTGTTATTGTCTATACTTAACACGGTAATGGCTATTTACAAAGTTTTTTTAACTAAATTCTAAATACTTTTCCTTTATTGAACTTAAAGCAAATGCAGCTGCAGCTGCTGTAAAAACAGAAAAGTCAAATGCTCCTTTTATTCCTGTTGAAAATGTCATAGATAATGCAAAAAGTAAAAGTAAAAATCCGCTCAATTTTGCAAACAATTCTGTTTTAAATCCTATTATTAAAAAAACCGCAAAAATAATTTCGGCTGCCGTTGCTAAAACCCCAACAGTTTGAATTAATGAATTTGGAATCCACGGGTTTATCGCTTGGGTATAATCTAAAAAATTATCCCAATTACCCCATACAGATACTTCTTTATTCCAAATTCCAAATCGGTCGGCTACCGCAGATAAAAATCCGATAGAAATTGATAGTCTTAAAAAGAGTTTTATTAATTTTTTGTTCATAATTAATTTAAGAATTTCGCTTAAACTTTTTCAATTACAAGATCTGTAATGCACCAAACTAAAAATCTATACAGATTTTTAAAAGTAGGCGAGAACCAGCAATTACTTATAAGCATGTTGTGTGTTCGTTTTTTATATTATAATTCTAATTTCTTGTTCCTTTTTAACTCTTAATAACTTTTAATCCGCCCGTTGTTTTTCAATAAATTTCCTTTGCATTTTTGAGGATGTTTTTTTTAAATGATACATAACGTGAAAATGTTAAAGCTTACACTTAACCCCGCATTTAGCCAAGCCAATGTTGTATTTCCTGTGACTTGATGATATTTGTATTACTTTGTCCCTTACAATTTATAAAAAAAGATAATAATTGTAAAAAAGAAGATAATTTTTTCATCGATAGTCCTTTAAGAAGATTTTGTTTTTATTAACCACAACATCATTATATGAGGAATACCATCTTCTAAATAAGGTTTTCCATATTCTATAAAGCCACAATTATTATAAAAATGTTTTAAATGTTCTTGTGCCGAAATTTTAATTTTAGAAACCTTAAAATACTTTCTTATGGCATTAATAGATGTTTCCATCAACATATATCCATATTTATTTTTACGTTCGTGCTCCACTACTACTACCCTGCCAATACTTGCCAAATCAAAATAATCACCAGGTTTAAATAAACGGGTATAACCTACCAATTTATCATTTTTATAAACTAAAACATGTAATGCTTTTTTATCTTTTCCATCAATATCTTGATATACACAATTTTGCTCTACAACAAACACTTCACTTCGTAATTGTAATATATTGTAAAGTTCTTGTGTTTTTATTTCTAAAAAAGATTTTACTTTAATATGTAGCATTAATATATTGGTTCATTTAACACGACAAAGAAATTTTATCGATACGGTTTTGGTGACGGCCACCATCGAAAGGTGTGTTTAAAAATTCGTCAACCATTTCCAATACTTGAGGTTTGGCCGTAAATCGGGCCGGAATACATAAAATATTAGCATTATTATGGGCACGTATTAAATGTACTATTTCCTTGTTCCAACATAAGCCGGCTCGTATTTTTTGGTGTTTATTGGCTGTCATAGCCACACCATTAGCACTACCACAAAGTAAAATTCCAAAATCGGCCTTATTGTTCTCAACATCATTTGCTACAGGATGTACAAAATCGGCATAATCGACACTATTTTCGCTATTAGTTCCATAATTTTTTACGGTATATCCTTTAGCTTCAAGATGTTTTATAATAGCTAATTTATATTCGGTACCTGCATGGTCGTTACCTATGGAAATTTTCATGTATATATAATATTATGTTGTTCTGTACAAAAGTAATGAATTTTATTAGCGTTGATTAAAATTAAAACTATCAAAAAAAATCAATGTGTACTACAGTATTAATTACTTGTTAATAAGTGTTGACAGTTTTTGAAATAAAAATTAAGATAATTTCATTTTTTTTATAATCAAAAACAAAAACCAAACTACCAAAAAAGTTAGCATTATTTTTTATACATCGTTTAATACTAAAACAAGGTTAATATAAACATGAAAAAAAGAAATAATTATCAATATTCAACCGTTAATTTTAATTATTAACAACTGTTTATATAAAATAAAATAACCTTAAAAATGAAGCTATTAAAGTAATTTTTATTGTTAATTATATATTAATAGAATGTAAATTTTGTGTAATCAAAATAAAAATAAAAAAAGTTATACCGCTATTAACATCTAATAATAACCATTATAGTTTTTTTAAAATTTTAAAAAGAAAAATATATATATAATGTAATTGTGGAAAACTCTAATTTTAAATTAAAATAACATTAAACAAATCTCTTTTAATTTTAAAATGATACCTTTGTTACAGAAAGCAGTAAATAACTTCGCAATAAAAAATGTTATTCAACAAATAATTTTCCTATATCTTAGGAAATGTAAAATAACTGAAAAATTAAATGACAAAGAAGAAAAAAAGGAAATCCAAAAAAGGTATTTCCAACCTTACCAATACTATTTTAAGTATTTTAAAAAAAGACCGCAACCAAGCATACAACTATAAACAAATTGCAGCTAAACTTGGTGTTAACGATGCCAGTAGCCGGAATCAAATTATAAAAACCTTGGCTAAATTGGCCGGAAAACAAGAAATAGAGCAAGTAGATCGTGGTAAATTTAAAGCTGTAAATAATACCGAGTATCATACAGGAATTATGGATCTTTCGGCTAAAGGAACTGGCTATATTATATGCAAAGATTTCGATGAAGATGTGTTTATAGCTTCCAATAACATTAATAAAGCGTTAAATGGCGACGAAGTAGAATTTTATGTATATAAACGTCGTAAAAGAGGGAAGATGGAAGGCGAAGTAACCAATATAATAAAACGTGCAAAAAGTGAATATGTAGGTGTTATTCAATTACACGAAAAATATGCTTTTGTAGTACCCGATAACTCTAAAATGTATAAAGATATATTTGTACCTATAAACAAAACCCTTAAAGCCGAAGAAGGTGATAAGGTTTTGGTTAAGTTAGAAGATTGGCCCGATAATGCCGATTCACCTTACGGAACGGTAATTAAAATACTTGGTAAGCCCGGCGAACATAATACCGAAATACACGCTATTCTTGCCGATTACGGCTTACCTTACGAGTTTCCATACGAGGTAGAAGATTATGCCAATACTTTAGATACATCTATAACCAACAACGAAATTGCAAAGCGCCGAGATATGCGAAAAACCCTAACCTTTACCATCGACCCAAAGGATGCTAAAGATTTCGACGATGCCCTATCGTTTAAAGTGCTGGAAAATGGTTTGTTCGAAGTAGGCATACACATTGCCGATGTATCACATTATGTAAAAGAAGGTACTGTTTTAGATGAAGAAGCCTACCAACGGGCAACATCTGTATATTTAGTAGATAGAGTAGTACCTATGTTGCCCGAAATATTATCCAATAATGCCTGTTCGCTACGGCCACATGAAGAAAAATATACCTTTTCGGCTGTTTTTAAAATGAACGATAAAGCCGAAATAAAAGACCAATGGTTTGGTCGTACCGTAACGTATAGCGATGCCCGTTTTGCTTACGAAGAAGCACAGGCTATCATTGAAAACAATGTTACATTAAGAGATATCGATATATCGAAAATAAACAATACTATTCCAAAAGATGTCTCCTTAACAGGAAAAGAATACACAACCACACCCGAAATAGCTAAAGCTGTTTTGGTACTTAACCAATTAGCAAAAAAAATGCGCCAAAAACGTATGAGTTCGGGAGCTATTTCGTTTGATAAGGTTGAGGTAAAATTTAATCTCGACGAACAAAACAATCCCATAGGTGTATTTTTTAAAACCAGTAAGGATGCCAATAAACTTATAGAGGAATTTATGTTGTTGGCTAATAAAAAAGTAGCCGAATTTATAGGAAAACAAAATCCTAAAAAAACATTTGTTTACCGTATCCACGACGAGCCCGATGTTTCAAAACTGGCCAATTTGCAAGGTATTGTTTCCCGATTTGGTTATAAACTCAATTTTAAGGATCGTAAAACAACTTCGGCTTCATTAAACAATTTATTAAAAGATGTAAGTGGTACCAAAGAACAAAATTTGGTAGATACCTTAACTATACGAAGCATGAGCAAGGCCGAATATTCCACGCATAATATTGGACATTACGGCTTGGCTTTCGATTATTATAGCCATTTTACATCGCCCATTCGCCGCTATCCCGATGTAATGGTTCACCGATTGTTGCAATATTATCTTGATGGCGGAAAAAGTGTTAGCGAAGAAGTTTACGAAGAAAAATGCCAGCATTCCAGTAATATGGAAAACTTAGCAACACAGGCCGAGCGCGATTCTATAAAATACATGCAAATTAAGTTTATGCAAGATCATAAAAACGAAACATTTACTGGTGTTATTTCAGGTGTAACCGATTGGGGTATTTATGTAGAAATAATAGAAAACAAATGCGAAGGTATGGTTAGTGTTCGTGATATGAAAGACGATCATTATGCATTCGACCAAGATTTATATGCCATGATTGGACGTGCCACTAAAAACATGTACCAATTAGGCGATGAGGTTATTGTAAAAGTAAAAAATACAGATTTGGTTAAAAAGCATTTGGATTTCGATTTAATTGGAAAAAATGAACAATAGATAACTGTTGGGTTGTTAATAAGTTAGTGGTAATTAATCCAAAACTGCACGATGAATCCTAAAGAAATTTGGAAAACAGAATTAAAAAATGAAATTTTTGGTGGATTAACTCCAACTAACGACCCTTTTAACGAGACAAAATTTTATATTTCAGACGGTTGGGGTTCAACGTATCCTTCAATGAAATTAAGACAACTTTCTTTTGAAAATGGAAAAGAGTTAAATGTTATACCAATAAAAAATTTAGTAAGATGTTTGTATTTTAACCCTGACGGAAAAAATATTTTTGCAGTTTCAGATAAGAAAATTTTTCAGATTAATCGAAATGATTTTTCCATTATCAAAAAATTTGAAAAAGGAATTCAAAAATATAATGATTATATTTCTTCGAATGACAAAGATACACTGTTATTGATGAATTTCAATTCTGACTTTCTTTTTATCTATAACTACTTTGAGGAAAAAGGAATAAAGAAAAAACTAAAAACGTGTAGCGGAATTTTTAAAGAAAATGACAATACCTTTTTAATTTTCTGTCCAAGAATTGGAAGTGTACAACAACTTGATTTACAAACAACAAAGTTAAAAGAAATACTACAAACAAGAATTTTTAAAGAGGCATATAAAAGTAAGTCAGATAAGTTTTATTTTCATTTAGGTAAAGTAATTGAAGCAACTTATAATACTCACGAAAGAATTGAGCCAATAAGTCAAATCAATATTTGTTCTAAATCGGATTTGACAAAAATGATTGAATTAAAATTTGATTTCAATTTTAACACATTTGTAGTATCCGAAAATGAAGAAAAGCTATATTTAGTAAATAACAATCAGATATGGATTTATTCTCTTATAGAGAACAAAACTATTGATAAAATAACACTAAACGAGAAAGCAAGAGTGGCTCAAGTTTTTGACCAGCAACAAATATTTATAAGCTATGAATACGACAAATCAAACATAATAACTGGATGGAAATTATAACTGCCACCAACAATGACTATAAACAATTGGAGTGAAAGTGATAAACCGAAAAGTTAAGGCATAAAATCCCCCCAACTGTTCATAGCCGAGAACGGTATTTATAATTCTGACACAAACCAAAAAAATTTTTAAAATTTTTTTGGTTTGTTATATTTAAAATGAAACCCCATTATTAAGTTTTAATCCCATAGTGGAATGTTAATCTAAGTGTTCCCTGTTAACCATTATAAAACAATAAATAGTAACAAATGAAATTCTAAATTTTTCTTAAACAATGCCTTAGCGGTATAATAATTGATATTTTTACACTAAGAATAAACCAAATAACTTTTTAAAAAAATAGTAACAAATGAAAACATTGGTAAAACTACTGGTATTATTAATTACAACGGTAATAACTGCTCAAACTTCAATAAAAAAATCTGTAGGTGAATTTCAAGAATTAAAAGTATATGATTTAATTGAAGTAGAATTGGTTAAGTCCAACGAAAACAAAGTTGAAATTATGGGTGAGAATAGAGAAAATGTAGTTATAAATAATAAAAATGGTATTTTAAAAATAAAAATGAGTATAGATAAAATTTTTGATGGTAATGCTACCCACGTAAAATTATATTATACAACCGTCGATATTATAGATGTTAACGAAGGTGCTAAAGTAAAAAGCAAGGATACCGTAAAACAGTATGAAATCTCTTTAAAAGCGCAAGAAGGAGGTGAAATAAATGTACCTATAAGCACCGATTACACAAATATAAAATCGGTTACAGGTGGTATTATAAAAGCTTCCGGAACAAGTAAAATGCAAAATATATCGATTGCTACAGGCGGTATTTACGAAGCTAAAGACTTAAAAACCGAAAAAACAGAAGTTTCCATAAAGGCAGCCGGAGAGGCTTCTGTTCGAGCATCAAAATTAGTAGATGTTAAAATACGTGCCGGTGGCGATGTTTACATTTATGGAAATCCGGAAACCATAAACGAAAGTAAAGTTTTTGGCGGACGCATAAAAAGAATGGATAAGTAAGTGGAAAATGGTATCGAGAATAAGAAGCCTTGATTTTTGGCTTCATATTTCTTAGTACACGACAAAAAGTAAAAAAATATTCTCAATATATTAATAATCAAAATATTTAACCCATAGACCTCACAGGTTTTAAAAACCTGTGAAGTCTTGAAAATCAAATTGATAAATCAAGTAAGTTGATTTTTGTCATGTACTAAACACTTTTCTATAGAAATGTAATTAAGAATATATGCATGAAAGCATCTAAACGTAATATAACTTTTAAAGTTTTAATAGGCTATATTATTTTAGGCGTTTTGGCCAGTATTTCTACATATTTAATGTTCCATGAAATAAAGACCCTTACAGAATTACAAAGACAAGATTTTTCAGATAGAAATACCATTGTAAAAGTAGGTAGTTTGATTGCCGATATTTACGAAAACGAAAGTTTGGCCCGTGCTGCAGTCCAATTTAATTCGGCAGCTAAATTTAACGATTACATTACGGGAAACGATGTTTTATTGCAAAAATCAGATTCTTTAAGTGTGTTGGTAGGCGAGGCATCGCAAAAAAAAGTGTTGGATAGTATTAAGCTGTTTATAACCAAAAAACGGCAAAATATTATAGACTTAATAAACTTGAAAAATAGGGATAAATCCAGCGAATCTATAGATAAGGTTATTAATAAATTAACATCTATAGATTCGGTTTTAGGAAAAGTTACCATAAACGATTTAGTAAAAAATCCCGAAAATTTAAGTAAAGAAAAACGTAAAAAGTTCGAAGAATATGTTCGTATTTTAAATAAATACAATCCTAGGGATTCCATTAACAAAATAGGACAAAAACAAATAGATTCCTTATTGTCCATTTCTAAAACCATGCTTAAGGAAGCACAGCGTAAAACCAGTAACAGGCAGTTATCGTTACAAAAAAAGGAACAGGAATTAATAGAAAATGACCTTACTATTTTTAGAAAACTTCAAGAATTATTAGGTGATTTAGAGCGGGATATTATTTTTCATGTAAATACCGTAAACCAACAAAAGGAACAAACACTTAACCATAGTAAAAACATTATTTTATTTGCTGCTGGTACCAGTTTTATCATTATTATTATTTTTTCTATCATTATTCTTAATGATTTTTGGAAAACCCAGCGTTACCGTAAGCAGTTGGAAGAAGCCAATATAACCACATCGTCACTTTTAAAAAGTAGGGAGCAGTTAATTTCTATGGTAAGCCACGATTTACGAACACCTTTAAATACAATTTCGGGCTTTAGCGAGTTGCTTCAAAAAAACACAAAGGATAACAAAGAAAAAAACTATGTGGACCATATTAAAAATGCTTCGGAATACATGGGGCAATTGGTAGATGATCTATTGGAATTTTCTAAACTTGAAAACGAAAAAGTAAACATAACCCATATCGCTTTTAATTTAAAAAAACTAATAGACGATATTGCTTTAAATGCACAACAGTTTATAGAAAACAAAGTCGTAAATATTATTGTAAACCATGATAAAACAATTGTTAGTCCTGTAATAAGCGATCCGTTTCGGCTAAAACAAATTTTATACAACTTGGTTGTTAATGCATGCAAATTTACCAATAAAGGCACTATAACCATTAAAAGTGTTTTAAAGGATAATATATTGTACATTTTTGTTAGCGATACCGGTATAGGGATTGGCAGCGACCAAAAAGAACATATTTTTAAAGCTTTTGCACAGGCCAAAAATAACACAGACCAAAAACAACACGGATTTGGTTTGGGATTAACGATATCTAAAAAATTAACCGAATTATTGGGCGGTACCCTAACATTGAAAAGTGAACTTAACAAAGGAAGTATTTTTACATTGCAAATTCCTGTAACTACAACAAAGAAAACCCTATATGAAGATAAAGAACAAAGCCCTACTACATTTAATTTAAATGCTATTGTTGTAGAAGACGATTTGGCCATGCAGCAGCTATTAAAAAATCTTTTAAAACAGTACGGTATTAAAGTATTTTTGTTTGGCAATGCCAAAAAAGCGTTAAAGCAAATAGATACTTTAACATACGATTTTGTACTTACCGATATTCAGCTTCCAAAAATGAACGGTATCCACTTTATGGAAACTTTAAAAAACCATGTAACATATAAAAACCAGCCTGTTATAGCCATGACCGGGCGTGAAAAAATGTCTGTAAAAGATTATATAAATAGTGGCTTTTCCGAAGTTTTAATAAAGCCTTTTAAATCCAACGAACTTCAAGAAATATTACAGCGGTTATTTTACAAGCATTATAGAATAGATAAAAATATACCGCAACCAAGAGATGTAGAAATTCAAGCTGAAGGATTCAATATTAAATCGTTGGCGGTTTTTTTAAATAATGATAAAGCTGAAATAAAAAAATCCCTATGCATATTTTTAAACGATACCAAATCAAATTATAGGATTTTAAAAGAAGCCAAACATAGTAACGATGTAAGTACCATAAACAGTATTGGGCATAAAATGATGAGTATGTTTAAACAGTTGGAAGTTGTTAAGATTATTCCATTTTTGGAAACGTTTGAAACTTCGAAAACAATTAATGGGAACCTATTTAAGATATTCGAAAAGGAACTTGACAAATTTATAAAAGCATTGGAAAAATTTATCGATAAATTTTAATAGATCTTTATTCCATCTATTTTAAAGACCATACTCCTTTAGTTTATTATAAAGGGTTTTTCGGGTAATATTTAACAATTTGGCTGCTTGTGTTTTATTGTTTCCTACTTTTTCTAAGGTATTTATTATAAGTATCTTTTCATTTTCCTTGGTTGAAAATATATTGGAAACATTATTGTCCTTTTTTGGTAAGGATAGCTCAATGGGCAGTGCTTTGGTATCGATAATTTCGGTTTGGGTAAGCAATGTAGCCCGTTTAATAACGTTTGATAGTTCGCGCAAATTTCCTGGCCATTGGTAATTTTGAAATATGGAAAGTACGGCCTTGGAAAAACCAACAACCGATTTATTAAGTTGGGTATTGGCTTTGTTTAAAAAGAAATCGGCATATAGAATTAAATCGTCGTTTCTGTCTTTTAAATTAGGTACTTTAATAGAAAATTCGTTTAATCTATGGTATAGATCTTCACGAAAATGGCCTTTTTCTACAGCTTCGTACAAGTTTTCGTTTGTAGCGGTAATCAATCTAATATTAACTTGAATTTCGTCGCTGCTCCCTACAGGTTTTATTTTTCTTTCCTGTAAGGCACGCAGTAACTGTATTTGGTTTTCGTAGTTTAAATTGCCCACTTCATCTAAAAATAAAGTACCGCCATTTGCCGATTCGAAATGCCCGATTTTATCGTTGGCAGCACCGGTAAATGCCCCTTTTTTATGGCCAAAAAACTCGCTGGAAGCAATTTCTTTTGGTATGGCACCACAATCTACAGCAATAAATGGCTTATCGCTTCGCGAGCTTTCCAAATGAATGGTTTTTGCTACAACTTCTTTTCCGGTGCCACTTTCGCCCGTTATTAAAACAGACATGTCGGTTGGGGCTACCAAGCTAATATATTCTTGCAATACTTTCGAAGCGGCACTTATTCCTTTTATAAAGTCCGGATGCTGCTTTGTTTTTTTTATTTTAGATTTTTTTCTATGTGGCCCAATTGCTTTTTCTTCCAGTGCATTACTAATAACCTCTAAAACTTCGGTGGGATTAAAAGGTTTCGAAATATAATCGAAAGCGCCTTGTTTCATTGCTTGTACGGCAGTAGATACCTCGGCGTAACCTGTCATTAAAACCACAGGTATTGTATGTTTGGTACGTTTAATCTGTTTTAAAAGTGAAATACCGTCGCCATCGGGAAGACGCAAATCGGTAAAAACCAAATCGTAATATTTTTCCTTTAACTGTGTGTTGGCATGATTTATATTGTAACTTATATCTACAGCATATTGGTGGCGTTCCAAAAACTTTTTTAGCATTTCGGAAAAGGCTACATCATCTTCTATCAATAAAATATATTTCACAGGTTTAATTTTTTTAATCAATTAATAATAAGATGCTTAAAATTTCATCCTTATTTTAGCTATGGGTTGAAATGATTTCTATTTGTATATACGAAGACTTTTATATTTATAGGTTTACAAGATGCTTAAAAACTTCATAGTAAAAAACGAAAAATATGTTAATTGGCTAAAAAAAAGACCGCCTTTTCAGACGGTCTCTTTTCATGGAAAATAGTTCTTGAGAATTAGCAAACTACAATTACTCTGCTGTATTCTCTTCTTTCTCTTCCTTAGCAACTTTATCTTCTTCCAACCAATTACCGTCTTTATCGGCATAAACAGTACTTTCGTTTTCGTCTATGCTAAGTACCAATTTATACTGCTCGCTTGCGTTAACGTAAGCTTTGGACAATGTGGCGTTAGCAAAATCTTTTTCAACGGCTGCTTTCACAGCCTCTGGTAACTGATCTAACGAAATTTCGGTAAATCCTTCATTTACCGAAATTGTAATGATTTCGTTGGATAACATATTAACGGGTAAAGCAAAAGTGGTTGCACCTCCTATTAAAATTGCCGCTGTTAAAAATAATTTTTTCATGATTTTCTTTTTTTAAATGTTTATTAAAATGATTTTTGCTTAATACTATTGAAATTAATGTGCCAACAAATCATTATTCTAAATTTATTTATGTAATATATTGATAAATAAGATTTTATGTTATTTTGAAATTTTATATTGAAAATAAAAAAGTGTAAAAAGTGTGTAAATAGTTTACTTTTATTGTATAAAAATTACACAATGCAATACACGTTAAAAAATTTAAGGATTGGGATAATAAATTATTTTATTACTTTGTATTGAAATCCACTTTAAGAGCCTGTTTAAATTTGTATGATTGACTTTTTTGTATAGTTTATTTTTGCTGTAGAATGAGGCAAAATAGAAGATAATAGCTGTGCTACTTGATGAAATTTTAACGAAATTATGCGTAAAAAGAGATATAGAAAAACAATTGATATAAATTTAAACAGGCTCTAAGTTATGTTCGACGATATTTTAACGGCTATTCCCTTTGGAATTATTATGGCATTTACCATTGGCCCTGTATTTTTTGTGCTGTTGGAAACTAGTGCCACAAAGGGGTTTAAAAGTGCCTTGATATTCGATTTGGGCGTTATGCTTGCCGACATTATTTTTATTTTTATTGCTTTTTTTAGTACCAATAAATTGTTGGAAAAAATAAAGGACGATCCCAATTTTTTAATTTTTGGTGGGGTTTTGTTGGTGGCTTATGGTATTATTTCGTTTATAAAAACATCGAAATCCTTTCGCTCTATAGTAAAGGAATACTATAAAGTAGAAGTTAAAAAAGGCTACGGAAAGCTCTTCCTTAAAGGGTTTTTACTCAATTTTATCAATATTGGCGTGCTTTTAGGGTGGATTGCCTTTATTGTGCTTGCCAACTCTTTAACCAGTTCGGAAAACGGTGTAGTGGTATTTTTGTCCACTATTTTGGTAGTTTATTTTTTAATTGATTTAATAAAAATAGTAGTAGCCAAAAAATTAAAGAACAAATTAACGCCCAGGCTTATATTTAAAACCAAAAAAGTTATTGCCATGGTTATATTGGGCTTTGGTATTTTACTTTTGGTACAGGGGTTTTTTCCAAAGGAAAAGGAATTGTTACAGGAAAAATGGGAGCAGATAAGCCCATTAAAGTAGAGGTTTAATTGGAGATTAACCAGAAGAATAAAACCAAAAAAACTCCCGAAAAATTATCCAAGAGTTTTATTTTTTTCGAGGCGTCGAGCGGAATCGAACCGCTGTAGCAGGTTTTGCAGACCTGTGCCTAAGCCACTCGGCCACGACGCCCTTAAAATGTTTAACGGTTGCAAATGTAATAAAAAATAAGATTTTTACGTATATAAACGTATTTTTTAATCGTTATTGAAAAACAAAAGTGCAAAAGACTACTATACTATTTAGACAGTCTTGTAGGTTGTTGGCAGTATTATTTTATTTCATTTTTCCATTCAGTAGCTAAAGTTTCAACATAATCTACAAAATTCACAACATTGTTTATTGTGTGAAATGTATATTCTGGTTGATTTTCTAATACTTTAACATTGTCAAAGCAATGGTCGTGAGAAAAAAGAAGTATTTCTTTTGTTTTAGGGTTATAAGTAGTTGCACCTCCATTTGCCTCTACAACAAAACAAATAAAATTTTTATAGTTTATTGGTTCTACATTTTCTTCTTCACACAAATCTCCATAAAAATTATCCCAATCATTAATCCCAAATGAACACTCCGATTCTATAAACATAAAATTTTGGTTGTTGGAAAGACTTGGTTCGGGTTGATTATAAGATTCTTGGATTCCTCCAATTTCATTTAGCAAAAGTTTGTGTTCTTCAATTAATGGTAAATTAGAACTTGTATTTTGTTCAATTTTGTTTAGCCAACCACAACTTAAACCGTTTTTATTTGTCCAAGAGAAAAGTTTGTATAACTGCTTGTTAATTGTCAAGGTTAAAATTCGGGCTTCGCTTATTAGATTTGAAAGAACAGGAAATGTGTTACAAAATTTTTCAGTTAATTTAATTTGGGTTTTAGTATCTAAAAAGTCAATCTTGTCAGATTGATTAATAAACCAAGAAACATCATTCTTAAACTCTTCAAAATCTTTATTCATTTTCTGTGTGTTTTAATTATCGGTTTGGTCTGGAAATATTGCCACCAACTAAAGCCTAAAAAATCCTGATTCTTGGTTCAATTTTTACTATTCCCTTAAAAAAAGAGATGTTTCCTTCGTCAACATAACATAGTGTATCTTTAATCTGTTTTATCTTCTCTATTTTTTAAAGTCTAAAATCTTGGTTCTTGGCTCCTGCTTCAATTTTTCACTTTCCAAATTAAATTCACCTTCGTTTTTGCTTCATTTTTATAGTTACCATTTCCACATCGCCACCAATGGGCGGATTAATTTTGCTAACATAAACCGTAGCTTTTTTAACCATTTTTTCTTCGCTAAAAATCCGATTTAAAATCCGTTTGGCTACTGTTTCCAATAAATATGAAGGTATTGCCATTTCTTCTTTTATAATGCGGTTAAGCAAAACATAATCTATCGTATCGCTAAGTTTATCGCTTTTGGCCGATTTTTGTAAATTGCCCGTAACCTCTAAATCTACACGATAATCGCTACCTATTTTGGTTTCTTCGGCCAAGCAGCCATGATAGGCGAAAACCCGTATATTTTCAACTTTTATTATACCCATTTTAAATTTTGGTTTATCGGGCTAAAATAATTTGAATTTCTTTAATTTTGAAGTTTATTCAGTTAAAAACCAGAACACGTATGTCTGAAGAACGAAAACCGCTCAATTTTATCGAGCAAATTATAGAAGAAGATTTAAGCAATGGCATGCCTAAAGCCCATTTAAGGTTCAGGTTTCCTCCAGAGCCCAATGGTTATTTGCACATAGGGCATACTAAGGCCATAGGCATTAGTTTTGGATTGGGCGAAAAATACAATGCACCTGTAAACTTGCGTTTCGACGATACCAACCCTGCAAAAGAAGAACAGGAATATGTCGATGCCATTAAAAAAGATGTGGCTTGGTTGGGGTATAAATGGGATAAGGAACTGTATTCGTCCGATTATTTCCAACAATTATACAATTGGGCCGTTTTATTGATAAAGGACGGAAAGGCCTACGTCGATTCGCAATCTAGTGAAATCATGGCCGAACAAAAAGGTACACCCACACAACCGGGTGTAGATAGTCCTTATAGAAATAGGACTATTGGGGAAAATTTAGATTTATTTAAACGCATGGCAAATGGCGAATTTAACGAAGGCGAACATATTTTACGGGCCAAAATAGACATGAAACACCCCAACATGTTAATGCGCGACCCGATAATGTACCGCATTGTAAAAAAAGCACACCACCGTACCGGTGATAAGTGGTGCATTTACCCTATGTACGACTGGACACATGGCGAAAGCGATTATATCGAGCAAATATCACATTCCTTATGTTCGTTGGAGTTTAAGCCCCACAGAGAGCTTTACAATTGGTTTAAAGAGCAAGTATATCAATACAGTAAAAGCGATTATCCCGAGTTGCCCAAACAGCGGGAATTTGCCCGTTTAAACCTAAGCTATACCATAATGAGCAAGCGTAAACTTTTAAAACTTGTTGAAGATGGTGTGGTTTCCGGATGGGACGACCCACGTATGCCTACCATTTCGGGTTTGAGACGTCGAGGCTATACGCCCAATTCCTTACGTAAATTTGTAGAAACCGTTGGTGTGGCCAAGCGTGATAATGTTATCGATGTATCGTTGTTGGAATTTTGTATCCGCGAAGATTTAAACAAAACCGCACTTCGGGTAATGGCCGTTTTAAATCCTGTAAAATTAGTTATTACCAATTATCCCGAAGGAAAAGAGGAGTGGTTGGAAGCCGAAAACAATCCGGAAGACGAAAGTGCAGGTTTTAGAAAAGTACCGTTTTCGCGTGAATTGTATATAGAAAAAGAAGATTTTAAGGAAGAAGCCGGCAGTAAGTTTTTCCGTTTAAAATTGGGTGGTGAAGTACGCTTAAAAAATGCCTATATTGTTAAGGCCGAAAGTGTGGTAAAGGACAGTATGGGCAATATAACCGAGATACATGGTACCTATTCTACCGATACTGCCAAAAAAGTAAAAGGAACCCTACATTGGGTATCTATTAAGCATGCCGTAAAGGCCGAGGTTAGAGAATACGATCGTTTGTTTATGGACGAAGCACCCGATAGCTATCCCGATAAAGATTTTATGACATTTTTAAATCCGGATTCCCTAAAAATTATCGAAGCCTATGTAGAGCCAAGTTTAAAGGAAGCCAAAATAGGAGAGCGGTTTCAGTTTCAGCGTTTAGGCTATTTCAATGTCGATAGCGATTCAACTAAAAGTAAACCCGTATTTAACAAAACCGTTGGTTTGCGTGATACTTGGGCGAAGCAAGTATTGGGAAAAAACCAAAATAAGAATAATAATCCGAAGCCCAAAAGCAACAATATACCACAGCGTAAGGCCATTGATGTTATCCAGCAGCTCGGAAAAAAATATACCAATTTGCCCGAAGCCAAGCAAGCCAAAGCCAAGGCCGAAATACAGGAGCTAGCCAAACAAGTGAGTTACCAAGAGTTGGAACCTTTATTTAACACAGCCGTAAAAAAAGTGGGCACACGTATTGCCGTTGCTATAACTTTGGGTATTTTATTAAATAATGGCCAAGAAAAAAATAACGAAATTAATACTTTTATTGAAAAAGCGCTATGTGATGATAATGCCCTTTTGATTGCCGAGGCGGAGAATTTGAAAATGAAATAATTGGACATTTGAAAAATGTGTGGATGTAAAAAATGAAAAGGGATATTAAGAGGAATAAGGAGCCAAGAATCAAAATTTTTTAGGCTTTAGAAAACAGAAAATAGAGTATAGAATAGAGAAAACAGATTAAAGATGCGCTATGTTATGTTGACGAAGGAAACATCTCTTCTTTTAAGGGAATAGTGAAAATAGAAATAAAACCCAAGACTTTTGGACTTTCATCTTTTCAACTTTCTACATTATAAATTTTTCACTTTTCACTTTCATTGTTTGATAAAAATATTTACAACATATAAAGATTTGCCCAAGTCGTGGGATACATTGGTATCTCATGATATTTTTTTATCTACCTTGTACTTAAAGGCTTTAGAAGAAGCTTCGCCCAGTAACATTACCCTATACTATATTGCTATTTTTAAAAATGAAACTATAGTCGCAGCATTGGTGTTACAACGTGTTACCTTATATGTAAAGGATATGTTTCGCAATAATAACGATTCAAGTTTTCGCAAACGTTTAAAAAATATAGTTTCCAAGTTTTTAAAGGGTCATATTTTGGTAGTAGGCAATTTAACCCATACCGGGCAGCATGGCTTTTTTAAATCGGATGTTATTTCAGACAGTGAGTTTACCGAAACCATATTTAAATCGGTCAATGCCGTTAAACAGCTTATTAAAACAAACCGTAAAAAGAACATTCGGTTAGTTCTTTTTAAAGATTATTTTAAAGACGATTTGTTGCTTAAACAACGGCAAGAGTTTAACCACAAAGGGTTTTATAAGGTAACGGTACAGCCCAATATGATAATGCCTATAACCGATAATTGGAGCACTTTCGACGATTACATAAAGTCGTTTAATAAAAAATACCTAAAACGCTATAAAACAGCCAGAAAAAAACGTAGAGGAATAGTGTGCAACGAAATGGATCTGGAAGCTATTAAAAACACTTCAGAACGTATGTATAGCCTTTATAGGACAGTTTCCAACAATGCCAAGTTTAACACGTTTATACTGCCCGAAAACCATTTTGTAGTTTATAAGACCCAATTACGAGATCGCTTTAAGGTATTTGGTTACTATTTAAATGGAAAATTAATAGGTTTTTACACGCTTATTTTAAACTATAATGGCGATTTGGAAACTTATTTTCTGGGTTACGATAAAACGTATCAATATACCAATCAACTGTACTTAAATATGCTTTACGATATGGTACAATTTGGTATAGAAAATCATTTTAAAACTATTGTCTATGCCCGAACGGCAATGGCAATAAAAAGCTCGGTAGGAGCAAAAATATACCCTATGTTTATGTATATAAGGCATACCAACCCATTTATTAATGTTATTTTAAAGCCGGTTTTTCGCCTAATGAATCCCAAACAGGATTGGGAGGAACGACATCCGTTTTCATAATAATCTCTAAAAAAATTATTGTCTCAGGTTCATGGTACACGGGCAAAAATTATAGATTGCCTTTATACATTGATAACCAGAGTATTAAATATCAGACCTTAAAGATTTTTAAAACCTTAAAGGTCTTAAAATTAGCCAATAAACTAAATAAAGATAATTATTGTTGTGTCTAAATTTTGGGCTAAAATAATATTTCGAACTTATTTAATCTATAAAGGGGGAAAAGCCCCTTTTTAAAACATCTTTTTCCCGAAAGTTATCATATAAAATCTTGTTATTATGCTGAAAATAAATGTTTTACATAGTATCTAATCTATTATTCATTTTTTTATCAATGGTTTTGTACCGAATTTTAAATTAACTTGGTAGTTTAGAATAATGTTGAAGGCTTAGCCCTTGTTCGCAAAAGGATATCATGTTGGGGATAGTGAACATCTTTTTATAAATTTTTGTTCCATTCGAGATAACATGGTTATTTAAAATGTATCGGCATTATTTTAAACTTATAACCGTAATTAACCTTTAAAACTTTTACAATGAAAAAATTAGCTTTATCTTATCTAATTACAGGGCTATTATTGGTGTCCTGTTCATCGACCCAATTAAAAACGGACAGTAAAATACCGTCCAAATCATGGATTGACCATTATCAAAATTCTCCCCACAGAATTACTATTAACAGAGCTAATGAAATGAAAAAGAACCACGACGAGGTTATTAAGCCCGTATTAGAAAAGTTTCAAAAGAAAAACAGATATATAGAAAGGAGTGAATATGAACCATCGGAGTTTGTTTGGGTAAGTTTTGAAGAACTGAAAGCTTATGTACTTATGCTGGAAGAAGTGCAAAGGTTAAATGGACAGGAAATAACCGGTGTGGCCATTAATTTTGCATCGTATGGTTATAAGGATGAAGTTGATGACAAAAAAAATAAGAACCAATACCACCCGTACCACAACACAAATAGACAGAGCTCTATTAGAAACCGCTATATGGATAGATTTGGTGATTATAGGGGTAGGATAAGTATGATTATGATGCCCACTTTTGTAGAAAAAGGAACAAACAGCAAAGATATTAAAAACCATAAACAATTTTACATACAGCCCCAAGTAGGGCAGAACAATGCCTTTTTTGGAAAATACATTCCTGTAGAGCGTTTTAATAAAGGTATGTCTAATTCCCGTTTTTGGCCACTTGAAACAACTTTTAAAAACTTGGGAAGTAGTGCAAGCACAGAATATAATACAAATATTTATGCCGAACAGACCGAGTTGACTTTTGAAGAGTTAATGGGTATGCCTCCAAGAAAGCCATAATATGTTGTTTTTATTACATTGGAAAGAATATTAATATATCTGCAATTTATTACTGCGGTTTTGGCCGTGGTTAATTATAAAAAGTTTTATCAGCCTTTAGCCAAATACATTATTTTGTACCTGTGCTTAACGGCCTTAGAACCTATTATAGCCGAATATTACGGTATTTACATGGGCGACGGATATAACTGGATCGTTATTAATGTATTCCTTTTTGTTCGGTTTATGTTCTTTTTCATTTTGTATTATGCCAATTTAAAACGGAAATTGTTTAAAAATACCGTACTGGTATTTGGCCTGCTGTATTTACTCTCTTTACTGGGTGAAATTTGGTTTGGCGATACAAATTACCATTCACAGTCGCAGGTTGTCCCTTACGTTGTTGGTGCTTACGGGGTTTGGTTGTCCATAATATTATATTTTATTGAAATATTGGATTCAAAAGAGTATATTAGGTTAGAGAAAACCATATTGTTTTGGGTAAGTTTGGCATATTTCTTCTATTTTATCGGATTTATTCTACTTAAGATTAACCAGGAAACACTTATAAGTAATTATGTCGATTACTATATAGCAATAGTTATGTTTCTCACGCTTTTAATGAATGTAATTTTAATTATAGGAATATTATGGAGTCGGCCACGGGAGAAACAATAGTAATAGCCATACTGTTAATAATGAGCGTAGGCTTTTTTATGGTACTTATGTTTTTTATTTTCAATAAACGCAAAAACCTATTGATTAAAGAAAAAGCAGAAGTTAGGGAAAGATTGGAGAACGAAATGATAAAATCCCAAATGGAAATTCGGGAACAGACCTTACGCAATATTAGCTGGGAACTGCACGATAACATAGGGCAACTGTTAACCTTGGCCAAAATACAGTTGCAGAGTGTACAACAATCGCCCGATAAATTGGCCGAAGCCACCAATATTCTCGGTAGTGCCTTAGATGAGTTACGAGCCTTATCTAAATCTATAAATCCCGAAAGCCTAAAAAGCCGTAACCTCATCGAGGCCCTGCAGTTGGAAGCTAACCGTTTTAACCGGTTAAATTATATTAAAAGTTATTTCGAGGTAAACGGAACACCTTTTAAAATTCCCGAAAAGGATGAAACCATACTTTTTCGTATCTTACAGGAGTTTTTTTCTAATACTATACGCCATGCAAAAGCAACGCAATTACAGATTTGTTTAAATTTCGACACTCTAAAACTCATCCTTACGGCAAAAGATAACGGTATTGGATTTTCCGGCGATAAGTTTGATGGAATAGGCTTAAAAAACATGAAAAAAAGAGCCGAACTTATTGGTGCCAATTTAAATATAGAATCGGTTGTAAACCAAGGAACACAGCTTGACATTGTTTATCATAAAAACCCTAAATACTGAACTCGTTTAAGCGTTTTGAATTGAAGCGAAAATTAGAAGATTTTTGTTCAGTTAAAGGATTTTTTGAGTTGCATAGCAGAGTTACAGAAGGAAAAAGACAAAAAATGAGCAAAAAGATGCCATTTTTTAGCCAATTGAAAAGTTTAAACGGGTTCAATAATAGAAATCAGGTTTTAGACCTATTTTGGTATAATTATTTAAAAAATTAATAGGTGAAATATTCAGTAGCTATTGTGGACGATCATCATTTGCTTTCTCAAGCTATAGGAGAAATGGTAGATGGATTCGATCAATTTAAAACCATACATATTTCCGACAACGGACAAGAATTGTTAACTAAGTTAGCCAATCCCGATAACATACCCGATTTGGTTTTAATGGATATCAATATGCCGGTATTTAATGGTATTGAGACTACAAATATACTATCTGAAAAATATCCTAAAGTTAAAGTTGTAGCACTTTCTGTAGAAGAAGATGAAAAGACCATTTTACAAATGCTGCGCGCCGGGGCAAAGGGCTATCTTATAAAAGATACACGAAAGGATATTTTGGAAAAAGCGTTGTTGGAAACCATGGAAAAAGGCTATTACCATACCAATAACGTAACCAATATTTTGTTAGAAAGTTTGCATGGCGAAAAAAAGGAAAGCTTTTGGGAGTTAAAGGAAAGAGAACTGGAGTTTATTAATTTGGCCTGTACTGATTACACATATAAGGAAATAGCCGAAAAAATGTTTCTATCGCCCAAGACCATCGATAATTACCGCGATTCGGTCTTTACCAAACTTAATGTGCGCAATCGTATTGGGTTGGTACTTTTTGCCTTTAAAAATGGATTATGTAATTATGATTAGTACCTATACGTAAATATTTTTTCGTTTTCCAAAAAAATAAAAAAATCCGTGAATCTATGTAAAGCTACATAATCTACGGACTTTTTTTTGCCTATGTTTACAGCGATAAAATTATTCGCTATCTTTTTTCTTTTTGGCGTTTTTCATAGCCTCGCCAATTTGGTTACTTGCCGTAAAACTGGCCACCATGTTATTAAGCATATCACTACCGGCCTGTGGTGAATTGGGCAATAAAATAAGGTTGCTATTGGTTTCTTCACCAATGGATTGCAGCGTATCGTAGTGCTGCGTAACCACGATTAGGGCAGACGCTTCTTGGCTGTTAATACCAACACGGTTTAATACCTCTACCGATTCTTCCAAACCACGAGCAATTTCACGGCGTTGGTCGGCAATACCTTGACCTTGTAAACGCTTGCTTTCGGCTTCGGCTTTGGCTTTTTCAACAATTAAAATACGTTGGGCATCACCTTCGTATTGAGCAGCCGTTTTTTCGCGCTCGGCAGCGTTAATACGGTTCATGGCAGCCTTTACTTGTGCATCGGGATCGATATCGGTAACAAGGGTTTTAATAATGTCGAACCCGTATTCCGACATGGCATCGTTAAGTTCGGCTTTTACAGCAAGTGCTATATCATCCTTTTTAACAAAAACATCGTCTAATTTCATTTTGGGTACTTCGGCACGTACTACATCGAAAACATAGCTGGTGATTTGTTCGTGCGGATAATCCAACTTATAAAAAGCATCGTAAACCTTTTCGCGAATAACACGGTATTGTACCGATACTTTTAGGCGAACAAAAACGTCGTCCAAGGTTTTGGTTTCAACAATAACATCCAATTGTTGTATCTTTAAGCTAAGACGTCCTGCTATTTTATCGATTAACGGAATTTTTAATTGAAGACCCGAATGGCGAATGCTTTGGAATTTACCAAAACGTTCAATAATAGCAGCACTTTGCTGTTTTACAACGAAGAATGATAGGATTAAAATAAGAAATCCGAAAAAGATAATGACCGGTAAAAGAAATGGCATAATTGTATATGATTTTAAGGTTATGATTTTTAAAAATGGAATTTAAGCAATCTTTTTCTTATAAGTCGTGTTTTTTATAAGTTTTGTTACAAATTGGATGAATGGGTATTTATTTTCACTTTTAATCTGTTTTCTTCATTCTCTTCTCTATTTTCCAAAGTTTAAACAAGCCTTAAATACCACCTCTCATTTTCAATAGCCATGCATCTATAAATTTCCAAATTTGTAGATGCGTCTTAGTGTTTCGGTTTTTCCAATTAAAGACATAATGTCGAAAACATTGGGGCCTTGTAGCGAGCC
>JBKEDH010000149.1:0-8672 GCA_047975295.1 Aestuariibaculum sp.
ATATGGAGTTAGTTATATATTTGCACTCCAGAAATTAAAATTTTGGGTCGCGTAGCTCAGCTGGATAGAGCATCTGCCTTCTAAGCAGACGGTCACAGGTTCGAATCCTGTCGCGATCACAGAAAGCCTTTCTTATCTTTGTTGATTGGAGAGGCTTTTTTGTTTTGGAAAAGAACTCGATTAGAATAAAGAAATAATAAATCTGCTTTTTTAATTTGAATAATTAATCGAAATTCAATTTATAATTAAATAATAGACCTGCATTCAAAATAGTTCCAATATCATTCAATATGATTTGCTTGTTGATAATCAATTGTATATAATTTTCTAAAAAATGTACAAATATTGTCTATTGAAAATGTATTGTTTTATCGGTTTACTCTATTTCTTTTTTTATAATTTTTACCATATTAAAGGATTCTGTATTCCTTTTTAACATAATTATCCTCCCGATTTAATTAAATTTTTCGTTTTTTGTTCCATCAATTTTAAGAGCCTGTTTAAATTTGTATGATAGACTTTTTGTATCGTTTATTTTTTGATGCAGAATGAGGCAAAATAGAAGATAATATCTAGGTTACTTGATGAAATTTTAACGAAATTATGCGCAAAAAGAGATATAGAAAAACAATTGATATAAATTTAAACAGGCTCTAAGTATAAATGTACGATGCTATTGTAATAGGAACCGGAATTTCCGGAGGGTGGGCAGCAAAAGAACTGTGCGAGCAAGGATTGAAAACACTAGTTTTAGATCGGGGCAGAGATATAGAACACGTTACAGATTACCCGACTTGGAACAAAGACCCTTGGGATTTTGAGAATCACGGTCTTAATACAGTTGAGGAGTTAAATAAACAGTATAAACAAGCTAGAACGGGCTTTGTAACCCGTCCAACAATAAAACATTGGTTTGTAGATGATATTGAGTATCCTTACAACGAAGCAAAACGTTTCGATTGGATTAGAGGATACCACGTTGGTGGGCGTTCCATTACTTGGGGACGACAATGTTTACGTTTTAGTGATTTAGATTTTGAAGCTAATAAAAACGATAATATAGCAGTTGATTGGCCTATTAGATATCAAGACATAGCACCGTGGTACGATAAAGTTGAAGCATTTATAGGCGTTTTTGGTGAGCTTTTGGGGCTGCCACAATTGCCCGATGGTATTTTTTTACCACCTATGGATTTAAATTGCGTAGAAACCAAATTTAGACAAGAAATTTCGAAAAATTACACAGATAGGATCTTAACCATTGGACGTTTTGCCAATATTACGGGTAATAAATCGTTCGAAGGTCGGGGAAAATGTATGTACCGTAACCGTTGCATGCAGGGGTGCCCTTATGGTGCATATTTTAGCAGCAATGCTTCTACACTTCCGGCAGCAAAAAAAACGGAGAATATGACTTTGAGACCAAATTCCATTGTTTCAAAAATAATTTATAATGAACAAGAGGGAGTGGCTACTGGTGTAGAAGTTATCGACACTCTTACAAAAAAAATAATGGTGTTTAACGCCAAGGTGATATTTTGCTGTGCATCTACGGTAGCTTCAACAGCCCTTTTGTTAAATTCTAAATCGGGTCGATTTCCCAACGGATTGGGTAACGATAGTGGCGAATTGGGACACAATCTTATGGATCATCATTTTAAGGTGGGAGCCACAGCTTTGGTCGAAGGTTTCGACGATAAGTTTTATAAAGGCAGGCGTCCGGCCAGTTTTCATATCCCCAGATTTAGAAATCTCGATAATAATAAAAAAGAAAAAAACTTTATTAGGGGTTATGGTTTTCAGGGTAGTGCGAGCAGGCAAAATTGGAAACGTGCCATACCCGAACTTAGTTTTGGTGAGAAACTTAAAACCGATTTGTTTAAGCCTGGGCCGTGGCGTATTGGTATGTCGGGTTTTGGCGAGTGTTTGCCTTATCACGAAAACAAGATAACCTTGAATTACGATAAGTTGGATAAATGGGGGCAACCTACCGTAGTTTTCGATTGTGAATTTAAGGCCAACGAAAAAGAAATGCGTAAGGATATGCAGGAGCAGGCAGTTAAAATGTTCGAAAGGGCTGGTTTTAAAAATGTTCAAGGCTACGACAAGCCCTGTTATCCCGGCCATGCCATTCACGAAATGGGAACCGCAAGAATGGGACACGACCCCAAAACATCGGTATTAAATAAGCACAACCAAATACATACCGTACCTAATGTGTATGTTACAGACGGATCTTGTATGACCTCGTCGGGATACCAAAACCCATCGTTAACCTATATGGCCTTAACAGCAAGGGCTGCACAACACGCCGTAAACCAAATAAAAGGCATAACGAATGAATAGGAGAAACGTTTTAAAAACATTGCCCATTGTATTGGGGGGTGCCATTGCGGCTCCGACACTTGCACACTTATTGGTTTCCTGTAACGACAAGGAACAAAAGGAAATATCTTTGGTTTTTCTCGATAAAACCGATTTTTTTATTGTAGAACAGCTTGCGGATATTATCTTGCCGGCTTCCAGTACTATTGGAGCTTTAGATGTAAATGTGCCACTATTTATCGATAAGGTATTAAAAAATATACTTAACCGAAAAGAGCAGGATATGTTTGTTAAAGGGCAGGTATATTTTAAAACCAAATTTGAGGAAATCTATAAAAAGGACAGTTTTGAAGGAAATAAAGATGAGTTTTTAGAACTGCTGTCAACATATTTTAATGTAGATGGCACTCAGCAAAAAAAAATAATGAAAATCTTAGAAGAAACGGCCGATAAAGCTTTGGATAAACCTCTTTATTATATTTATAAATATTTAACATTTATTAGGTATTATACGCTTTACGGTTACTACACATCCAAACAGGTTGGCACCGAAATTTTAAATTACGATCCCGTTCCTGGAATTTACCAATCTTGTATCCCTGTTGAAGCAGTCGGTAATATATCGTCTATTTAAACGTCGTTCAATTTATATTTTTTAAGGTATTTTTTGTAGCCTATTTCGGCAGCTTCCTTTTTAAATATATTGGGGGTTTTGTTAAATTGTTTCTTAAAACACTTCGAAAAATATTTTGGATCGTTAAATCCGGAAAGGTAGGCTGCTTCCGAAATACTGTAACCGTATTTGGCAATTACAATGGCTGCTTTTTTTAATCGGATTAACCGTACTAAATCCACAAGGCCTTCGCCGGTTAAAGATTGGCATTTTCTATACAGCACCGAGTAGCTCATGTTTAGGGCATCGGCCAATTCTTCCATTTTAAAATTGGGGTTTTCCATTCTGGAATTAATAGCGGCTATTAAATTTTCAAGAAAAATATCGTCATTGGATTTTGTAATCTTTATTTCGGGATTCTGTATGCTTTCTTTTTTGAAATTATTGATGATATGTTCCGTCGATTTGATAATATTCTTGATCTTCAATATTAATTCGTTGGTGTTAAAGGGCTTGTTTATAAACTCGATAGCACCCGATTGGAGTCCTTCTATTTTAGAAATTGTAGAGTTTTTTGCTGTTAGCAGTATTATGGGGATATGCTTGGTTAATGGATCGTTTTGGAGTTTTTTGCACATGTTTATGCCATCCAACTCGGGCATCATAATATCACTTATTATAAGGTCTGGGTAGTTGCTTTTGGTATAATAATAGCCTTCGTTTCCGTTTTCGGCCAAGATAACGTTAAAAATAGGTGATAAAAGATCCTTTAAAAAAAGTTGTAATTCGATATTGTCTTCAACAATTAAAATGGTTTTATCATGTTTATTATGGGGTATAATAGCAGTATTTTCCTGAAAATCTTCAGAAGAAGCCGGTTTATTATCGTAATTGTTGGTAATAATACGCTCCTCGTCCAAATAGGCATCTTTAGCAATAGGGATTGTAATGGTAAAGGTTGTTCCTTCGGAAGCAGAAGACGTAACCTCGATTTTTCCTCTGTGCAGATCGATTAGTTCTTTTGTTAGAGCCAAACCTATTCCGGTACCTTTATTTTTTTTGCCGATTTTAGATTGATAGAATAAGATGAAAATGTTCTTCTTTTCTTCTTCCGAAATACCGGAACCCGAATCGGAAATAGCTATTTTTATCGAGTTTTTGTTGTTTAAAGGATAGACAGAAAGCTGTATGTTGCCTTCTTTTGGGGTAAATTTAAACGCATTTGCCAAGAGGTTGTAAACAATATGTTCGAACTTATCTTTGTCATACCATGCTTCCGAAAGGTTTTTGGGGCAATTTACAGCAAAATCGATGTTTTTAAACCGGGCTTGTTCTTTAAACGATAAGGCTATGGTATGAAGTTCTTTGTATAAATTGTTTTTGGTAACAAAAAGTCTGGTTTTTTCCAATTCCTTGTCACGTAAAGAAGTGAGTTCGAAAGCGATTCTGGATAGGCGTTTAACGTTGTTGGATATAATCTGTAAACGTTGTTTTAACAATAGGTTGCCATTTTTTTCGGCAAGAGATAACATATCGTCTATAGGACTAGATATAAGGGTTAGTGGTGTTTGTATTTCGTGCGACATTTTGGCGAAAAACTTCATTTTTTCGGCATGTAGTTCTTTTTCTTTGTTGTGGTTTATTTTGTCCAATATTAGTTTTTTCCTTAAACTGTACCATTTTTTGATGGCCAACCCCACTAGTAATGCCATTAGGGCGTATATAGCATAGGCTGGTGTTGTATTCCAAAATGGTGGTGCTATGGTGATGTCTATTTTTTTTAGCGGAATATCCCAAACATCCTTTTTGGTACCGGCCTTAACTTCAAAAGTATATTGACCCGGTGGAATATTGGTGTAGCTGGCAAGCTTTTCGTTGGTAACCGTAATCCAATCATCGTTAAATCCCAAAAGGCGATAGGCATAAACATAATTAGGATTTAAAATATTGTCTATGGCGCTAAAACGAAACGAAAATGAGGATTGATTGGGCGATAGCTCTAAGGTTTTTAGGTTTTCTATATTAGAAGTAATTTGATTGGGAATTAGGGTTTTCGCAGGTTTGTTTAATATATCCATAGAATAGATATGAAGCCTGGCTTTTGATGTTTTTTGTGTTATGTCGTTGGGATAAAAACTGTTAAGACCATTAGAGCCTCCAAAATATAACTTACCATTAAGGTCCTTAAAAGCACTACGGGTTAAAAAAACATTACCTTGAAGACCATCGGTATCCAGTAGTGTTGTGGTTAAACTGTCCTTAATGTTAAAATGGATAATACCGTTAGAAGAACTTAGCCAAATATTATCGCTGTTTTCTGGAAGTACGGCTTTAAAATCCTTATCGTTAATAGTAGAAATATTTCGAAATGATTGATAATCGTGTGTTTTAGGATTCACTTTAAAAAGCTTGCCATGGGTACTAATTAACCAAATGGAACCTTTGTTGTCTAAGCTCATATGCCTTAATCCCGGAATATCGTGTGGGTGCTGTGCTTCGTCGTAATACGACACACGTGTAAAATACGACTGATTCAAGTTGGTGCTTTGTTCGTGGAATTTAAACAATCCGCCCCTAAAGCTGCCAACCCAGATATTACCGTTGGTATCTTCAATTATACATTCAATTATATGGCCTTTTAGCCCTTTGGTATTGTTGTCGAAAGTAGCCAAAAGTTTCTTGTTGCTGGAGTAAACATTTAGAGATAGGTTTGTTGCGGCCCATATTCGTTGTTTCGAATCTGTAAATACTTGCCTTACGTCGGTAGCATGTTGCTGTTTCGAATTTAATGTCTCTATGGCATTAAAACTATTGCTTTTTTGGTTGTATTGCCAAAGTCCGTTTTTGTAAGTGCCAAACCAAATATTAGACTGTTGGTCTTCTGTTATGGTCTGTATATAGTACCCTTTTTTGGTAGCATTGCCTTTAAAAAATTGTTTTTTAGTGGTTGTACCATTGGTGTTATATGTAATTTGTGTTAATCCGATACCATCTGTTCCTGCCCATAATGTGCCATTTGAACTTTTGTAAATGGATAAAATACGTGACGGACTATTATCGTCCGAGCCTTCGAAATAATCGATTTTGTTATTGCGTTTGGGTAGTATATCGATACCTCCAAAATTAGTGGCGGCCCATATATTGCCATGGTTGTCCTCGAAAATATCTAAAATGGTATTGCTGCTTAAAGAAAATTTGTTGTTGCTTTGGTGTGCAAACAGTAGGATTTGCCCGGTGTTGGAATCGATTCGATAAAGCCCCCCGCCATCGGTGCCACCCCAAATAAACCCTTTACTGTCGTATATAAGCGAAATAAAAAGCTCTTTTTCTATATTGTGTAATGGCGGTTTAAACAGTTGGTCTTGTATAAAACGTTTTGTTTCGGTATCGTAAACAAATAGGCCAAAACCTTCAGAGCCAATCCATAATTTATTATTGGTATCGACAGTTAGATAAAGTGCGCTCGGATAATTGGAAAACACACCGGTAATAGGACTTAATTTGTTTTCTTTCGGTAAAAATTCATAAATAATACCATTGTTTGTGCTTATGTATAAATTCCCTTTTTGATTTTCTACGATACTAACAAATTCTGCGATATTGGGTGAAATATTGGGTACTGTACTTAGTTTTTCGAGCTGCGACGAGTTAAGGTCGAATGTATAGATGCCTCCGTTTTTATCGCCCAGAAAAATGGAGTTGTTAGTAGTGTTTATAATATTTATGGAGATGTTGGACAGAGATTCGAATTCGTGATGAATGCCCAAAGTGTCGCAAACAGCTACCTGACCGTTTTTGGAAACAATCCAAATATTGTTTTTATAATCTTTTCTTATTTGGGTAATGTAATCGTTTTTTTCAACACGTTTAAAAATATCATCAATTTTGGTAAGATGGTAACTGTAGCCATCGTATTTGGCATAGCCGCTTAAATAATTCATCCAGATATAGCCATAGGAATCCTGTTCTATTTTGTTAACATAACGGATTGTTTTTGGCAATTCGGGCATTATGTTTATAAAATTTGAGTGTTCTTGGGTAAAGGCGGGGATAGCTATGCTCCAAGAAACCAAAATTAAAATAGTGTATTTAAATTTTAATGCGATATGTCTGGGGTCTCTCATATTTGGTCTATATTCATGTAAAAATAAGCACAATTCTTCTTTTATCGAAAATTATTGGGCTTAGCTTTCCTGTTGGTGTAAAATTTAATCGCTTAGGTGGAAAAAATAGGCAAATGATGTATAAATATTGAAATTTTCACCTGTTAGCTTAAATCATCGCCTTATATTTATGCTTTAAACATAATATTTGAAATATGTTATAAAACTGTGTTAAATTTTCTGATATTAACAAAACTTTAAAATATTTTTATGAGTACAAGACGAGATTTTATAAAAAAGACGGCTATAGCCGGAGCAGGTATGGCGGTATTGCCCAATCTATCATTTGGGATAGGCAAAGGAGGGGCAGCCGATAAATTACGTGTTGGTATGATAGGTGTTGGACTTCGAGGCACCAATCATTTAAATAATTTATTAAGGCGAGACGATGTGTTGTTAACGGCCATTTGCGATATAGACTCCAATAGAATCTCGATTGCCCAAGATTTAATTACCAAATCGGGACAGAAAAAAGCACAGGTATTTGGTAAAAACGAATACGATTACCGCAATTTACTGGCTTCGAAAGATGTTGATGCTGTAATTATATCCACTCCATGGCTATGGCATACCCGTATGGCCAAAGATGCTATGCGTGCAGGAAAGTTTACGGGATTGGAAGTGTCGGCTGCCAATACCATGGAAGAATGCTGGGATTTGGTAAACGTACATGAAGAGACCGGAACGCATCTAATGCTTTTGGAAAACGTAAACTATCGTCGCGATGTTATGGCGGTACTTAATATGGTAAAACAAAATGTGTTTGGCGAATTGGTGCATTTTAGATGTGGCTACCAACACGATTTGCGTTTTGTAAAACTGAACGACGGAAAAACAGCATATGGCAAAGGTGTAGAATTTGGTGAAAAAGGAATTTCAGAGTCTGCTTGGCGTACGCAACACTCTTTGTTGCGCAATGCCGATGTATATCCAACCCATGGTGTGGGACCCATAGCAGCCATGTGCGATATTAACCGGGGTAATCGTTTTACATCAATTAGTTCAAATGCATCAAAAGGAATTGGTTTGCATAATTATATTGTAGAGCATGGTGGAGCCAATCACCCCAATGCCAAGCTAAGGTTTAAGCAAGGCGATGTAATAACGTCAACTATTGAAACTGCCAATGGCGAAACCATAATAGTAACCCACGATTGTAATTTACCACGGCCATATTCATTAGGTTTTAGGGTGCAAGGAGCAAAAGGGTTATGGGAAAAAGATGGTGATAGAATATATGTTGAAGGCGTATCGAAACCACATAGATGGGACGATTCGAAAGAATGGTTGGAGAAGTACGACCACCCTTTATGGAAAAAATATGCCGAAAAAGCTACGGGAGCAGGCCATGGAGGTATGGATTTCTTTGTAGATCAAGCATTTGTAGAATCGGCCAAAGCTAATATAGCACCACCTATGGATGCCTACGATGCAGCAGCGTGGAGTGCCGTAACACCATTGTCGGAATTATCTATAGAAAATAACGGCGAACCACAGGATTTTCCCGATTTTACCCGAGGAAACTGGATTAAACGTAAGCCTTATAACTGGATAAAAGATACGTATTGATT